>NZ_JBICJH010000016.1:0-4042 GCF_043102935.1 Vibrio sp. zbq_1
ATTACAAGGGTAGATTTAGTTTCAATGTTTAGTAAATTAGATGGTTTTCAAAAGAAATTACTCGCTTTTTCAGTTCTTTGCGGTGTGGTTATATATCCCGCCTCCATCTTGTATAATTATACCTTCTTCACAATTCCAGCGTTATTTACCGCTTTCTTATTGCCATTCTTTATCATTGTGGATTACCAAGATTCACGGATTCAAAAGGGGCTACTTCTGATTATATTTGGGGCTGGGTTCCATTACTTCTTTATGGGAGGAGTTCAAATAGTAGTAATTCCGAGTGAGTTGACAATGCAACACAAGATAATTGGTGATATTGCGATATTTGCAACAGCAGGTGCTGGCGGCGGTTTGATTGCGAATCATGCTGACCAAGCTACTGATGAAAATCGAGAGTTAAAGAGTAACCTAAATACCAAGTTATCCCACAATGACTTTTCTGCGTTGGATGCTAGATTGTACTCATTAGAAAGAAAGTTAGGTCTAATAAGGGATAGAATCATCATTGGTCAGAGTGTTGTAATAGTCTTGTTGATGGCAACTATCGGTTGGTTAGTAATTTAACAAAGCGTTTAAGGCAGATTCGCAACGCGTGGCATTTTTGGTTTTGGTTAAGTTTTGTGTTTACGGTGCCATAGTTGAGGTTCAGTGGTAGCGTTGCTCACTACTTAACGCGGCGTTATACGAAAAGGAGGCTTGTATGACAGCATATATTACTTTTTTGATGGTGGTCTCTGCTTCGATATGGAGTATCACTAAGTATATTTCCGAGACGATTAACAAGAATGTTGAACAAAATATAAAAACAAAGGTTCATACTCTACGCAATGGCAGCTTTGCAATTTCATTGACCCATATACTAAATGGCTTATTCAACTTAATATATGGCCCTAAGCAACTCACGATAAGATGCTTTGTAGCCTCATTATTACTTTCTACAATTTATGTGAGTGTTTTAATTTTTCTAACTGAAGTTTTTATCATCGGACTAGAGAAGTATGTGCTTTACGTATTTAGCAATCCATTTTTCTTGTTTGAACAATTTTCTCAGACAGCGTTGCCAACAATAACTTTTGTGCTAGTCGTCAATGGTATAGGAGATTTTGTTTCAGTCTGGGTGTCCCGCACAATACTCAAGATATCGACTCGTGTTGAAAGCATGCGGCAAATATTATTTCTTCATTTTAGTGATCTGATTGTATCTGGAGTTTTATTCATTCTTATAGCTGGGTTGTGCTTACTAACTGCATTCGGAACAGGCATTATGGGCTCAGAGTCTACTTTCCTTTATCCAGAAGAAATTGCTATGTCAAGTGAACAAACGCAAATTTCCCAAAGGATTGCGTATGTTATTATTTTTAGTTCTGCATACCTGAGTAGTATGCTATCACTTATGTTTATGATATCGATTGTATTGCTAAAGCTAAATGAGAGAAACAAAAGCCTATTTTATTATCTAGATAAGGTGCTAGATTTCGAAGACCGTCCCGTGCAATCACTGGGATTATATACAATCCTTATGGTTTGGGGGATTGGACTTCTTTTTAGCCCAATTGTTATATTTTTCGTATAACAATCTGTTTAAGAGTGATTCGCAACGCTTGGCATTTTTGCTATGCGTGGCGTTTAGTGTTTAAGGTGGTATGCAGGGGCTTCAGTATTGCGTTGCTCACACCTTAACAGGGCGTTAGTGTTTACATCAAAATTTACGCAAAAATAGGGAAGTTGTATGAGTAAATCTGTCTATGTTGCTGGTAGTTTCAAGAATCTAGAAAAGATGCAGGCTATACGAGAAACGTTGGTCAATGCAGGTATTGAAACTACTATTTCTGAGCCTCTTCAAGCTAATGGTATTGATGGTTGCTTACAGCGCATTAGAGAAGCCGACATTACCTATATTCTAAATTTTGGTGGTTACGTCGGAAAAAGTGTAGCAATGGATATTGGTTATGCTTTAGGTCTCGGCAAACCAGTTTATGCTCTTGAACCAATTGACGGCCCAGCCATAACTCACTTGCTAACACGTGTTGTCACGCCAGGTGAAGTTATTGCTGAACTCAGTGGAAATAGTAAAAACTAACAATAAATTCAAGCAGATTCGCAACGCTTGGCATTTTCGGTTTGAATCGGCTTTAATGTTTACGGCACAATGGTTTAGGCTAGGTGGTGGCGTTGCTCACTACTTAATTTGGCGTTATGTGAATAGGAGGTTCCAGTGAACAAGGTAGCCAAAGAACGCTTCGATGAATATCCGGAAAATGCTCGTATTAGGCTTGAGGAACTACGAAATCTAGTCTTTCAAATCGCATCTGACTTGGATCTGGGTGAAGTCGATGAAAGTCTAAAGTGGGGTGAACCTAGCTATAGTGTAAAAACAGGCAGTCCTCTAAGAATGGACTGGAAGCTGAAATCTCCTAATAATTATTACCTGTTCTTTAATTGCCAAACTAAGCTAGTTGATACATTTCGAGAATTGTATGGTGAAGAACTGGTGTTTCAGGGAAACAGAGCAATAGTTCTGTCCCTGTCGAAACCGTTACCTGAGACAGCAATCAAGTCCTGTATAGAGTTAGCTTTAACCTATCAGCAGCGTAAACATTTGCCTTTTTTGGGCGCATGAAAAATTCACATAACAAAGCGTTTAAGACAGATTCGCAACGCTCGGCATTTTCGGTTTGCTTTGAATTTAGTGTTTACGGCACAATGGTTTAGGTTTGGTGGTCAGCGTTGCTCACTACTTAACGCGGCGTTATGTGTCTATGGAGGAAAGAGTGATATCCGATATCTTAGAAGAAATTTTGACACCAGTTTCTAGAACGATTAATAAGGTTATTGGCTTTCTAGTGGTCGACGTATTCGTTGAGTTTGTATGTTATTTTCTGGATAAAGTAACTTTGTTACTACTCACGCTTGGTAGGTTCCCTGATAAAACTAAATCACAAGAACATAAAGGTAAAATATCACTGTTCGGGCTTACTATTTTCTTTTCAATTTTAATTTTCATCGCACATAACAACCAAGTAGGCGCATAAAAAACAAGTGACGGCGTATCAAACAGTTGGGGGTTCATCATTCGATTTGCTCACATCTTGAGTTCGCCACATAACAAATTGTTCAAGAGTGATTCGGCACGCGTGGCATTTTTGCTATGCGTTAGTTTTAGTGGTTAAGGTGGTATGCGGCAGCTTCGGTATTGCGTGCCTCACACCTTAACAAGGCGTTAGCCGTCATGGAGCTTGCTATACTCAAAGTGATAGAATAGTATCACTATAGTATTCCTTTGGAGCAGCTCTCATGAAAGTAGAACTAGTTACATCACTCAAACGTCAAGCAACAAAAATCCTTGCCGATCTCCACGACACTAAAGAACCAGTGTTAATTACCGAACATGGTAAGCCATCGGCATATCTGGTTGATGTTGATGATTACGAGTTTATGCAAAATCGTTTGGCGATTCTGGAGGGGATTGCACGAGGTGAACGTGCATTAGCGGACGGTAAAGTGGTGAGTCACTATGAAGCCAAGGACAAAATGTCAAAATGGCTGAAATAATCTGGACTGAGCCAGCGCTATCCGACCTCAATGATATCGCTGAATACATCGCACTTGAAAATATCGTAGCTGCAAAACAATTGGTTCAAACGATCTTTTCTAAAGTCGAGCGCTTAGAGGCTTTCCCTGAATCGGGTCGCATTCCGCCTGAACTAGAACACCTAAGCTATCGTGAAGTTGTAGTTAATCCGTGCCGCGTTTTCTATAAACAAGACGGCGAAAAAGTATTTATTCTGTTTGTTATGCGTGCTGAGAGAGACTTGCGTAAGTTCCTATTGAGCAAGCAATAACCTTTGGGAATGAGCGGCTAACAAACTGTTTAAGAGTGATTCGCAACGCTTGGCATTTTCACTATGCGTTGCGTTTAGTGTTTAAGGTGGTATGCGGGAGCTTCGGTATTGCGTTGCTCACACCTTAACAGGGCGTTAGTACCAAAATTAAATTAGGTTTCGGAGTATTTGAAAATGTCCTTTTCTAGTTCATCTCA
>NZ_JBICJH010000017.1:0-4311 GCF_043102935.1 Vibrio sp. zbq_1
CAATTAAGGTGTGAGCCACGCTACCACTACACTCAATTTGGACAGCGTAAACACTTAACTAAACCCAAACCAAAAATGCCGAGCGTGGGGAATCACTCTTAAATTGATTGTTAGCCGTGCATGCAAAGTTCAGCGATTTTCTGAGCTTTGCTTATTTCAATACCTTTCATAAAATCTTCATGTAATTCATGGTCAGTTTCATGAAGTACGATAAAGGGACGAGCACCATCTAGTCGTGGATGTACATCAGTGGCCAAAGCATACGTAGTCTCATAGTAAGGTAAATAATTGCACAACCACCCAAAGTAGGTTCGGTTGATATCTGGTTGTTCATACGTTTCTACGTAATGGTTATAGCTAGACTCACTGAGAGACACCCAAACACCCCACATAAAAGGGTCTTCTACTCCAATAATCGGTATTTCAAAGATTACTCTGATAAAGTAATGGTAACCATCTTCATCTTTGTAGTAGCACAAGTCTGAGCCTAGCTTACCTTCATTTTGTACTTCTTCTGGCTGCTCGAGGTAAGGATCAGGCGCTCTGAATCCAAAACTGGGCGAGCCCTCATGAATCTCCTCACAGGAAGAACACTTAAACGCGAATATACTACTCAATTATTACTCCTTGACGGCTAACGCTGCGTTAAGGGGTGAATGCCGCATAAACCAGCTTTCCGCAGACCACTTTCACCACCAAAACTCACCGCATACCAAAAATGCCACGCGGCATGAATCCCTCTTGAACGCCTTGTTATGTGAATTTTTCCAGTACGCTCAATATACACAACCATTAAACTCAATGACTTGATTGCTTAGAGCGTCACCAACATTGTAAGTCTTAACCATGCCTCCACGGTAGACAAACTCGTTCCAATTTTTCTGCTGTATATCGTAGTAATGAATAGGACAAATTAACTCTGAATACCCTGAACTTCGATATACATCTGGCTCATAAGCGAAAAGAAAAGAATGAGTTACACCAAAAGACACCAAGTATTTATCCAGTTCTTTTACGACAAGTTTGGCCAAACCCAAACCACGCTTATTTGGTGCAACTGCTATACCGCCAACTATGCCCGCTTTGAAGTTGACAGAGCCCTGCGACATTAACCGGCTATAAGCAAAGCCGGTAGCAACAATCTGACTGTCGTCCTCAATGAGAACTGCACAAACTAATTCGTGGTTAAAATTGACTGCAGAATCTTGAGCAAAAACTGAGTTTAGATGTGCATTAATTGAAGCTTCATACGCCTCAATTCCACCACTTTTTACGAGTGATATTTTCAAGATTAGCTCCATTCACATAACGCCCTGTTAAGGTGTGAGCAACGCAATACCGAAGCCTCTGCATACCACCTTAAACACCAAAACCAACGCATAGTAAAAATGCCACGCGTTGCGAATCACTCTTAAACAGTTTGTTAGGCAATTTATTCATCGATCCGGCAATAAGTAATATCGGATTTTTTGTGCGGTTGATACGAATAGTGGTACTCAATTAATTCTCTAGCTAACGGTGGAAATTCAATTGGCTCGCCACTGCTTTCAATCCCCATAAAGTCGATGGTTGCAGCACGCTCTAGAGTCTCTAGTTGGCTTTGAATAAACTCGTCGGGTGCCACCTTAAGGTCGCATTCATCCGCGTCAGCCCAATAACCCATCGGACTCATTCTTTTTACATAAATATCCAATCCGCCTTCAATACCAAGGTTTTCTCTTACTTTTAGTAAGCAGACCCCCTCGATGATGACTGGCTTACTTGATTGATTAATAGTGTCGCGTAATTGGTCAAATTTCACACTCGAAACATAGAAGCCTTGTTGACGAACAAGGAAATCATCAACACTAAGAACCGGAATTTCTAGCTGTTCACCAAGTTGTTTAGCTAAGTAGCTTTTTCCAGAACCATCTTTACCATCAATCCAGATCGTATCGGGATGATTATTTTTAATTTGCTCTAGTATTTCAACCATAGTTAAAGTTCTCGATTAATTGCCTAACGCCCTGCTAAGGGGTGAGCAACGCAATACCGATGCCGCCGCATACCACCTTAATTACTAAAATCAACGCATAGTAAAAATGCCACGCGTTGTGAATCCCTCTTGAGCAGTTTGTTAGTTTGCAAACCCAAAGCGTTGATTTTACGTTATTTTAAACTTTGCAAACAACAAACCATACGCACATTGATGCATTTAAGTCAGGCTTAGTCTCAAAGCGGCTACTCAATGAAACTACTTGGAGCAAACAACGCCGCAGAAAACGGACTCACAACACCAAAAAGCGCTTTTAGAAAACCAATCTCACAGTGCGGACTTTCAACAAAGTCACTGAAACCACGAGAACTTACGACACCAGAGAAAACATCATTTCAGCGAGTAAATCGGTTTTTGTACCAACAAACTCAACGAGTAGATTTTCAGCAAAAAAGTTCGACTCAGTGAACCCAAAAGTCGCAACACCAAAGAACAAATCAACCCTTGAAAAGATTCCAATTTTGGATTTTAACCGAGGTCGTTAACACTGAATTTGATATCCAAAACCACAACTTTGTCTTTGAACTTTTACCACTAGATCTTGCGATATAGCTGCGTTTTTCCTCTTGCAAACTAACGCCGCATTAAGTGGTGAGCAACGCAGACCACTGCACTTAAAGTATTGTACCGTAAACACTAAATTCAAAGTAAACCAAAAATGCCGAGCGTTGGGAATCCGTCTTAAATGCTTTGTTAGCAATATGGCTTAACCCTATGCACTGAACTCTTCTAATACAGAAACTGCCGCTTCAGCTTTACCACTTTGAACAAAGATATGGTCGTGATAATAAGCTGCAATGACATTAGCACTAATACCCTTTGATGCTAACTTGCTAGCCACTGCTGCTGTAAGACCTACAGCTTCCAAACTGGAGTGCACCGTCAGAGTTATTTGACTATATGTACCATTAAACGACAAACCTGCCTTTTCTACCGCTGATTTCTCTAGAACCAAAGTTAAACCCTCAGATTCAATAAGCGTGGCAACTGGATTTAGGTCAACATAGTCTGCTAGCACACCAGAAACTGTACAAAATACGAACTTTGATTCCATTAGTTTTGGACTCATCGAACGCAATAATTCGTCTAGGTCTGTGATTCCTGACATATCGGTTTCCTATTATATTGCTAACGCCCGCTTAAGTGGTGAGCAACGCTACCACAACACTCAATAATTAAGCCGTAAACACAAATGCTAACTCAGACCAAAACCGCCGAGCGTTGCGAATCCGTCTTAAAGCGTTTGTTATATGCAGTTCGTTTTTACACCGTTACCACAATGAATACAGCGAACATAACCACTAAACCACTTTATGACAGTTTTTGACCAACTCCCATCAGACATTGGATGCGGCTCATTAAAACCTTGAATAGTTATGCATTTATTACAGTGGGGACACTGCACAAAACACGCTAAAATAAGATGAACAAATGCAAAAAATATGTACACCGAAAAACAAACAACAATTGCATTTTCACTACCATGGAAATTAAGCATAGCGAAAGCAAAAACTATAATTGTTAACGCTAGAAAAAACCACGAGAAATAAACACTGATAACGTTGATTTTACCGATCATGATTGATTACTACCTTGAGGCATATAACGCCGCGTTAAGGGGTGAACAACGCCACCACCTGACGCAAACCATTGTGCCATAATCACAAAAGCTAAACTTTGAACCAAAACTGCCAAGCGTTGAGAATCCCTCTTGAACGCTTTGTTATGCGTGCGTTACCTGCATATTTTTAACCAATCTTTCTCAGTTGGCATCGTATCAAATTTCGGTATACCGTCATTTATAAAACCCACGTCCCAACTAGCGTGAGAGCCAACATAAACATGAGCAGAAACTTTTGTATCCACGGGCTCGGACAGCAGACCAGCTGGCACCCAATATGAATCACCGCTTGAACTGATATTCGGTACTGGGCTACCGCATTGACAGCAAAACTCAGATTTAAAACCTGAGCTCGTAGAAAATGACCTAATTTGATGTTCGCCGGAACGCCACTTAAAATTTGATGCTTCAACTATCAACGCTGAATTTGATGAAGAACCCGATACCTTGCGACACAAAGGACAATGGCATTGATAGATGGGTGGCAATTCGCCTGACAACTCAAACGAAACCTCTCCACACAAACAGTTTCCTTTCAAATTTAATTTTTCCTTGTTAATTAGTACGCATAACGCCCTGTAAAGGTGTGAGCAACACAATGCCGAAGCTCCCGCATACCACCTTAATCACTTAAACCAACGCATGATGAAAATGC
>NZ_JBICJH010000018.1:0-676 GCF_043102935.1 Vibrio sp. zbq_1
CCATTAATCGTCGTAGCCTAATGCCTAAACCTCGTTACAAAACAACCAACTGGAAGCAGTACAATAAAGCCTTAATTAATCGTGGTTCACTGACCTTTTGGGTTGATGAGGAAGCGATAGCTGAGTGGAAGCAAAGCAAACAAGGCAAGCGTGGTAGACCACGCCAATTCAGTGATTTAGCCATTACGACTGCATTAATGGTGAAACGAGTATTCTCTATGCCATTGAGAGCGCTGCAAGGTTTTCTAGACTCCGTATTTAAACTGGCTAATATCCCGCTATTTTGTCCGCATTACACCTGCATAAGTCGTCGAGCTAAGGAAGTTGATGTTTCATTTAAAACTAAAACCAGAGGAGCGATACAACATCTAGCCATTGATTCCACTGGTCTCAAGGTTTATGGCGAAGGTGAATGGAAGGTTAAGAAGCATGGTACTGACGGGAAGCGTAGAGTTTGGCGTAAACTGCATATTGCAGTAGATACCAGCACTCACGAAATAGTCGCAGCAGAACTGAGTTTCTCTAACGTAACCGATGCTGAAGTGCTTCCCAACTTACTTAAGCAGACACGTCGTAAAATCATTGAAGTATCAGGTGATGGAGCTTATGACACAAGAAGCTGCCATGAAGCTATACGAATCAAGCGAGCAGTTCCGCTCATCCCGCCACGAGAAGG
>NZ_JBICJH010000019.1:0-9241 GCF_043102935.1 Vibrio sp. zbq_1
CGAACAGTATCAAAGGTACTCCTTCTGTACATTCCGTTTTTAAAAACGTTTACAGGTAAGGAGCCTGATACGATTAAAGAATTTGTACGTTTCTGCGGGGGGGTATCCAGCACAATAGATAAGCTCATCGACTTTAGAACTAAAAATATGAGTGATGAGAAAAAACCAACACTTCAAAATCAAGATATTTTAGTCATCGAATATGTCGATGTGATTGAGCAAATGCTCGTTAAAGCGAAGGGATTGACACCTCAAAGGCCGTCATCTGACAATACTCAAAAAAAACACACTACTTTGGCTTTACCTTTCTGTGCGCTTTGCTACAAACGAGTGAATCAGTCTCCATACTATTGTCGCGATCATCATTCTTCTAAGAGTGCTTTAGCATATAAGAAAGCCATAAGAAGATTGATTTCTGCCGTCTATCGCCATAGTGATGATGAAGATGCGCAAAGTAAGCTAGAAGACCATAAACAAGGCAAAGAAAACCTGGATGCAAGAATTTTTTTCCGTTGGCTTAATTTATTCTCAATAGAACCGAGATTGATTATGTCTGAACTACTCAAACTTGATCGAGATAAAGCTGATTGGCAAAGCTATTCCGAAGCTGTACTTACATTTTCACGCGAGCATTACCCCCATGCTTACAAGCAGGTTTGTGCTACTGGCGACTCGGCCTCTTGTTACGATAAATGGATTGTTGATGTTGCTAGATTGCTTGGAGGGGAAATAGAGGCAAACTTATGGAAAATAAAAGATGCGTATATATGGCTAGATAGCTCTAACAACATACAAAAATCTTTGACACTCTTAAATTGTTTACGCAGATATGAAGCGTTTACGCTAGTTAATAATTTCCCCGTTCTAAGCGGAGCGAAACAAGGCACCAATACTAACACAGCTAAGCGTGAGCAGTTGAAACAGCTATTAATAGAAAGAGATAACGATCCTTCCATCACGATGAATGAGATTGCGAAAAGACTCGGTGTGTCAAGAGCTGCCGTATACAAATTGAAGAGTAAGATCATTTAGCACTAGAAGGTCAACTATAATAATTTGATTGTTAAATAGGTAAAAAACTAAATGTATTCATGCTGGCAAGCAGCATGATTTTTCGTGAAAAAATATTTTTATTTAGCTCCTTAAACTTTTATTTTTTAAATAAGAATGAAATTTCTATTTTTATTATGAGTTACTATTCTTTGGGACCTAAATAAAGCTACATTCCCTCAAAAAAATATGTTATAACTATTATGACTGTTATAACTATTATAACGGTTATAGCTTTAATATAAGGAGCAAGACCGAAAAATTAAAAACAAATGAGCAAAATTTGCTCTTGTTGATTTTTTTCCGTTGTCGTAGAGCGCAATTGCTGTGTCGCAAAAGACAGTTTTAGTGCTTCGTGTGACACTTTTTTATTTGTTCGCACGTAGAGCAAACTTTCGTGCAGAGAGGTTTGTCTGCTTCGTCTGCAATGTGGTTTTTCGTGCATCAAAAAATTTCGCTTTGTAATTCAATAATTTTCTGGTTATCTGTAGCTGTTTTCTGCTTCTAGAAAGCCTTCATCCTGCCGATCGATTTGTATTGTTGTGGGGGATATAAAGGTTAAACTCAGGACTAAAATTTTCAGAACAGTGTTCAAACATAACTTATTTTTTTCAGATTAAAAAAACAAAAAACAAAAAACAAAAAATTAATGGCGATTTTAGATATAAGTTTAAGAGAACAGTATTATTGATAGACCTTATAATTCCTCACTGCTTTTTGGGATTATTTGAGTGCCTATTCTCCGCCAGTTTAATCAGATCTTATTATCAATGCCATGTACATATACATAGTTATCCCCTACAAAGCTTTGCTTTGTGCATCTTCTATCAAGAGTGAACACTGTTCTGCCTCGTTAGTCAGTCAATTGTTCTAAACGATGGAGTCAGATCTCCCATCCAGAAGCTTTGATAAAAATATATACATAGTTTTTAAAATGTTATATAGATAAGTTTGCATGCAATTAGTCAGATACATTTTGAACTACCAAATACAACGAGAAAAAATGAGTAAAAACGTCGCACTTTTAGTTGCCGAGGCCCCTTGGTTTTCCTTTAAAACTAACCATGACCAAGCCAGTTGCATTCCGTTCTTTGAAGGAGTGAAAAAGCTGGTTAACGATAGCACTGACAAGCCACAACTGAATATCTACAACTGTAATTATTACGACAACAAATCGCTTGAGAAAGCGCTAGAACATCTCGTTGATACTCGTGAGGATATAAAGATTCTGTATATCGGTGGGCATGGAGATGGCAAGCGTATTGCCGATGCTACCATCAACAAAACTACCGAGCTTATCCGTGAGCATGGAAAAAAAATTAAAGGACTAATCGTTAGTTCATGCATGGCTGGATTAACCGACAAACTAGCGATGGCTTCGGAGGGGGCATTTTCTTCCAGTGATCGGTCAATTAGTTGGGTGAATGGCCCCAATTGGATAATTTCTTATAAATATGCAGTCGATTGGTTTCCGTCTGCGTTGGTAGAAACCTCGATTGTGCGAGCTTTTACAGAGCATTATCACCAAGAAGGCAGACTCAACTCAAAAGCAGATATTCTTGGTTGTTTGAATCACGCATTAGCGCCATTTGATCTCCACCAAGAATTCGCATCAGATAAAAGTGACAGTCGCAAAAGCTTGGGAGACACCATTCGCATTTGGATTCGGGCGCAAGGCGCTAGCCAACCAACTGATGTGACTGAAGATCTTCTTGCACAACTTGGTTACTTAGAATTCGAGGCCGAGTGACCTGAATTGTAGTCAAAATGGTGAGACTATTTTTGGGGCTATTGGTATAACTGCCCCAAATTATCCCCCGATGAGTTATTAAACATCTCCCTAGATATTGGATGAGGTGTTTTGATATCAGCAAAACCAGCAAAACCAATAAGAGGAATTCTCATGGCGATTAATCGAAGATACACACCTCAAGATTCGCTGACGATGAAACAAGTAGCCAAGCTTGTTCTAGTTACCTATTGTAATTCGCCTGATTATAAGGACGCAGCAAGAGAACAGGTTGACCCTAAATTTAAATTGCAGGAGACCGTCGTGCAACAGATTTTAGGAATGCCATTATCTGATCAAGATAGAAAACAAATCGTGCGAGAGCTTAACTTACTTGGTTGGGAAGTAGCAATAAACTCATGCTACTGGCTGATTTTTACTATCAGGGACATCCACCTCTGGCATGATGCTGGAACGTTTGTAGATCAATCTCTATTGGATGCTCTCCTCTCGAACCCAGAACCTCATCCTCTAGGTCTAACTTGCGGAATGGATGTTACGGCAAATGAAGTAGCCAAATTTAATGGTTATAGCGAAACAGACATTATTAATGAACTGGCTCAGAACTGCTATCACAAGGCTTCTGATGAGCAAATCGATGAGTTTGAGGCTACGGGAGATGCATCGGTGCTCGGTATTGAAGACGATGATCAGTTGCCTCTTGATACATTTACCTTCTGGCAATACGTTGATTTCTATCTTGCAAAAAAAGGACTCAATCGATTCGCACCTCTAATCCGCTAATGTTGTTAACAACGCCCCATTTTTGGGGCTTTAAGGTTGACGGAATGAACTTGACCACGTTACAGAGACCACGTCTTACATCACAGGTAAACCATCTCTATGACTTACTTGAAAGGCAAAAACAGAATTCCCTGAAACTAGAAGAACAAGTTACATTACTGGAGTTTCAGTTGGATTTGCTCAAGCTAAATCAGCAGATAAGCACGGTAGACCAGCTCGGATTAACCCCAGAAGCCCTACACTTAAACAAACACCTCCGCCGACGAATTTTTTTATTCAAAAAGCAGTTTAGTGATGTTGCCACCACTGAGCTATTTCGCAATAAACTACCCAGCGAAAAGTTCGAACAAGTCTTGTTTCTACTTATTGAAACGCTAAACCAAAATATCGATACGTTAGAAATCAGTGGGTGCGTTTCTGTGAAAGAAAGCCGCTACGATACGCTTTGATGTGATGTATACCTCTTTATCATAGCCACTGTTCTTCCGACGATTTAAATTGGTATTGATCTTACTAGAAGCCCTTGAGCGCCTATTTCCCACCAGCTCAGTTTGATTTTAACAGTTACACCCATCTATTTATTCTATTGGCGCAGAGTTATCTAGACTACAGAGCTTTGCTCTGTAGTTTTCTAGTGCGCCGAGCATGGTGTCAACCTAGGAGGTGAAAGTCCTCTACGTGCCTTGTCGAGCAGGAAACGTTAGCCTATGCAAGGGTGTCCATCGTGAGGTGGAATCTGAAGGAAGCAAATGGCAAAACATAGCTTTGACGAACAGAAATCTGGTAGTAGGCATAGTCAACTTGGGTAACCTAGCTAGAGATAGAATAGCCCGAAGTCTCGAACAGAAGTGTGATTATGTAAACCAGGCAGAGCTATGGGAAAGGGTGGCATCTTACCTCGGGGTAAAGCGGTGAGTGGGGGGAGCAATTACTAAGGAAAACTAGTGAGTTGAAAAGCAACTGAGAAGAATTTCTTCCTAGTTGTCGTACGTAAAGGGGGAGCTTCGTGCTAGGCGAAGTCAATCTGGTACGTTGATGTCGAGTAGATGACGCTTGTTACTGAACGATTTAAGAGGATGCAAAGAACAGCTTCATTTATCGTCGATAATCACAACACAGTCAGGTTTCAGTTAGCTTTCCCCTCTAGGTACAGTCGAGTCCTAGCAAGTTTTTGGGTAGAGATAATGTATGAAATAAGCTGTTTTACAATCGGGCTTAATAGTTTTGGCAACAGTTAAACGACAACCAATGATTATTGTGTATTATCAATCGCTGTAATCAGTAAGGTTTATAGCGAGGTACACATGAAGTTCATTCCAGTAAGCGACCTACACCTAGATATCAATAACATCAGACGTGATACATGGATTGACTTCGACAAAGATGCCACCCTTATTATTGCGGGTGACGTGTCTAATGCACTACACGGAGTCTCTTATATTAAGCGTATCCTTTGTACACACTTTAAAAATGTTGTTTTAATCAGTGGTAATCACGAGTGGTATTCAAACAAATGCAAAGAGTCAGTGACAAACATACCATACGCTTCTGCCATAAAGCATTCACCGATCCCTCGCTTAAAAAAACATGCAGACGAAACGCCAAACCTATACTTCTTGGATAACGAAATGGTCGAGATTGATGGCACCAAGATCTACGGTGGGACATTGTGGTTTCCGCTACTCTCTTTGAATAAAGAAGAGCAATACAATTACGAACTACTAATGAACGATATGAATTTCTTGAACAATAGATTGGTCGATGAAATGCACCATGCCTTCATCGATAATATGCCTGAAAAGGTAGATATCGTTGTGTCTCACCACCTACCCAACAAAGCTTCATTTGCTAGAGAGTCAGACGCGAATAGCCGATACGCCCCTTTCTATCATGCCAATTTAAGTGATGACATTATTAATAGGGCTAAAGTTTGGATAGCTGGTCACCAACACGAGCCCATTGAAAAAATGATTGGTAATGATGTGCTCTTTATTTGCAACCCAAAGGGATCTGGTCCTCTTAAGCCAGGAAAGATGAATAGCAAATCCTACAACGTTAATTAACGTACAGGCCCCCTCCTTGTCGATGCACAAGGCTAAAATTGTAGCAAACAAGCTTAGAGTTGTTGCAATAGCAATCACTATTTTTAATTGCATCGAATCTTACCTTTAGCGGCTTAGCAATTTTGGCCACAGTAGTTAGAGTTCTATACATTAGGAAAGGTAATACAAACTGCGATGATTGAAATTACGTTCAATTGCGCGTTATCTAACTTTGTGGCAGCTCTGAGCTAGCTACACCAATTAGCTCGAAGATGGACAATTCTGTTTTAGGGAGTTTGCTAATTTAGCTATTCATAAATAAGTTCTGGTATTGAAAACTGGCTACTAGCTACCGACTAGTATCTCAAAATCATCCGCAGTCCTCACCACCATCATCTCACTTCTGCCACTGTTGGTGAAAAATTCGAACAAGTCTACTTGACCTGTCTACTACTCTACAGTTCATACTATCCAAATACTAAGAACACTGGGTCAAATCGCACATGTATTTGATTTCTGAACTGGCGACGAAGGTGGGTATCTCTCGCACCACCTTACTCTATTACGAGAAGTTAGGGCTGATTAACGGCCAGCGTCTTGACAATGGATATCGCTATTACAGCGAAAACGATTTGCAGCGACTGTTATTGATTCAGCAACTTCAAAGCGCAGGACTCTCATTGAAAGAGTGCGAACAATGCTTGGACGCGAAGTTAAGTAGAAGCTTATTGGAAAATCGGCTGACGCAACTCAACCATGAAATTGATAAAAAAATCCACGCTCGTGAGTTGCTACTGGCGTTACTTGGGGAACGTCCACAAAGAGAGTTACACCATTCCCTGAGTCAAAGTGCGCCTAGCGCTTACTTAAACTGGTTAAGTACGCAGGGTTACAGTGAAAAAGAAGCGCTCCGATTGAAGTGGCTATCAAAAGATATGAACGAACACGAGAGTTACATGAAAGACTTTATGACGGTCTTTGCAACATTAGAAAGATGGGGGCCAGGGAGTCACAAGGACTCTTTAAAAGCGATTTCATTAATGTCTCCTCAGACAATGACCGATATTTTATACATTGGTTGCGGCACTGGCACCTCAACATTACTGCTAGCCGATAACAGTACCGCGCACATTACCGCCGTGGATAATGAGCCTATTGCCATCGAACAGCTCAATAAAAAAATCCAAAATGCACAGTTACATGAGCGGATTTCTCCTGTTTGTGCCTCCATGACGGAACTGCCATTTCAGGCAAAGAGTTTTGATGCCATTTGGGCGGAAGGCTGCGTCTACATTATGGGAATGGAGAACGCACTAAAACAATGGAAGCCTCTGTTGAAAGACAATGGCGTGTTGATGGTGAGTGATTTGGTTTGGCTCACTGACTCTCCCGACGAAGAGACAAAACAGTTTTGGCTGGCAGACTACCCAGACATTCAATCGATACCTAAACGGCTAGCTCTGTTCAAAAAGCATGGCTACGACGTGATCGAACACTTTTCATTAGGCGTCGATGCATGGCAAAACTACTGGCAACCTCTGCAAGACCGAGTTAAGGAATTACAAGCTGCTATGCCTGCGTCCCAAGTGTTATTGGACATTAACAAAGAGATTTCGATTTACGAGCGCAGTGCTGCAAAAGATTTTACCTATCAGTACTTTATTTTAAAAATTGCAAACTAGAGATAGATATATGAAATACGCTTTGTACAAACAAGAACAAGCTCAAGAAATCATTACACTGTTCAATAACACATTTTCGGATTCAGAGGGTAAAGAAGAAGGTGCATTAATTGCGAAACTCGTGGAAGACTTTCTCACTTTACCAACCAAAGATGAGGATCTTTATGTGTTTATTGCTCAAGATGAAAGTGAACGCATTATCGGTAGCATCATTTTCTCTCGCCTATCGTTTCCAAATGGTGAAAACATATTCCTTTTAGCCCCCGTGGCCGTTGCAACAGAGTGTCATGGGCAAGGTGTAGGTCAAGGATTGATCAAGTTTGGGTTAGCGACACTGAAAGAAAAAGGCATCACCGTTGCCATTACTTACGGGGATATCAACTTTTACTCAAAAACAGGATTCGCTCCAATCAGTCAGGACATAATTCAAGCTCCGCTAGACTTGTCCTACCCTGAAGGTTGGATTGCACAATCTTTAGTCAGTAAAGCGCTCCCTAACATTGAGGGAAAACCAACATGCTTACCCGCTATCGACAATCCATATTATTGGTAGTTAATTGGCGTGAAAATTCCTTCGTTTCTGAATTTAGATGGCTATGCTTAAACGCTATTTTCTAAGCGGCGCTCTTACCATGCTCACCTAGTCACAACGGACATACCGTGTATGTTCTAAGCAATTATTCTTTGATAACCTTTAGAAACCACTGATAAATTTGAGGGCTATGATGAAAGTAAGAAAAGCCGTTTTAGATGACTTACCCTACCTTGTTAACTTCACTTCTGAAGAAGCAAGAGAGGCTGAGGGGAGTATTAAGATCCCAGAAACACTTGAAAAGGGCATTCTGGTTGCGCTGCGTGACCCTTCAATTGCTACCTATTGGGTTTTAGTTGATGAGAACGATACTCCCGTAGGGAGTGTCTCTGCGGTTCGGGAATGGAGCGACTGGAACGCTGGTTATTACTGGTGGATTCAAAGCATGTTCTTATCCAAATCACAGCGAGGCAAGGGTCGTATGTCATTGCTTTTGGATGCGGTAAAACATGAAATGAAAGTACAAAAAGGCTTAGAGCTGCGCCTATATGTTCACAAAGACAACTGTACGGCTGTTAGAGCTTATCAAAATGCTCATTTTTCAAAGTCCGATTACGAAATCATGATTTTAAGCAATTGAGTGAATTGTCATCAGTATCGTACCCACTTTAACATTACCCCAAATAGGTCAATTTATGACAAGATATATGTATCCTGACTCTTAGGTTAGAAAGGTTTTGGACATTTTTAATTTGACATCGACGGACTAACTTTCACCCTATTAATAACTTTTAGTATCCAAAAGCATAATCAGGCTCTGCTTATCACTGTTACAGAGATTCAAGAAAATGGACAAAAACTTCCATCTTCAACCAGTTGTGTTAGATTCATGTTATGCACTTTTTCAGCATAACATGCAAACCATCCTTAGAAATACTTGTACCCTGAAATAAATTTCAACTCAAATCGAAACTTATAACTAAATCTACCGTTAAAAAACCTCTAAGATTTTCTTATAAGTCTCGTGTCTGGCAATACTACGGCCTTCAGACAAGAGAAAGTTCTTCAGAACGTCGTAAGCTAGCGGATTATTGGCAATTTCTCTGGGCTTTGTTGCTTAATTCAGAGAAAAGGCATACCAGCCCATAATGCTTCATTTTTAAACAACATACTGAGTTTCAGGCATACCTAGCCCCGTAAGCTTGTTCAGCGCTTTGATCATTGCGTAAGTCTCGCCAACCTGAGCGTTGTAATTTCTTAGGCTTAATTTCCCACCTAACAACTGTTTCACTCGATGCATGGCTGTCTCTGATAGAGAGCGCTTATGATAACCATACCGCTTTTTCCACTTTTTGTTTGAGCCGTAGAGCTTCTGACAACCTACCGCCAAATTGCGAGGATG
>NZ_JBICJH010000001.1:0-5405 GCF_043102935.1 Vibrio sp. zbq_1
AAATAGCGCCGATGGTAGTGTGGGGTTTCCCCATGTGAGAGTAGGACATCGCCAGGCTTTAATTTAGTTTTTTCCTTTTTAAAAAGGCGAAGACAAAAGTTAAGAGAGCCCGTTTGTAAAAGCGGGCTTTTTTAGTCCTCACGGACACCAAATAATGTGCTGATATGGCTCAGTCGGTAGAGCGCATCCTTGGTAAGGATGAGGTCCCCAGTTCGATTCTGGGTATCAGCACCATTTATTATTTGTTTTATGTTTTAAATTAAAGCCTAAAACAAAATGTAAAGAATCTTACTTGGCGACCATAGCACTTTGGACCCACCTGATTTCCATTCCGAACTCAGAAGTGAAACGAAGTAGCGTCGATGGTAGTGTGGGGCTTCCCCATGTGAGAGTAGAACATCGCCAGGTTCTTATTTAGACTCCAGAGTCTAACCAGTGCGGAGCGGTAGTTCAGTTGGTTAGAATACCGGCCTGTCACGCCGGGGGTCGCGGGTTCGAGTCCCGTCCGCTCCGCCACTTATTTAGAAAGCCTTGCTAGAAATAGCAAGGCTTTCGTCGTTTAAGGCCAAGTCATTTTCCCCTTCAGAGAAACGAATTCCGTTTCAATGCTCTGGTACTAATGCCAACCCTTGTAGTCCGGCCGTTGATACGAAATCCTAATTCGCAATAGCGATGCTCTCTCATCTACAAGCGCCTGTCTTTGCTTATCTGTATTCTAGGCATATACAAACTAATTTGACTCATTTTGGTTTGCTTAAGAAGAATAAGCTTTATGACTTTGTTGATTCATTTAGTCCTAGCCTAAAAGCTTTGGTTTTTATTCGTGTCTTGAGTCTAGCTTCAGTTTAGTTAGTATTTCGTTGCCATATCATCATGTTGAGACTCGAAGTTATTAAATGAGTCTCGCATTTATGCAATCTTTGAATTTTCGAACTGGCTTGCTATGTGATCCATTCCTAGTCCTTATACTCACGGCTTTTTCGCTTGTTAATGTCAACACTGTCAGAAAACTTTGTTTGCTTTGCTGATTTCTACTAGAAGGATTACCCTAAAAGGAGTTCTTGTAGGAGTTAGTTTGGTGATGCAACAAATAAAAAATGAAACCTTAAAAGAAGTATTTAAACAATGGGCTTCCGACGATGGAGTTGTGGTCATCAACCCTGCAACTGAGCAAGAGTTAATTCGCTTGAAACCGAGTTCAATTGAAGAGTTGGATTGCCTCATTGAAGCGTGTTCGGCTGAACAAGTTCGATGGGCTAAGTTGAGTGCGAAAGAGCGCTCTAGCTGTTTGAAAAACTGGCATCAATTGTTGATGGAGCACGCTGAAGATATAGCGACCATTATTACATTGGAACAGGGCAAGCCATTGTCTGAAAGCCGCGGGGAAGTGAGCTACGGGGCATCTTTTGTAGAGTGGTTTGCAGAAGAGGCTAAGCGAGCATATGGCGAAGTTATCCCAGCTCCTGCTGTAGATAGACGTTTATCTACAATTAAACAGCCTGTAGGCGTGTGTGCTGCGATTACACCGTGGAATTTCCCTATTGCTATGATCACACGAAAAGCGGCACCTGCGTTAGCTGCTGGGTGTGGGATGATCATCAAACCGTCGGAGTTGACCCCTCTGACCGCACTAGCGGTTGTTGAACTTGCGTATCAGGCTGGTATCCCTAAGCCGCTTTTACCTGTTGTTATTTCTGAACAGGCTGCTGAGTTTGGTCAGGTGTTATCGATGGATCCTAGGATCAAGAAGATTTCATTTACGGGTTCGACTCGCGTCGGCAAAATTTTGATGAAGCAGGCTAGTGAAACTGTTAAAGCGGTATCGATGGAACTTGGAGGTAACGCTCCGTTTATTGTTTTTGAGGATGCTGATTTGGAATCAGCTGCTGATGGGCTTATCGCGTCTAAGTTCCGCAATGCAGGACAAACGTGCGTGTGTACAAATCGTTTATATGTACATCAAAATGCCAAAGAGCGCTTTATGGAAAAAGTACTCGCGAAAATGACGGAGCTAAATGTTGGGAATGGTTTGGAGTCTGGTGTGACAGTTGGGCCAGTGATCACCATGGCTTCTAAGCATCGTCTGGAGGCTGTTATTGATCAGGCGTTACAAGAGGGGGCTACAATTGCTAACCGTCCTCAAAAGCTCGCAGGGCGCTTTATGGAGCCTGTAATTTTGGATAATGTCGATCAAGGTATGGCTATCGTGCAGCAAGAGTTGTTTGGGCCAGTATTACCCGTATTAACATTTGAAGATGATGAACAAGTGTTAGCAATGGCCAATGATACCGAGTATGGCTTAGCTTGTTATTTCTATACCGATAGCCTTAAACGAATTATCAAGTTCAGTGAAGGCTTGGAATACGGGATGGTTGGTGTGAACGAAGGTATCATCTCGACAGAAGTTGCGCCATTTGGTGGTATTAAAGAGTCAGGTGTTGGGCGTGAAGGCGCGAAACAAGGGCTCGATGAATACCTAGAGACGAAATACATTTGTCTTGGTGGTTTAAGCTGAGCTTTGGATGAGAGTGCAAAAGAGAAAGCTGGGTTTCTAAACCTGGCTTTTTTGTTTATAGAGCAAAGAAGAGATAAGGGTGTATTTCTTCCAGATGCAAAAAAGCCGCATCAAGTGATGCGGCTTCTTCTAATATGGCTCCCCCTACTGGACTTGAACCAGTGACCTGCGGATTAACAGTCCGTCGCTCTACCGACTGAGCTAAGGAGGAACAAATTTTAATAAGTGGTGCCGACTACCGGAATCGAACTGGTGACCTACTGATTACAAGTCAGTTGCTCTACCTACTGAGCTAAGTCGGCACATTTTTATTAACAAGTAATTAGCTTGCTAATTAAAAGTGGCTCCTCCTGCTGGGCTCGAACCAGCGACCTGCGGATTAACAGTCCGTCGCTCTACCAACTGAGCTAAGGAGGAATTGTCTTTTTAAGAATAAATGGTGCCGACTACCGGAATCGAACTGGTGACCTACTGATTACAAGTCAGTTGCTCTACCTACTGAGCTAAGTCGGCGTACCGTTATTCTTTATATTGTTCGTGTTAGACACCAACAATTTTAAATTGTGGTGCCCGGAGGCGGAATCGAACCACCGACACGAGGATTTTCAATCCTCTGCTCTACCGACTGAGCTATCCGGGCGACGAGGTGTATTAAAAGGCTTTTCGGCTTTCAGGTCAACAATAAAATTAAAATAAAATATCGTTTGATGAAAATGTGCTCGGAGTGGGCTGTTTTTATGCGTTTTAAATAGGGATACACCATGTTTTAAGCTTTTCTAAGAAAGAAATTACGAGCTTGTTTGCTAAATAAATGCGACGAAAACAAAAAAAGCACGTTTGAAAACGTGCTTTTTAGTGAACAATTGACTTTAAACTAGTGCTTTACGGAGAACTTATTCACCCATCCTTCCAGTTCATTTGCCAAAGAGGCCAAACTTTGGGTGCTCGATTGGCTCTCTGTTACCACTGAATTTAGCTTACTTCCGCTCTCTTCAATCATATTTATGCGGTGTGCAATGTCATCACTGACTTGCGTTTGCTCAGCTGCTGCCGTCGCAATTTGCTGACTCATTGCTGTGATAGATTCAAGCGCGGTAACGATCTGTTGGAGAGCTTCTGATGCATTCATCGATTCAGTTACTGTGCTTTCACTTGTTTCCGCACAGATTTCCATTGTATGAATGGCATTGCGAGAGCCTTCTTGAAGATTCGAGATCATGTGTTGGATCTCTTTTGTGCTGTCTTGAGTTCGACCTGCAAGATTACGCACCTCATCTGCTACTACAGCAAAGCCTCGTCCTTGTTCGCCTGCTCGGGCTGCTTCAATTGCAGCGTTCAAGGCTAATAGGTTGGTTTGTTCCGCAATATCCCCGATTACATCCAGAACTTTCACGATGTTGTTTACATCTTGATCGAGATCGGCAACCGCTTTACTTGCAGTATTCAGCTGAGTCGCAAGACCTTGGATGTTATCTACCGTACTGTGGATCAGTGATTGAGTGTGCTGACTTTGTTTATCTGCTTCATCGGTATTACGTGCTGTGTCGCTAGCAGAGCTTGCCACATGGTTAGCGGAAGAAGCCATTTCTGTCATCGCTGTTGCAATCATTGCGGTCGATTGCTGCTGAGAAACGGTAAGATCGGCGATGGAATTTGAGCGCGACTCTACTGCTGATAGCTCATCGCGTAGAGCGTGCATCGATTGTTCAAGGTTAGTCACCATGGTTGCCAATGATTGGCTCATATTCTGAACCGCATGGTAGATACTGCCTTTTGGAGCGACTGTATCAAAGCTAGTTTGGATGTTACCTTGTGCAACCGCTTGAACCGCTTCTCGTACATCGTTAGGTTCACCTCCTAAGAGATTGAGCATTTTGCGAATTGAGATGATCAAGCCTCCAAGAATTGAACCTGCGATAACCAGACACAGCATAAGCTGCCACTGTGCTGTCGACCAAAAACGTGCATTCACTTCATTAAAGCCAATACCTGTGCCGACAACCCAACCCCAATGTGGTGTTTTTTCTGCTATTGAGTGTTTTTCTTCAATGCTGCCGTCGGCCTGTTTTTGGCTCCAGGTATATTCAACAATCTGACCTGTTTTACGACCCAAAACATCTAGGATGAGTTGGCCTACGCTATTACCGCTGCCATCTTTAAAGTCATGGAAACTGGTTCCGTGTAGTTGAGGATCTAGTGGCGCGGCAATAAACATCATATTTTCGTCCGCCACATAAACGTACTCATTGTCTTTGTAGATGTTGTTACGCAGTAGGCGTGTTGCGAGTGCTTTTGCTTCTTCTTCAGGCATCTTGCCTTCAACTGCCATTTTTTCTACTTCAGTCAGAATGCTGTATGCACTCTTGAATAGCTCAGTTACTCGAGCTTTGTTATCGAGGTTACTTGCGACGCGTAAGGTCCATAAACCTGTAGCGGTCAAGGCTAGCAAAGCTAACAGTATGATCGCGGATAATAAGTAGGCTTGAGTTTTTAATTTCATATTTGGCTCACAAAATGTGTCATTGCTATGCAAAGCATGGCTTATGTCAATAATCTAATAGCCGACGCATCTTATTGAAGAAGTGGTATTGCGCCTACAAGCACGTATTGAAACTATGATGAGGATTAAATTTTTAGCGTGAAATAAGTGTTTTTTGAAGAGGAGATTTAATATTCGGTGATGTTTGGAAATGAAGTGCGAAGCAAAGGAATATTTAAATGGAGAATAGGGCAGATGCAAAAAAGCCGCATCAAGTGATGCGGCTTTTTAAATTGGCTCCTCCTGCTGGGCTCGAACCAGCGACCTGCGGATTAACAGTCCGTCGCTCTACCAACTGAGCTAAGGAGGAACTATTCTGTTTGTGTCTTGCCATTCAGCAAGTGCACCAAA
>NZ_JBICJH010000020.1:0-9565 GCF_043102935.1 Vibrio sp. zbq_1
CGTTAAGTGGTGAACAACGCTAACCACCAAACCTAAACCATTGTACCTTAAACACTAAATTCAATTTAAACTGAGATCGCCAAGCGTTGTGAATCCGCCTTAAACGCCTTGTTATATTGATGCTACCAAAACCAATTTATTGATTTAACTGGGATGCGAACAACAGTAGCGAAAAAATAGCAAAGCTGTACCTGAGATCATTCCTAAGTTTTATCAACCTCTTATTATTCAGTTGATCCAGATCTTTGCCGAAAAGCATTGGGACAAATAAGAACATACCAAAATGGAACACTACGAACGGTGGAGCCCCTCTAGAACGCCAATGCTCATTCTCCATTTCATTCCATTCATCATAAAAACTCTTGCTGGATTTTATAAGCGGAAACAATGAAGCCAACACCGCACAAACCATCAGAGTGTTAAATAACTCACCCATTATAATCCCTGGACTTGAAAATCAATATAACGCCGCATTAAGGGGTGAACAACGCATTCCACCCAAACTAAACCATTGTGCCGTAAACACTTAAGCTAATCCAAACCAATACTGCCAAGCGTTGTGAATCCCTCTTGAATGCTTTGTTAGTTGCCAGACCCAAGGCTTTGATTTGAAGTTGATTGCCGCTTTGCCAACACTAGTTTTATGTGCTTTGAAAAACTCAAATCAGGCGCAGTTTCAAAGCGACTTTCACTGAAACCACTTGGAATTTACAACGCCGTAGAAAACGGACTTTGAACACCGAACAAACCTTTTGGAAAGACAATGCCTCAGAGCTGACTTTCAACTAACAAAGCGTCTTCTGAAACAGAAAACCCAAACCAAACAAGAAGCCAAAGCATGATTTTCACAAGCCCAAATAACTAGAAATTGAAAGACGAAAACCTAGCCAAAAACACACGAACATTAGCCCTAAATATTCTGCTTTAGGTACGTTTTTTCTCGTTGGCAACTAACGCCCAATTAAGGTGTGAGGCACGCAATACCAATGCTGCCGCATACCACCTTAACCACTAAGACCAACGCATACCCAAAATGCCACGCGTGCCGAATCACTCTTAAATTGTTTGTTAGTACGCTGTTCCAAAACCTTTTGGTCTGCACCAAGATATTGAAATATCGCACGAAACTTGTGGCTTAAAACGCTGAAGCTAAAGGGACAACTGCCAAACTAGAACTCAACTTCATAACGCAAGTTGGCTAGAAGAAAAACACGCCAAACTTCCCTATTCTGACTGGTTTCAAATTAGCAAAGGATTCGGTCACCAGATTTAATACAGCCACACCAAAGTACCGAATTGAAGGCTAAAAAGCCAACAACACAAAAGAAACAGCGCCAACGAAATAGCCCAAAAGTTAGAAACCGTAAACGGTGAAATCAATGCGAGCACTCCGCATATAGTGCCACCGGAAAGAACGTGAAAGGCACATTTGATCCGGTGTAAAGCTAGAAAACGAAACAGACAAACACCTAAATTTTTACCGTTGATGCCAACCCCGTACTAACGCCGCGTTAAGGGGTGAACAACGCAATGCCACCCGACGTAAACCATTGTGCCATAAACACTTAAGCTAAACTTTGAACCAAAACTGCCAAGCGTTGTGAATCCCTCTTAAACGCTTTGTTATGTGCGTTGTTAAACGTTGCCACAGCTCGACGTATTGAACGAAAACATGCGCACCTCATCACGAGCAAACCACCCTAGCTTTTCATAGAAAGCTTGAGCGTTGATATTTTCATTGGCTACGAAAAGGTGTGTTTTGGCTATACCGATTTCTGATAATGCGTCTACAGCTCTTGATATTAGTGCTGCACCAATACCTTGACCACGACAACTTGAATTTACCGCTAAATGTTGGACATAACCCCTGCGACCATCTGTGCCGACCAATATTGCACCCACAACATTGTTACCATCTAGTGCGACAAAACTTAGGTTGGGATTACGCTCCAGGTACTTGCCTATGTTTTCTCTGGAATCAGCATCTCTCAACAACATTGCTTCAGTTTCTGACCATAACTCAATTACTTGCGGGTAATCTGAGATATCCATTTCTCGTATCACTACCAATTTTTCCTCCAAGCACATAACGCCGCATTAAGGGGTGAACAACGCCACCACCCAACCTAAACTATTGTGCTGCAAACACTAAAGCTGATTCAACCCAAAACTGCCAAGCGTTGTGAATCCCTCTTGAATGCTTTGTTAGTTGCCAAACCTAAAGTTTTGATTTGAAGTTAATTGCCCTTTGCCAACACTAGCTTTACGTGTATTAAAAACTCTAATCAGGCGCAGTTTCAAAGCGCCTGTCACTGAAACCACTTGGAACACGCAACGCCGTAGAAAACGAACTGACAACACCAAAAAGACCTTTTGGAGAAACAATGCCACAAAGCTGACTTTCAACAAGTAAATCGGCTTCTGAAACGGCAAACCAAACTAGGAAAAGATCGAAGCTCAATTTCCGCGAACCAAGATCCCGAAGTTCGAAGTGCAGAATCGAGCAAAGCACAAGAACGATTAGACCTAAACACTCTGTTTTAGCTGCGTTTTCCTCGTTGGTAACTAACGCCCTGCTAAGGGGTGAGCAACGCAATACCGAAGCCGCAGCAAACCACCTTAATCACTAAATTCAACGCATAGTAAAAATGCCACGCGTTGTGAATCCCTCTTGAGCAGTTTGTTAGTTTGTAAACCCAAAGCATTGATTTTACATTATTTTAAATTTTGAAAACAACAAACCTTATGTACTTTGATGCATTTAAGTCAGGCGTAGTCTCAAAGCGGCTACTCAATGAAACTACGTGGAACAAACAACGCCGCAGAAAACGAACTAACAACACCAAAAAGCGCTTTTGGAAAACCAATCTCACAATGCGGACTTTCAACAAAGCCACTGAAACCACATAAACTTACCACACCAGAGAAAACGCTATTTCAGCGAGTACATCGGCTTTTGTACCAACAAACTCAACGAGCAGAGTTTCAGCAAAAAAGTTCAACTCAGGTAACCCAAAAGTCGCCGCACCAAAGAACAAATCAACCGTTGAAACGATGCCAATTTTGGATTTTCACCACGCTAGTTAACACTGAACTTGAACGCCGATACGACAATTTCGACTTTGAGCTTTTACCACTAGATCTTGCGATATAGCTGCGTTTTTCCTCTTGCAAACTAACGCCCTGTTAAGGGGTGAGCAGTGCAATACCGATGCTTCCGCACACCACCTTAAACACTAAAAACAACGCATAGTGAAAATGCCACGCGTTGCGAATCCCTCTTGAACAGTTTGTTAGGGCGCAGAGCCTATTGATACACGCTGACTTCTATTAAGTTTTTATCAAGATCCAAAAAATAGACCGATTGGATTGCACCAACAGCTCCTGATTTTTCGACTGGACCCTCAATGATTTTGACATTTTCTTTGACTAAATGATTTACCACTGATGTCAACGGCCAATCTGAAATTAAGCAAACATCACCTGAACCAACATTAGCTACATTTCGTGGTTCTTGACCAAGAAGCTGAAAGTTAATCTTTTGATTTCCGAACGTTACTGCCTTACGGCCATTGGCAAAAGTTACTTCTTCCATGCACAAAACCCGTTTATAAAAGTCCACTGATTTTTCTATGTCGGAGACTGTGAGAACAATATGATCTATGTGATGAATCATCATTTTACTCCTTGCGCCCTAACGCCCAATTAAGGTGTGAAGCACGCGACCACGACACTTAATTTGACCACCGTAAACACCGAACTTAACCCAAACCAAAAATGCCAAGCGTGCTGAATCACTCTTAAATTGTTTGTTAGCTTTGTGCCCAAAATTGCAATGCAAAACTTACAAACAATAGAAGCACTCCAAAAAAACGGGGAGCTTGATGTGTACCAATAAACTCTTTCTCAGCAGAAATGCAAACACCGATAATTAATTTTAACAGCACACCGAGTAATGAAAACATTACAAAGTACACAAACAGAACAACATTCAGAGTCCAATTGGTTACCGTCAGTAGAAATGGAAAATGATCTGCGATTTTTATAACTAAGTAAAACCAAGCAATAAAACAGATAACACCAAAAATGATCCACACAAAAGTTTTATGGGCACTTTCATTTTCAAGTAAAGGGTAGAAAAGTAGATAGCCTAATAGAGATGAATAGACACTGAGTGCCTTAATTGTAGAAAAGACTGTTTGCTCGGTTTTAGTTAAATCATCTTTGAAAAACACATCAAATCTAAACTGCACTCGTTTCATCAGCCTAAACATAATACTAATTCTACGAAGGATACTTGATTTAGCCACATCCAATGCTAGCAATAAAGTACCTAACATACCGAAAACCAAGACTATATGAATAGTCATTTAATCCTCCAAAAAGCTAACGCCGCGTTAAGTAGTGAGCAACGCCAACCACCTTACCTAAACCATTGCACCGTAAACACAATACCCAACGATGGAATGAAAAATGCCAAGCGTTGGGAATCTGCCTTAAACGCCTTGTTAGGCTTAACTTTTACCATTTATCTGCCTTGCAAAATCTGCGTGAAAGCTGATTAGCTCAATACCATCAATTGCTTTTATTGATGCATTGCTGCCTTCAACAGTACAAAAAGGCGGATAAGCAAATAACAGCTGACCAACCTTTAGATCCAAATCGCTTGGAATATTCAATCTTTCAATTGGGTCCTCGTCTACCCAAGCCAAAAATTGCTCCCAGGTACAACCAAATTCATCAATCTCACCAGTTTCAGCATTCAACTTAACTACCAAATTATCTCGAATAAGGAATTGGTCGCCAAAGCAATCCTGAGCAATAGGAAAATCGCTTGCTTTAACTTCTCGATACAAGTTGTGGAAAGCAAATTCACCTTCTAAGAAGGTATTAACATTTAACAAGCGTTCTTGTGCATCGTGAGAGCGAACCTGTAGACCGCCTGAATACAATATTTTCATAGTTTCCTCTGTAAGCCTAACGCCGCATTAAGGGGTGAACAACGCCACCACCCAACCTAAACTATTGTGCCGTAAACACTAAAGCTGATTCAAACCAAAACTGCCAAGCGTTGTGAACCCCTCTTGAATGCTTTGTTAGTTGCCAAACCTAAGGCTTTGATTTGATGTTAATTGCCGCTTTGCCAACACTAGTTTTACGTGTTTTAAGAAACTCAAATCAGGCGCAGTTTCAAAGCGCCTGTCACTGAAAACCACTTGGAATATACAACGCCGTAGAATACAGCCTAACAACACCAAAAAGCTCATTTGAAAAGACAATATCACAGAGTTGACTCTCAACAAGCGAACTGGCTTCTGAAACGGAAAGTCCGACCACAAAAAACCAAAGCCTGATTTGCACAATACTGAAAGGCTAAAATTTGAAATACAAAACCGAGCCAGAAATGTACGAACATTAGCCCTAAACATTCTGCTTTAGCTGCGTTTTCCCCTTGGCAACTAACGCCCTGTTAAGGTGTGAGCAACGCAATGCAAGAGCTGCCGCAAACCACCTTAAACACCAAACGCGACGCATAGTAAAAATGCCACGCGTTGCGAATCACTCTTAAACCGTTTGTTAGCTTTCTGTCTACAGAGGAGAGCTATTGAAATTCTGTACCGTGATTTTCTAGTGTTTGTTTACCACATTTAAGACAAACTATGTACCTGTCTGTTAACTCCAATGATGCTCCTTCTGGCAAAGAAGCCGCTGCTCCACTGAAGAAACCGTCTAGAAACGCTTTGAACTGTTCTTTTTTTGACTTCCCATATTTTGAGGGTTTCTGCTTAATTGCTTCTGTATGTTCAGTTTCTCTCTCGCACTTTTCACAAAACCTGATATTCATACTGCCTCCAATGAGATTAACGCACGCATGGAAAACGACAATACTAAGAATACCAAAAGCACTAAGTAAGTTCGTATTCTTACTTAATACATTCGACTTTGTGCCCAAACTTGAAAAGATAGCTAACGCCCGGCTAAGGGGCTGACAACGCTACCGCACAGCCTAAATAAACAGCCGTAATCACTTCAGCTCAATGGGACTGGAAACGCCATGCGTTGGCAGTCCCTCTTGAGCCGCTTGTTATGTGCCTGACTTTAATCCTTTTGTTACCAACATTTCAATGCACAAAACTTATGTTTGAGAATTTAAATCACAGTGAAAGCCCAAACTCAAAACGCTTTAACTGTCCTCTGTGCGCACGCACGTTCAACACCAAAAGAAAGACATTGACAGCGACATAGAAAGTTTTTGTGCAACCAAATTTTCAGTACAGAGTGAGAAGCGATTGAGATGGCGTTTCAAGGAAATTATGCCTTCCGCGATTGGTGTTCGCGGAGCTTCAAAAATAAGCGAACTCGTGACAAACATGCCCAATTTCATTCGATAAAAATCATGATCGATAAAATCCAGTAGATTGATCTTATTGGAAATTATTCAAAACCCAGAACTTTTGAACTTAAAAAGTACATAACGCCCTGTTAAGGTGTGAGCAACGCAATACCGAAGCTGCCGCATACCACCTTAAACACTAAAACCAACGCATAGTAAAAATGCCACGCGTTGCGAATCACTCTTAAACAGTTTGTTATGTTTTGAGTTCGACGCCGATACTTTTGTAGTACTCAGAGACCAACTCCCACCTTTGTTCTGAGTAATCATTAAACTTGTCTCTCCAATCAGGGCAGTTAGTGAAATAATCATCTGATGCCTCTGTAAGATAGTTGTCAATTGCTTGAGCTGTAAACTCAACTCCTAGCTGCGAAAAATGATTTTTGTAGTCCTGCAATATTCTCAAGGAATTGAAATCATTGGCCCGACGCAAGAGGTCATACATTGCAGAGTACCACTTCATTGAGTAGGTAAAGAAATGATCCCACCCTTCCATATCTGCTATTGACTCAAAGTATGCCAACACAAAAACAGGCCATTCAACATCTGTAAGGTTCTCTTCTTGACTTAAACCTTTATCTAAAATGCTATCTATGTCGATGCTCAGTACTCCTGTAAAAACATAACGCCCTGTTAAGGGGTGAGCAACGCAATACCAAAGCCTCTGCATACAGACTTAAACACTAAAACCAACGCATAGTAAAAATGCCACGTGTTGCGAATCCCTCTTGAACAGTTTGTTAGCTTTTTTTCTCACGTATATTTGCCATGACATTGATACTTAGCATATTTTTTATTGCGATAAGCTCTTTGGGAAAGCTAGATTCTAGAACAAGCAACGTTTGTACATTTTGTGGTTTTCCTTGAACCCCAAGCATAGCCTCAGTTACTGTTTGATACTTCACACACTGAAATAAGCCACGACATATATCGGCTTGATCTGAGATTCTTGACTTAACTTCCACTGCAACCATTTGCGACCTGTTAACAAACATTACGTCAACAGAGTCGCCAGATGGTAGTTTGAATTCAGTTACACCTTTTGGGCAACTATCAGGTAACCCCAGTGCCGCTGGGTTGTTAGCGATGTATTCTTTTAACTCTTTGTGTAATACGCCTTCACCACCACCTTGATGTTTAAACGGCGCATCCGGTAACTTCGGAAAATCCGGATACTCAATTTCGAGTTCATCTAGAACCCATAGCCAATCAGGGTATGAATAAATTTTTGTTAATTGGCTATCAACAATTTTTTTCTTTTGTTTTTTACTTAATTTTTTAAAGTCCTTGTCTGAAATAAACAAGCCAATCCCTTCGCCAGGAAGTTCTGTTGCCTTATTTACGACTAGACATTGAATTGGAGGGATTTCTTCTTCAGTTTCTTCAGCAAGCTCTTCTAGGGTTGTTCCAATACAACCTAGCACATAGTTGAGATTTCTTGCATTGGGCATTTCAAGTTCTTCTGCCAAATCAGAATAGAATATTGTTTCGCCGACTATTGCTTGTCGTACTAGGAACGGGAGTGCTTTTCTAGCTCTCTGTTGATAAAGCTTATCCCCCCAAAAGTTTTCAGCTATCTCTGCTGTTTCCATAATTACCTCTTAAAAGCTAACGCCGCATTAAGGTGTGAGCAACGCTAACACGAAACTTAGCCATACCCCCGTAAACACAAAACCCAAACTTAAACTGAAAATGCCAAGCGTTGTGAATCACTCTTAAATGCCTTGTTATACACGCTCTAAAGGCTTGACTCGTAATACTTAACCATTTCGTCTTGGCTAATCGCGTTACTTTCTAAGTTTTGTTGATCTTTAAAGATTTGCGCCAAAGAAGGAAGAATTGAACGATTTACTTTATAGTCATCAGACCAAAGCTTCCCTCTCATCACTGCTTTAGCACAGTGAAAATACATACTTTCTATCACTATTTTGATAACAACCTTGGGAGACTTACTTCCATCAGGACAAACGGATAACAAGTTGGAGTCAGTACGAATACTCGCTGTTCCTTTGATGCGAACTACTTCATCAATACCATTGACCATCAACAACAGCCCTACTTTTGGGTTACTGATAATATTTTTAAGGCCATCTATTCGATTATTCCCCGAGCTATCGGGAAGCAATACTGTTGATTCATCTAAAACTTTAATGAAGCCAGGCTCTCCTCCCTTTGGGGAGAGATCAACATAGCCTTGTGAATCAGTGGTGCTTAGAACCGCGAAATGGCAATTATTTATTAGCGTAATCGCATGAGCATCCAGAGCAGGTAGAACTTTATTTTTAGCTCTCGCACTTGGCTCTGCGTAAATTCCTTTTAATTGCTCTATCGTTTTAATTTCACACATTCTATTTTGCTCCTTCATAAGTGTATAACGCCCAATTAAGGGGTGAACAACGCCACCACTCAACCTAACGCATTGTGCCATAAACACTAAATTTGAAGTAGAAGCAAAAGTGCCAAGCGTTGTGAATCCCTCTTAAATTGCTTGTTAGGCAATCTGTACGTAATTTTTATCGCTAATGTAGCCACATTCTTGACACTCAACCCAATCGATATCGTACGCACCCGAGGGAGTTGTCGTTTCATAACCAATATGATTCGCATCTTTTCCGCACTCTGGGCACGGTTCTTTTGCCCACGGACCATCCGGGAAAGGATGATCTGGTCTTCTTGGGTTCCCGACAACTTTAGCTAGCTTGGCAACTATGAGCTCTAATGGCATTGAACTATTCAAAGCCACTTTATCAGAGAGAGCTAAAGAAAAATCAGCAACCTCAGCATGAGAAATTTTGTGCCAAATAGGCAAAATTACTTTATCTTCACTGGAAATAGCTTTGCTAACAAAGCTATCTAATTCATATTCAGTCCATTTTTTCTCAATGAACTTCTCGCTCAAAATAACCAAACCAAACCGCGAGTTTTTTAAACCTTTGTCAATGGATTGGCGAAGCGAATCCCCTACATCTAGTGATAACTCGTCGTACCAAACTTTGAAACCTTTTTCTATTAACGCAATAGCTAAAGGTCTGACAAAATCATCTTTGTCTTCTGATGCATGAGAAATGAAAATATCGTACTTCATGTAAAATCCTTCTTATTTGCCTAACGCCCTGTTAAGGTGTGAGCAACGCAATGCCGAAGCTGCTGCATACCACCTTAACCACTAAA
>NZ_JBICJH010000021.1:0-54328 GCF_043102935.1 Vibrio sp. zbq_1
CTTTCAACCGTTCATTAATCCATCAAAACGCCGAAATTTGCATATTTCTTCGTCACATTTGAGACATATCACAGCAATTGGTTGGAAAAACACCAACCATATACGTAAGATTCATGTGTCTATTCTGTTAAATAGACAATCGATCTCTTTATTATCTATATGTAGTAATCAAAATGACGTCTAAAAAAAATCTGATCCTATGTGCCGGGCTGGCCGTCATTGGGGGAGTACTATTCTCTCAATTCGCTATTCCACCAGCTTTGAGCTTTCTTATCGGTGTTGCCGCTACTGCTTTTCTATTTTCATTTTCTAGCCAAACACCATCTATGCAACCAACGGAATCTGATCCTTCAACTAAAACGCTGTATGTCGGTAACCTTCCTTACAAAGCAAATGAGAGTCACGTTCGTGATTTATTTGCAGAGTATGGGCAGGTATTTGCTGTGCGCTTAATGAAAGATAAACGCACAGGTAAAAGAAGAGGGTTTGGTTTTGTCGTTATGGCCGCTGCTGATGCAGAACCGGCTATCGCGAAGTTAAATGAAAGGGAATACATGGAGCGAACACTTAAAGTTCGTATTGCTAACGATCCGAAACACCCAGATGGCGATAAATCTGAACTGGATTAAATCCTAATTTCGCCAGACAAATGTTCAGTGCATCTTCTTGCCAAGGAGGTGCACTGGCAAAGATTCGTTTTATCCCTTCTTCTTTCTCTTCAAGCTCACCACAAGACAGTAATGCTTTAACCCGGCGCGCTATCGCCTCCCCAGAATCAATCAAAACGACGTTGCTACCCAGCACTTGCTGAATTTCGCTTTTGATTAGTGGGAAGTGTGTACAACCAAGTACAGCGACGTCTACTTTATTGCATAGCGGCGATAAGATACTTTTCAGTTCATCCAAAGGAACACTATCACCACGTAGCTTTTCTTCTGCCATATCAACCAAACGCGTCGAACCTAGCAGTTCAACTGGCTTACCTTGCGCAAAATCGCGGATCAGCTCATGAGTGTATTGACGAGTGACGGTCGCAGGCGTTGCGATTAACCCTACTCCCTGAGTCGCAAGTAAGGAAGCCGGTTTGATGGCAGGCACGACGCCAACAACTGGCACTGATAAGTTGCCACGCAATGACGGCAGCACGATTGTACTGGCAGTATTGCACGCAATGACGACGATATCGATGTGATGCTCTGCCACCAATGCGGAAACCAGCTGATTGACGCGCGAGATAAGCACATTCTGATCGAGTTCGCCGTAAGGATAAGCTTCGTTATCGAACAGATAGAAGTAGTCTAAGTGTGGAAGGAGTTGGTGAATTTCTTGGAAAACTGACAGTCCGCCGACACCGGAATCAAACACTAGAACTTTTTTCTTACTTGATGCTCGCACGAGTCTTACCTGATGAATAGAGACTCGGCGATCATACTGGTTAGATTTGTTTTGGCAATGCTTTGGCGCGGTATCTTTGATGGCTAAATCGCTCCCCTATTTCTACTTCAAGCTTAGTCAGTTCTATATGTCCTTGAAATGATGGGGTTGATGTCACCAATGTGTGGAACTCACCATTTTCTCCACATGGATCAATATGACGTGGTAATGACTCGATTAATACTTGGTCATACCAACGACCACACCATTCTGGAGAGAGAACACTTCCGTCTATGGTGATCAACATAGCTTGAATACCACGCTCTATGACTTCCATCGCTAAGCTCAAACTATTCTCCCCTAAGAGAGGAAAGACACATTCCCATCCTGCTGGCTCAATGTAGCTACGACGATAATCGGCAATACCATTGCAGAACATATCGCCAAAAGCGACAGCTTCTACGTTCAGCCCACTACTTTGTAATGCATTAACGATGGTTGATTGATAAATGTCGTTACTCGGAAAGACTTCAGGCAGTTCGATAGTAATGAGCGGAAGCGCAAGTAAGTCTGCTTGCATTTGTACAACCTCAAGCGGAGTTGCTTGAAAAGGGACTTCTTTCCCTACGTAAGTCGTGTACAAACCGACAACTTGATAATTTGGATTCTCGTTAAGGCGCTCAAGCGTTAATGTCGAATCTTTACCGCTGGACCAACTGATCACCACTCGCTTGGGTTTCTTCATTCGATTTTCCACCACAAAATATTAAAAACCGCCCGAAGGCGGTTTGTGCTCATTCACGATTAGAATCCGTAGCCAACGTTGAGATAGTACGCTCGCTCTGCAGCAGGGTAACCTTTTGCCATCTCATACTCTTCATCAAGTAGATTATCGATACGAGCGCTAATAGAGGTCGACTCATTCGGATAGTAAGTCACCGCCGTATCAACCAACGAGTAAGAAGAAAGCGTAATATCTTGTGAAGGCCAAGTGCTGTAATCCACATCTGGACGCTTACCGACGTACTGATAGCTAACCGACCAATCCACTTTATCGAAGCTCACTAAAGCATTCCACTTATACATTTCTTTAGCGCGGCGCTGCAACTGATGCCCTTTATCGTCTTCAGCATCTTTGTAATCTGCACTCAACTGGTGCTGCACAATCCCTGTATCAAACTCAGCAACAAGCTCCACACCTTGGATATGTGTTTCACCATCGACATTCAAATATTTGTATGTGGTTGGATGGTAATCGATAAGATTCGTGATTTTATAGTCATAACCCGTTACGGACCAAAAAACGCCTTGGACATCACCGCTGAATGCTAACTCCCAAGCATCTGACTCTTCCGGCTTCAGATCTTTCTCACCGTATGTTGGGTCATACTGTTGATATAGGTTTGGAGCCTTAAACGCAGTACCAAAAGAGGCTTTAACCCCAAACTCTGGTACAAACTGGTAACCAGCCGCTAAACTGTAAGTGAACTCACTACCGTATTCTTCGTTATCATCAAGGCGAGCACTGCCCTCGAGCATTGCTTTATCAATACTGGTGGTTGCCATACCAAACAGAGCGCCATTGGTACGATCAAACGTTTTATTCGCACTCTTGTCATTATAAGACTCGTTGCGCCAATCAATACCACCAGCCAACGTCGTATTGTTGTTTAGCAAGTAACTGTTGGTCCACTGGACATTTTGCTGCTCAAGTTCATCTTCAGTACCTGAGTGTTTGCCTTTTGCTTGCTCATAGTTCCAAGACTTCTGTTTCTGTGCTGTTACTTGTAGTTCTGACATCACATTATCAGACTGATACTTACCGCCCAGAGTGACAGAAAGATCGTCTTTTTCTGCTTCGTAGTAACCGCGACTGCCGTAGCTGCTGTCATATTGATAAACATTTTCGTAAGCACGTAGGTTACCAAATGCAGACCACTGGTCATTGAAGTTATGCACGTAACCTAGCAGACCATTCTTTGTATCAAAGCCATGGCGATCGCCGTCATTAACTCCCGGTACAGGACGAACGTTATAACCATCATCACTTTCACTACCAAGCGCGATATTTAGCTGGCCGCTCTCTGTGACTTTAATACCAGATGCCACACTCAATTCTTGATAATCTAAACTACCTAAACCCGCACTTAACTTCGTTCCTTCTTCGTCAGCACGCGCAATGGTGATGATATTGATCACGCCACCAATCGCTTCTGAGCCATAAAGTGACGCACGCGCACCACGCACGTACTCAATACGTTGAACGTAAGTAAGTGGGATTTGGTTAAAGTCCACAGCGCCCTTCGCTGCTCGTGCAAAACGTACGCCATCAACCAGTACTAAAACTTGGTCGGAACTGGTTCCACGAACAAATAAAGACGCTAACTGACCACGACCACCATTTTGTGAAACTTGAATCCCTGTAAGACGACGCAATACATCTGGTAGGGTTTTCGCTTGAATGCGATCGATGTCTTGTCGAGTAACTACTTCGACATCTGCCAACGTACGGCTTTCGGCTTGCTCAAAACGGTTTGCCGTAACAACGATGGTTTCGTCAGTGGAGGTTTCTTGGGCCTGTAGATAAGAGACAGGTGAAAGCAGCGATGCCAAAGTGATCGCCAGTGCGGATTTTCTCATTGTATTGTCCTAAATCGCGTAATTCCTTCCGAGCCCTGCCTCCTTAGGCAGTCCAATGCTGTGGCTCAGTTGCTGGCAGGTATTCGGACTGAAGAGCGAGGTTTACACCACCTAGTTGCTCGACTTCCCACATAAACTAATGCAGTGTCGTGATGAGCGTTCGTTCTCTTTTACCGCTGCGCGTCAGTTCTGGATTTTCACCAGATTCCCATTTCAGCCATCTAGATTGCTAGATGACACCAGCTTGAGGCAAATATTATTCAGCTATTGATTATTTGTCCAGCCAATATTGCCCATAGAAATTGTAACGTTTTGATTAATTTTGCTTTCTCCTCAACCTGTACGCACTATCTTTAAATCAATTCCCGTACAAAACTGGACATACTGTTGAGATTGAATAAAATCTGCGCTCTTAAATTGAATGCACCATAAAAGGTAAGATCATGGCTACTCTTGATGTAAATCCACAACGCTACCAAGAACAACTGGCTGAAAAAGTCGAACGTCTCACTGATATGTTCGCGCCATACAACGTGCCAGAACTGGAAGTGTTTGAATCACCAGAGCAGCATTACCGTATGCGTGCTGAGTTCCGTGTTTGGCATGAAGGTGAAGACCTGTACTACATCATGTTCAACCAAGAGACTCGTGAGAAATACCGCGTAGACCAATTCCCAGCAGCCAGCCGTCTGATCAACGATTTGATGCCGCTATTGGTTGAAGCGATGAAAGACAACGAATCCCTACGCCGTAAACTATTCCAAGTCGATTTTCTATCGACGCTAAGCGGTGAGATTCTGGTTTCTCTGCTTTACCATCGTCAATTAGATGAGGAATGGATTGAAAACGCGAAAGCGCTGAAACAGCGCCTCAATGACGAAGGTTTCAACCTCAACATCATTGGCCGCGCACGTAAGATGAAAATTATCCTAGACCGTGACTACGTGATCGAAAAACTGGACGTAAATGGCCAAAGCTACATCTATCAGCAAGTTGAAAACAGCTTCACCCAACCGAATGGCAAAGTCGCAGAGAAGATGTTGGAATGGGCGGTTGACTGTACTCAAGAGAGCACTGGCGACCTACTAGAGCTTTACTGTGGTAACGGCAACTTCTCGTTAGCATTAGCGCAAAACTTCGACCGTGTACTTGCTACTGAGCTTGCTAAGCCTTCGGTAGAATCAGCACAATACAACATTGCAGCGAACAAGATCGACAACGTACAAATCATCCGTATGTCGGCAGAAGAATTTACAGAAGCAATGGAAGGTAAGCGCGAATTCCGTCGTTTAAAAGACAATGGTGTCGACCTGAAGAGCTACAACTGCAACACGATTTTTGTCGATCCACCACGTGCAGGTATGGATGTGGATACGTGCAAAATGGTGCAGGGCTACGAGCGCATCATGTACATCTCTTGTAATCCAGAAACACTAAAAGAGAACTTGGACATTCTAAGCGAAACTCACAATGTGACGCGCTTTGCTCTGTTCGACCAATTCCCTTACACCCACCACATGGAAGCGGGCGTTTTACTAGAACGTAAAGCGTAAGCCACCAGCGAAAGACATAAAAAAAGCGAGCTTAATAGCTCGCTTTTTTGTCGGAATTTTTTCAATTATTCAGCAGAAGTTTTCTTTTCCATGAAACCCAGCTTTTTACCAATCCATGCCAATAGGATCATCGACACCATGATTGCGAAGAAATTTGAGCCTGCTTCTGGGTATTGCGCTTTGATAAACGCAGAGTGACCAAAGGCACCAACAAAGAAACACGCTAAGCCCACTAACGGAATATCTTCCGATACCGGGTTGTTTAAGTACTCTTGGTAAAGAGCTTGTACAGCCAGTACGAGTGCAATCAATGGGAAGATTGAGAAAGACACTTCACTCATGGTCAACCATGACAATAAAGCATCACCACACATACCTGCAACCAGTGCCAAAATCAGCGTTTTCTTTTCAGATTTATTTCCATTCGACATTATTCTATCCCGCCTTTTAATCGGTTACGTTCACGTTCTTTGCGATACCAATAAGCCCCTTTGGCTATCATTCGCAATTGCATGATCAATCGCTCGGCGAGTTCATCGCGCTCACGTCGATCTAAATCTAAAGCTTCAGCACCCGAACTAAAGACCAAAGTCACCGACGCCTCTGCTTGAGTATACGCCTCTTCTCTGGTCATACCGGTGCTCATTAAATACTCGGTTAATTCTGCCGCAAAATGCTGGATTTCTCGAGCGACGGCAGTACGAAATTCAGAAGAAGTGCCAGAGCGCTCACGCAATAATAAGCGGAATACGTTAGGGCTACTTTCAATGAATTCCATAAAGGTTTCAACCGAAGTTCGAATCACACTGCCTTCTTTGACAATACGTTGACGTGCCTGACGCATCAGTTGACGTAATAGTAAACCGCCTTCATCAACCATTGTTAAGCCTAGCTCATCCATGTCTTTGAAGTGACGATAAAAAGAAGTGGGTGCAATTCCTGCCTCTCGGGCAACTTCTCGCAAGCTGAGACTGGAAAAGCTGCGATCCGCACTTAATTGACTAAATGCCGCATCGATCAGTGATCGACGTGTCTTCTCTTTTTGTTGCGCGCGGATTCCCATCGATTTCATTCTTAACTTGCTCTTTTCTGTAGGGTACAAGAGCTTCAATATAACGCAATTCCCCCCTACGGAGAAAGATATGTTGCCTCACCTGAGGTAAGCGGCGAGAACGTTACTATTGGCATGCATCTAATTGCAATGTTCTCGAGTCAATTTATAGACATACAACATACCAATTCATCCTTTTGTTCGATTCTGCGTGATCACTTCCACTCTCTCGCAGCCATTACGTGTACGTATAGAGCAAATGAGTTAAAATCGCGCTAAAGCAATGTTAAGCAAATATAACAAGGAAGGCATCATGGCGCATGTTAATCACTATGACGTGATCGTAATTGGTAGTGGCCCTGGCGGAGAAGGGGCTGCAATGGGGTTAACCAAAGCGGGACTGAATGTTGCCATCGTCGAGAAAGAAAGCAGTGTGGGCGGCGGCTGTACGCACTGGGGAACCATTCCATCGAAAGCGCTGCGCCATGCAGTAAGCCGTATCATCGAATTCAATAGCAACCCGCTATTTTGCAGAAACAACACCAGCCTTCATGCAACATTTTCTGACATTTTAGGCCATGCGAAAACGGTCATCGATAAACAGACTCGCCTTCGTCAGGGGTTTTACGACCGCAATGACTGCACGCTGCTGTTCGGTACTGCACGTTTTATTGATACGCACTCTATCGCGGTAATGCAAAATGACGGTACGGAAGAAACCTACTCGGCCGATAAATTTGTCATCGCGACGGGCTCTCGTCCTTACCGACCAAGCGATGTCGACTTCTTGCATGAACGAATCTACGACAGTGACTCTATCCTGAGCCTGAAACACGACCCTCGTCATATCATCATTTATGGTGCAGGCGTTATCGGTTGTGAGTACGCCTCTATCTTCCGCGGACTTGGTGTGAAAACCGACCTGATCAATACCCGAGATCGTTTGTTGGAATTCTTGGATAACGAAGTGTCTGATGCGCTGTCTTACCACTTCTGGAATAGCGGCGTTGTCATTCGTAACGACGAAACCTACGAGAAAATCGAAGGCACAGAAGATGGCGTCATTATTCACCTGCAGTCAGGCAAGAAAATGCGCGCCGATTGTTTGCTGTATGCGAACGGCAGAACCGGTAACACCGACAAACTCAGTTTGGATGTCGTCGGTCTAGAATCGGATTCTCGCGGCCAGCTTAAAGTGAACCGCAACTACCAAACGGCGGTTGAGCACATTTACGCAGTGGGTGATGTGATTGGTTACCCTAGTCTTGCGAGCGCAGCCTACGACCAAGGACGCTTTGTCGCACAAGCGATCACCAAAGGTCAGGCTGAAAACTATCTGATTGAAGACATTCCAACAGGCATCTACACCATTCCAGAAATCAGCTCTGTTGGTAAAACAGAACAAGAACTGACGGCAGCGAAAGTGCCTTATGAAGTTGGCCGCTCTTCTTTCAAGCATCTGGCCCGTGCGCAAATTGCAGGCAAAGATGTCGGCAGTTTGAAAATTTTGTTCCATCGTGAAACCAAGGAAATTCTCGGCATTCACTGCTTTGGTGAACGTGCAGCGGAAATCATCCACATTGGTCAAGCCATCATGGAACAAAAAGGCCAAGCCAATACGATTGAATATTTCGTGAATACTACTTTCAACTACCCGACCATGGCTGAAGCCTATCGTGTAGCGGCATTAAATGGGCTGAACCGATTGTTCTAGTAGCCATACAATGCTGAGATAATGAGGTTAAATGAGTATTTGGGTTGCCATGATCCAAATGCAAAAACAGCAGGTTTTCGACCTGCTGTTTTTATTTACGCGAGGAACGTTCCTTTACGCCATTGATAGAAGAATATTACTCCAAGACCAATCCCTCGCATTGCCATAAAGCTGGTCATCGCAAACCACAGTGCATGGTTTTGCCAGCCAGAGAACAAAAAGAAGATTACGAAGAAACAGCAAGTCGCCACGAACATACTGTTCCGCATATCTTTACCTTTGGTGGCACCAACAAAAATGCCATCGAATAAGAAACACCACATAGATGTCAACGGCATCACCACCAGCCAAGGTAGATAGATCGCTGCTTGCTGCTGCACAATCGCAATAGAAGTGATCATGGCGATCAAATTCGATCCCGCTAAGCCAAATACCGCAGTAAGCCCTAAGCAGATGATCAGACTCCAAAAGAATGTCCCGCTCAGAGAATCACTAAGCTGAGCTCGGTCTTTCGCGCCAATCGCTTTCCCCACCATCGCTTCCATCGCGTAGGCAAAACCATCCATGCCGTAGGAAATCATCATCAAGAAGCTCATCAACACAGCGTTTGCCGCGACAACATCATCACCAAAGCTCGCGCCCTGAAACGTCATAAAGCTAAACGCAGCTTGCAAACATAATGAACGAAGAAAGATATCGCGATTGAGTTTCACAAATCGCCCTAGCCCATGCTGAGTGTCAGCAAGTAATTGCTTGGGTGACGGCAACTGACGTGCTTGCCATGTCTTCCACACGCAGACCAAACCAAACGCCATGCCTGAGTAATCAGCAATCACGGATGCAAGCGCAGCACCTTCAACTTTCCAACCTAAGCCCATCACAAATAACAAATCGAGAGCGATGTTGGTGACATTGGTGATGATCACCATCCACATAGGCGCTTTGGAGTTTTGCGTGCCGAGCAGCCAGCCCAACAACACAAAGTTCATTAGAGCTGCGGGGGCACTCCACACACGGATAGAGAAATATTGCATGCCGTAGTGCTTCACTTCGGCACTGGCATCACTCCAGCCAAAAATCAGATCAGCAAGTGGGTTATGGGCTATTAAGAAAACCAAAGCAAACAGCAAAGCCATGAATGAGCCCTGCATGAACACCAAGGCGAGCTGTTTTTTGTCTTCACCACCGTAAGACTGCGCCGCTAGGCCAGTCGTCGACATGCGTAAGAAGCCGAGCAGCCAGAACGTCACGCTGATCATGGTACTGCCCAACGCAACACCGCCCAAATACCAAGCGTGGTCTAGATGACCAATCACCGCAGCATCGACCAAACCGAGCAATGGAACAGTAATATTCGACAGCACCATAGGTATAGCTAAAGCTAAGACTTGACGATGTACTTGAGGATTCGATAAAGGAGAGAAAATAGAGTTTGTCACAGGCACCTCGTTGTTTAGATCGACGAGTGTACCTGAGTGCTTAATGACTAGCCAATTACCACTTGATGTGAACAAGCACTGGCGTGAGACGGTGCTTTAGCATTGGAATTTTATTGAGCCAGCGTTGCCAAGCTTTCCATCGTGAACAGAATCGGTCGAATGGCGAGAACGCTTTCACCCATTGTGCCCACGGCAACCATCTCAGAACTTGTTCCGCCGGTGCCTCAAATCCATGGGCATAGCAATCCGAACCAAGCTTTTGCCCCCACTTGCTTTCTGTTAAGTCTCCAGCGAGTACCATACAAACCTCAGCTGAGATAAAATGGCGACCTAAGTTTTGAATAAACCGCGCAACATGTCGCTCAGAGCAATCCAACAATGCCATTTCGCACAGAATCAATACGGGTGATTTATCTGGAATGGTCAGAGATTCGAGCCACGACATATCTTCCACACTCCCACTGCGATGTTCGTAGCGTTCGTTTTTATGGAATAGACGCTGACGCCAAACTAGATTCTCCGTAACATCCAATTCAATCCAGTGACAGCGGCCGTTATCCAAACGGTAAAAACGGGTATCGAGTCCAGCTCCAACATTGATGATCCAAGCGTCCGGATTTTGCTGCAAAAACTGCGTTACCTGTTGGTCGCACAGTTGAGTCAACGTCACGTGTAGCAACTGCTTTTGCGCGACATCACCACTTAAACAATCAGGTGCCATCTTGCAGCTTAGACAAGCTTTCGCTGCAATGGGGTCATACACCAAACCATTGTCGACCATGCTTTCACGGCTGCGTAATAGCAAAGGCTTCAATAGATGATTAGGAACTTGATGTTTTGACTTAGACATGGGCATTTCCTGCGCCAGTGAGAAAGAGTGGACACTGGAAAAGATGATAATGAATATCAATTACATTATCAAGCACAGAGAGAGCCGACAAGAATATGAGAAATAAACTGCGAGCAGGAAATCAAAGCGGATGAGAAAAAAGTGCTAAGACAAATAGGCAACAGCCCAGCGAAGCTGGGCTGTTGCGATAAACTTACATCCAATCGGTATTGCGAATAATACCAACGGCTAAGCCTTCAATAGTCAGATGCTGAGACGTTAAGTCCACTTGAATCGGTGCGAACTCTTCATTCTCTGCATGCAGTAAAACGGTTGAACCTTTACGTTCCAAGCGCTTGACGGTCACATCGTCATCAACACGAGCAACGACAACCTGACCATCGCGAACATCTTGTGTTTTGTGCACAGCAAGCAAATCACCGTCCATAATACCGATGTCTTTCATACTTTCGCCATTTACGCGAAGTAAGAAATCCGCTTGCGGCTTGAACATCGCAGGGTCAACTTGGTAGTGCGCTTCTACGTGCTCTTGAGCCAGAATCGGCTCACCCGCAGCGACTTGACCAATCAGAGGCAAGCCCTGTTCGTCATTGGCCGCATCTTCAAGCAGGATTCGGATCCCACGCGATGCGCCCGGAATAATTTCAATGGCTTGCTTACGAGCAAGCGCTTTTAGGTGTTCCTCTGCGGCATTCGCAGAGCGGAAGCCAAGCTCACGCGCAATCTCTGCACGAGTTGGTGGCATTCCGGTGTCATCGATTTTGCTTTTAATCAAATCGAAGACTTGTTGTTGGCGTGGCGTTAACGGCTTCATGTCTCACCTGTCTTTTTATACAGTTAACTGTGAGTATATCCAGTAAATGGTCAAATGGAAACCCAATTGGTTGTTTTTTAATTTATTTGCTTCGCTTTCTGAACTTGCCCACAAACTGTGGCGCAAAGCGCGTTTAAAACACCGTGTCTAAAGTTAATCAAAGTAAAGCAACAACTTAGGAGTTCGACTAATTTCCACTCAATAAAATTAAAAGGTTTGACCAGTTTCTGGTATCCTTGCTGCGCTTAAAATTTATTGCCTAGGCTTATTTCTATTGCCGTACTCATTTCTTTGCCAAGAAGTTGAGCCACGCGGACACAGAACTAAGGTTGGGCCTGTTTGAATACCTATTGAGGCTGTGAACTTTATGTCTTCTGGACAATCATTTTCACGTTCATTACTAAAACTACCTTTATCGGTAATGGTAAAGGGCACCACAATCCCATCGAATCCGATTGACGATCTCAACATCGACCTAACTAAGCCGATTGTGTATGCCTTGCCGTTCCGTTCGAACGTGGATTTGCTGACACTGCAAAAACAAGCCATGAGCCTTGGGCTACCAGACCCGCTCAGTCCGCTGGAAATCAATGGCAAAACGCTTAATCGTTTCGTCTTTATTGCCTCACGTCCAACCGTGATGGGTAATGACAACGACATCCCGACAGATTCTGTTTCTCTATTTACTGAGCTGCTGGAACTGCACAAACTTGATAGCGAGCTTGATGTGCAGATGATCCCGGCGACCGTACTTTGGGGACGCAAACCAGGTAAAGAAGAGAGCCATCGCCCGTACCTGCAACCAATGAATGGGCCACAAAAAGCGAAAGCGGTAATGGCAGCAGGTCGTGACTGTTTGGTGCGCTTTAGCCCGGTGGTTTCACTGCGTTATATGGCGGACTCTCACGGTACAGACAGTGCTATTGCGCATAAATTAGCGCGCGTGGCACGTATCCACTTTTCTCGTCAAAAATTGGCGGCATCAGGTCCAAACCTACCGCAACGCCAAGTGCTGTTTGCTCGCCTGTTAAAGTCACCTGCAATTGAACAAGCGATTGAAGACGAGGCAAAAAGCAAAGACATTTCGATTGAGAAAGCGCGCAAAGAAGCCCATGACATCATGGATGAAATCGCAGCCGACTTCTCATACGGTCTGGTGAAAAACGGCGATCGCATCCTGAGCTGGCTGTGGACCAAACTGTATCAAGGCCTGCACATCAACAACGCTTCGACAGTGCGTCGCTTGGCGCAAGATGGCCATGAGATCGTGTACGTGCCGTGTCACCGTAGTCACATGGACTACCTACTGCTGTCTTACGTTCTGTACCATGAAGGTATGGTGCCACCGCACATTGCTGCGGGTATCAACCTGAACTTCTTCCCTGCGGGTCCGATTTTCCGTCGTGGTGGTGCGTTCTTTATTCGTCGTAGCTTTAAAGGCAACAAACTGTACTCCACGATTTTCCGCGAGTATCTAGCCGAGCTGTTTGCAAAAGGCTACTCGGTAGAGTACTTCAGCGAAGGTGGTCGCTCACGTACCGGTCGTTTACTGCAAGCGAAAACGGGTATGTTGGCCATGACGATTCAAGCGATGCTGCGTGGTCTAAACCGCCCCGTAACGCTGGTACCGGTTTACATCGGTTACGAGCACGTAATGGAAGTAGGCACTTACGCCAAAGAACTGCGCGGTAAACGTAAAGAGAAAGAGAACGCAGGTCTTGTTCTGCGCACTCTACGTAAACTGCGTAACTTTGGTTTGGGCTACGTGAACTTCGGTGAGCCTATTCAGCTCAACCAATACCTTAACGAGCACGCGCCAGAGTGGACAAAAGACATCGATAGCATGGGCGGTAGCAAACCACAATGGATGAATCCTGTGGTCAATGAGCTAGCGAACAAGATGATGACGCATATTAACGATGCGGCAGCGGCAAACGCCTTAACGCTTTGTGCAACAGCATTGTTGGCTTCTCGTCAACGTGCACTGTCTCGTGATTCTCTGATCAATCAGATTGAGTGCTACTTGAAGCTACTGAAAAACAACCCATACTCAAGCACTTCAACCATCCCAACAGAAAGTGCTGAAGAGTTGGTTGATCACGCTATCTCGTTAGATAAGTTTGTGATTGAAACAGACAGTATGGGCGACATCATTTCTCTGGATCGTAGTCAATCGATTCTGATGACTTACTATCGCAACAACATCATTCACTTGTTTGCGCTGCCATCGTTGATTGCCCAGATGATTATTCGTCAGCGCAATCTCACCGTGGAGAAAATCCAAGAGAACGTTGCGCAAATCTACCCATTCTTGAAGAAAGAGCTGTTCCTAAGCTACCAAGAAGAAGATTTAAACGACCTTGTGGTGAAAACGTTGAATGAGTTTGCCGAGCAGAAAATGATCTGTCTTGATGGCAACAAATTGGAAATCAACCAATCAAACAACCAACCGCTGGTTCTACTTGGTCGCACGATTACTGAGACGCTGCAGCGTTACTCAATCGCCATGAACCTATTGGTTGCGTACCCTGAATTGGGTAAATCAGATCTGGAACAGAAGAGCCAAGACATCGCGCAACGTTTAGGTCGCCTGCACGGTATCAACGCGCCGGAGTTCTTCGACAAAGGTGTGTTTACCGCCATGTTCAATACGCTCAAACAGCAAGAGTACCTCGATAGCGACGGTAACTGCGATAAGAAGAAAACGCAGAAATTTGCCAAGCTACTGTTTACGCTGCTGTACCCAGAAGTGAAGTTGACCATCGAAGAAAGTATCCACCAACTTCAGGCATAACAAACACAAAAAAACAAAAGGCATCCAATTGGATGCCTTTTTTGATCTTCGGATTGATTACCAGAACGCGACTAATAAACCTATCGCTATCACCATGCCAACGTAGTTGTTGTTAAGGAAAGCTCTGAAACACAAATCGCGCTCGCGGTGGCGGATCAAATGCTGCTGATAAACAAACAATGATGCGGCAATCAGAACCGTCCAGTAGTAACTTTGGCCTAATTGATAAAACTGCCCTAGCCCCACCAACATCGCCAACGTCACTAACTGTAACACTCCAATAATTAACTTGTCGTGGCGACCGAACAGAATCGCTGTCGATTTGATACCGATTTTTAAATCGTCATCGCGATCCACCATTGCATACTGAGTGTCGTAGGCAATCGTCCACAATGCATTAATCACAAACACAAACCAAACCATCACTGGTAGCTCACCGGTTTGTGCCGCCCATGCCATAGGAATCGCCCAGCTAAACGCTAATCCCAAAAACAGCTGCGGGATATGCGTGTAACGTTTCATAAAAGGGTAGATAAAGGCTAAGACAAGGCCCGCAAAAGAGAGCTGAATCGTTAAGGGGTTCATGGTCAACACAAGTAAGAATGAGCTCACGGCCAACACCAAAAATAAGCCAATCGCCTCTTTCGCCGTGACCTTACCCGAAGGCAATGGACGCTGTTTAGTACGCTTCACATGACCATCGACTTTACGGTCTGCAAAATCGTTAATGACGCAGCCTGCGCTACGCATTAAAAATACACCCAACACAAATACAATGAGCACATCCCAACTCGGTATGCCTTGGGCTGCAATGACCAGAGCCCAAACCGTTGGCCACAACAACAATAGTGAACCAATTGGGCGATCCATTCGCATCAGCTGCCAATATGCTTTGGCTTTTTCTGCGGACATTTACACTCTCTCCTTGGCGTAAATAGGTGAATTCGATAAGAATAACTCAGCGACTAACATAGGTTTGTGATTCATCCACAACCTTGAGCGTCGTGCGAGAAAACGACCTTGAGGCAAGTGAACCCAACCCATTTGTAGCGAGTCGCGCTCGACATTATCGGCGCTAAAGACGGTGAGCCCTAGTGGGATATCGCCTTGCTGCGCTAAGTCGTATTGCTGATCGACCAACGTAGTACGTGGGATCAAAGTACGACCAACAACCCAAGGGCAGTCGTCTCCACACAGGACGACCTCTCTTAGGAGGCAATCTTGCTCAGACAGTAACTGACTTTCATCCGATTTCAGTGTCTTCGCTGTGACGATATGATTTTGCAGCAGTTCTACTGTCAATTCCTGACAGTGCTGCTTTAAACGACGTGACAAAGACCCTTGTTCTTCCAGCCAATGCTTGGCAAATTCGTTTGGAAATTCAAATTCTTCGGGCTTTTGCCACTCTACTTCCAATAAAGAAGCAAGATAGAGTGATGTTGGCTGATTCATACTAGTATTCAATTGGAGGCTTTATGCGTACAATAAAGCAACAACTTACCGTCTTATTGAAACCGTAAGTTCCGTTATTTGTTATAGACGGTCTATTGTATCAAGACTGAAGCGATTCGAATATCGCGATCCAGAGAAAGAAAAGTTAGAAATATGTACAAACGTTATGTAGCCCAAATTATTTTTGCGTTAACAATCCTGATCTCCGCACCAAGTTGGGCTGAAACGGAAGAGACTGGACCAAAATTAGCGTACTTCACCCTAGAGCCAGATTTAACCACTAACTTTTACACCAAAGGTAAAAAATTAGGCTATGTACAAGTGCGTATCGACATCATGGTGATGAGCCAACAAGACCTAGCGATTGTTGAGCACCATCAACCCTTGATTCGCGATGCAGTCATCGAACTCCTAGGCAAACAAACCGAAGATACGATCAAGTCGCTTGCTGGCCGAGAAGACCTACGCAAAACGTTGGTGAAAGAGCTAAACGAAACCTTACTGCCAGAGACCGGAAAAACCGTCATTGCTGATTTGCTGTTTACCAAATACCTCTATCAGTAAATAACGCTGCTTTAGATACAAAAAGACCGCTTTCGAGCGGTCTTTTTTTGTTTTTGCTATCACGCTTGTTGTTGGTATTTCTGCTTGCCCGAGTCGAACAGCGCAATCGCCATCCCGGCCAACAAGCCAGCTAAGTGAGCCGTATTGGCAATGGCCATAAACGGTTGCACAAAACCAAGTACCAGCCACACCAACATAAAACCGATGATGGATTTCGGCAGCGTTAAACCTAAATGAGGTAAGCGGTAACCCAAAACCCACAAATAACCGAGTAGCGCGTACACAACACCAGATAACCCACCGAAGTTTGCACCTTCAACATAGAACTGACCAGCACCAGAGAGTGCCGCAGACACCACAAAGATTTGCAGTAACTTACCAGAACCAAGGCGACGTTCAATATCGCCACCAAGTTGCCACCACCACAACAAGTTAAAGATGATGTGTGTTACCGAGAAATGCAGCAATGCATGACTCACCCAACGCCATAATTGCCATTGCTGGCCTTCAAACGCGGGAAAGTGCAACAGAGCAAATACCCCATTTCCAAAGCCTAACATCTGCAAACCATAAATCACGGCACATACGGTCATGATCAATAAGGTCACTGGACCGGCTTTGGCTTTGATCATTCCCATGATGCTTGGGCTAGCGTAATGAAATTGGCTCTTACGAGTATCGGCAACGTCCCAGGAAGCGGCGCTGTATTTGCTAGCGGATGGATTCGCCAAAAATTGCTTCAGTTCGGCTTCTGCCTCAACTTCATGCTGGCTGTCCGTAAGCCAAAGTGCAAATTGTCCTTCACCTTCGGGCATCATCTCAATATCTATCTGACGAGAGGCCATATAATCGATAAAGGCTTGCGCCATTCGTGGATTATTTAACGTTACCAATCTCTTCATTAACTTCTCACTATCGGTAGTTGTGCTCGCTGCCAGGCTTCAAAGCCACCGTCTACACTGTACACCTGTTCGAAGCCTTGGTTAACTAAATATTGTGCTGCGCCTTGGCTGCTAATTCCGTGATAACACATCACGAGGATCGGTTGTTCAAACTCTACATCTTCCATAAACGCCACAATCGTATCGTTGGTTAGATGATAAGCCGACTCAGCATGTGCGACGGCAAACGATTGAGGATCACGAATATCTACAAGCTTTGCCTCGCCCTGCTCAAGCAAAGCCTGTGCACCTTGTACATCGATATGCTGAAACTGGTCCATTTACTTTCTCATTTTGTCGTTATGAATATACCCAAATAACCTTGGCACCCGAGCTAAACACTCTGTCGCTCGGTGTATTAAGTCGGAGAAAGTCATTTGGGTATACTGCCGCCATTGTAACCTATCCAGTGGTAAACTTAGACACAAGGATAATCAGGGCTTTTAAAATTGTACACATTCCAACCATTTGTGGATAAAGCTGTGAATTGCGTTGATAAAGTATATTTGGATCTTTTGATCCACAAGATGTAGTGATGATCCTGATCTAGCTGTGTGTATATTTATAACTATCCCCAAGCGATAAAACCGCTATCACCCTTATTTTGTCTGGGTTTCGAACAGTTGATAAATAATTACTTCACAGAGTTATGCACAGGTAGCACAGAAAATTTAGATCGCAAACGCTACCTATTTTCGATCGAAAATAAAAAAGCCGAGATCACATGATCTCGGCTTTCTATGAAAATCTTACTTTATATTAGAGGCTGAAGTTAGAACTCACCAACGGCCAGTTTCAGCTTCTTCATCGCATTCTTTTCTAACTGACGAATACGCTCTGCAGAAACGCCAAACTCATCAGCCAAGTCTTGCAATGTTGCTTTCTCATCGTCTAACCAACGAGAGCGCACAATGCGTTGGCTACGCTCATCTAGGCTTGCTAGTGCGTGACCAAGACGATTGTTGGTGTGCATTTCCCAGTTTGCAGCTTCGATGTTGTCAGCCACGTCCGACGATTTGTCTTCTAGGTACAGCATCGGTGCAGTGTATGAACTAGTCGCACTGTCATCATCGTCAGTTGGCATATCAAACGTTGAATCAACCGCCGCAAGACGTGATTCCATTTCACGAACTTCGGAAGGTTCTACGCCCAACTCACGAGCTACGGTTTCGACTTCGCCATTGTTAAACCAACCTAAGCGTTTTTTCGATTTGCGTAGATTGAAGAACAATTTACGCTGCGCCTTAGTTGTTGCAATTTTAACGATACGCCAGTTACGTAGTACGTACTCATGGATCTCTGCTTTGATCCAGTGAACAGCAAAAGACACCAAACGTACGCCCACTTCTGGGTTAAAACGTTTAACGGCTTTCATTAGACCGATATTGCCCTCTTGCACTAGATCTGCCATTGGCAAACCGTAGCCTGAGTAACCTCGAGCAACGTGAACAACGAATCTTAGGTGTGACAGGATCAGGCCTTTCGCAGCCTCAATCTCACCTTTGTAGTGTAATCGTTCTGCCAGTTCACGCTCTTCGTCTGCTGTCAGCATTGGGTAGCTGTTTACAGATCGAATATAGCTATCAAGGCTATCTTGCGTGACTAGAGCCATCGGATACGCTTCTTTTGTCATTCAATTCCTCATCAATCTCTGATCTGGAGCATTACATTGCAATTTAGCTTCGATATCTTGAACTCAAAATGAACAAGTTTCAAGAAGGGCGAGCAATTATCCATAAACAATTGGTCTAAACAAGAGGTAAAAATTAGCTTGTGCTAATAAATTCCAAGTATAAGACCTTCATCACTTAAACTGGTTCAATTTCTTTTAAGTGACGCTGCGCTGAAATGCGCGCGGCAATACAACCTAAAAGGCTACCGGTGATAATCAGCAGCAAAGATTCATCCCAACTTAGGCCAATCAAACGGAATTGGCTGTCGTACAACGCGGCAAGATCTTCTACAGCGCTGTTCATCACAATGGTCACTAACGCCGTGACAAACCATGCAATGACAGCACCTAATACACCAAACCACATGCCTGTGTATAGGTACGGACGCAAAATGAAGCCGTCGGTCGCACCGATAAGCTTCATGGTTTGAATCTCTTCTTTATTCGCCAGTACATTAAAACGTAATGTGTTACCAACGATTAAAAATACCGCACCCAACATCAGGATTGTCAGAGTCACGACAATAATGCCTGCTAGTGTTTTGATGGCATTTAAGCGCGCAAGCCAGTCTTCATCTAGCCTAACATCGGTCACATCTTGTTGTTGACCTACTTCTTTTGCTAGGGCTTGAATGTCTGTTTTGATATCAGATTCTGGCGTAATCACCAACACGCCTGGTAATGCATAACCGCTTAGCAAGCTCAGTGCTTGGTCAAAACCCGCGTACTGGCTTAAATCGGCCAAACCTTGCTGTGGAGAAATATATTCCACTTCTTTTACAAGAGGCCAAGTTTCAATTTGATCTTTGAGAACCATCACACGCGCATCCGGCATGCCTTCCACTAAGTAAGCACTAACTTGCGAGGGAGATGCCACATCTTCGGCAGCGCCTGCCACGTTTTTGCCCAATAGATACAAACAAGCTGGCATGGCAAGTGCCATGGAGATCACCGCTAGAGTCAGAATGTTGCCTAGTGGTCGTTGCCATAAGGCGCTAAAAGAGGATTTTGCTTGTTTTGCATGAACAGAGAAAAAACCATCGGTATTTGCACGCTTGGCACTGCGGCCTTTCCCTTTTTTTTGGGAGTGCTTGTTACCTGCCATAGTCTTCTACCTCACTTAGGAAGCCTTGGTTCAATTCAAAATGACGATATTGTGGGCGAGTGTTTACTAACCCAACATCGTGCGTGGCAAGTAGGATGGTCACGCCCGCACGGTTAAATTCTTCGAATAAACGCAACACACGGTTGGATAATTCTGGGTCAAGGTTACCCGTTGGCTCATCTGCCACTAATAACGTTGGTCGGTTTACCACTGCACGGGCAATACCAACGCGTTGTTGTTCACCACCAGAGAGCTGGCTCGGCAAACAACGGGCTTTATCGAGTAAGCCCGTTTTGTCTAACGCCGCAGAAACGCGACGCTTAATTTCAGTTTCGGAAATCGATTCAATACGCATCGGCAGTGCGACGTTGTCGTACACACTGCGATCCATTAATAGACGGTGGTCTTGAAAGACAATCCCTATATTGCGGCGCAAAAATGGAATGTCTTTGCTTGGAATGCGCGTGATGTCGTGACCATTGAAATGGATTTTGCCATCGGTCGGACGCTCTATCGCACATATCAATTTCAACAAGGTACTTTTACCGGCGCCGGAGTGCCCGCCTAAAAACGCCATTTCTCCGCGCCTCAGGTGAAAATCGACTTTCTGTAGTGCTTGTCGACCACCTCGGTAAGCTTTACTCACTTGTTGAAATTTGATCACCGTTGATTTCCTCTAACTTCAATTACTCTTCACGGCTAAACAAAGCGTCGATAAACTCTTGAGTTTCAAAAGGACGCAAGTCTTCAATGCCTTCGCCTACACCAATGTAGCGAATTGGAATACTAAACTGATCAGCGATAGCGAAAATAACGCCGCCCTTCGCTGTACCATCCAGCTTAGTCAATGTAATCCCGGTTAGAGGAGCTACATCACTGAAAAGTTTCGCTTGGCTAATCGCATTTTGGCCAGTACCTGCATCCAGCGTCAGCATGATTTCATGTGGTGCAGAATCATCAATTTTCTTCATCACACGCACAATCTTGCGTAGCTCTTCCATTAGGTTGGCTTTGTTTTGTAGACGACCCGCCGTATCGGCAATAACCACATCGACGCCACGCGCTTTTGCCGCTTCAATCGCATCGTAGATAACCGATGCGCTGTCTGCGCCAGTATGCTGCGCGATCACAGGAACATTGTTACGCTCGCCCCACACTTGTAGCTGCTCAACTGCAGCCGCTCGGAAAGTATCGCCAGCCGCTAACATCACTTTCTTGCCTTGGCTTTGGAACTGCTTCGCAAGTTTACCGATGGTGGTGGTTTTACCCACACCATTCACACCAACCATCAAGATGACATAAGGTGTTTTGCTGCTGTCGATCTCTAGAGGCTGTTCTACTTTAGATAGAATCTCCGCCATTTCTTCTTTCAGCAGACCATAAAGAGCTTCGCCATCTTTCAGATCACCACGAGAGGCTTTTTCTGTCAGGTTGTTGATGATTTTTGTGGTGGTGTCCATGCCCACATCGGCAATGAGCAGTTGCTCTTCTAGCTCTTCAAATAGGTCGTCATCGATTTTTTTACCGCTGAACAGACCAAAGAAACCAGCACCGATGTTCGCTTTCGTACGGCTAAGGCTGCGTTTAAGGCGAGCGAAGAAGCTTTCTGTCGGCTTTTCTTGCTCTTGAATACGAGGCGCAACCGGTACTTGTGGCTCTTCTGCTTCTGCTTCTACTGGGGCAGCCTCAGCTTTTTCTGGCTCTTGTTCAAGCTCTTGAGTTTGTTGAGCTTGCTCAGCAAACTCTTCGGTTTGCTGCTCTTCAGAAGGCGCTTCCACTGCTTCTTCTGTTACTGTTTCTTCAGTTTTTGGTTTTGGGCTTTGTTCTTCGTCACCAAAACCTAGCCACGAAAGTAATCCGCGCTTCTTTTTTTCCGTCATCTGGGGCTATCCTAGATTGTCTTTTTATCTATTAATGACTCTTTTTTGACAAGATTATTATCTGTCTAAAAAAGGCTAATGACAAAGTTGTGAAAACTTTCCAATTAGGTGATTCTAATCTTATTAGTGTTACACTCTGTCATCTTGAATTTTCTGGGCTGTATCCAAGCTCAAAGCTTGGGCGATTGGGTATAGTATCACTTTATTAGCGGTCAAAAAATCTATGGTAAGACGTCGCCAGCAAAACACATCACAAAAAAAGCCAACAACGGGCTTTGTTCGCATTATTAGTGGTTTATGGAGAGGCAGAAAACTCCCTGTTCATGACGCTGAAGGTTTGCGTCCAACCACTGACCGCGTGAAAGAAACCCTGTTTAACTGGTTAGCACAAGATGTGCCGCAAGCAAAATGCCTCGATTTATTTGCTGGCTCTGGTGGTTTAGGTTTTGAATCGGCGTCACGCCAAGCAGAACTCGTGACCATGATTGAGCTCAACCCGCAAGCTTTTCAGCAGTTACAAAAAAACGTCGCGTCGTTGAAAGCCACTAATATCCAAGTGGTGAATACCGATGCCTTGAGCTTTCTGAAACAACCAGGCACACCACATCACGTGGTTTTCATCGATCCACCTTTCCGTAAGGGACTATTGGATGAAACCGTGACCTTGCTAGAGCAAAACGGTTGGCTTGCAGAAGATGCAATGATTTATATTGAAACGGAAAAAGAGCTGAGCATTGCCGGGCTTCCGGAAAATTGGCACCTGCACAGAGAAAAAACCGCAGGCCAAGTCAGTTACCGTCTGTATGAACGTACCTCAGCCTAACGCCTCGATTTAAAAGGACACTTAAATGAAAGCACTACTTATCCTAGCTAAAGCGGCGATTGCCTTTGTTTGGCTGGTTTTGATTCTGAATATTGTGATGCCATTTCCAGGTAATGCTGCGATTGCGTTGTACATCATGACAGCCTTCTTGTTCATCATGCACGGTTTGCAAATGGCAATCTTCATTGGTGCATTTGGAGATAAGATTCAGATGAGCAGTTGGGAAAAGTACTCCATTTTGATTTTTGGTATTTTTGCCCTACTCGACATTCGTCGTAAACACATGATGTAAACATCGCCATAAAGAAAGCCGCTCACTGGAGCGGCTTTTTGTTGTCTTTGATTTATCCCAAATAGCTTTTCACACCATCTAGGAACATCTGGGTGGAAATCATCACCAATAACAAGCCCATTAAGCGTTCCACCGCTTTCAGACCGCGTTCGCCCAACAGACGATTGAAAAAGCCATAGAACATCAAAATAAAGAAGGTCGCGCCCCACGCAATCACCACCGACGCTGAAAGTTCGACCAGTTTGTCGGGATGCTGGGAAGAAAGCAGAAGCAACGCGGCAATCACTGATGGGCCAGCAATCATTGGAATTGCCATTGGCACAATAAACGGCTCTTCACCCGCTGCTAACCCGGTGATGCTCCCTGCACTTGGGAAAATCATCTTAATTGCGATGATAAATAAGATGATGCCACCAGAGATACTCAAAGTTTCCGGCTGTACGTGCAAAAAGCTCAAGATGCTTTGTCCGGCGAACAAGAACAACATCAAAATCAACAAGGCAAAAATCAGCTCGCGGATGAGCACCTTACGACGACGTTTGGGATCGATGTGTTTAAGAATGGACAACACAATGGGCAAATTGCCAAGAGGGTCCATGATAAGAAACAGCATGGTCGCTGCAGAAAGAATATCCATGTTCTGGCCTCGACGAAAAAAATGGCGACCAGTGTATAGTAAGGAGATTGTGCGAGTATACGGCTAAGGGCGAAATCAGATAATTCGCCCTCGATTACCGAAACAACCTCAGACGCCGCTTAATGGTTGCAAATACGCGCCATGTTGACGACGAACTTGCCTTCGAGTTCGCGAACCTTATCGCGCTGTAATAAAAAGGTTAGCAATGCATCTAAGTCTAGATCATTCAACTTACAGGTATGAAAACGTACGTCTGCGCCAAAATGTTGTGCGAGCTCGTCGCGGCTCATTGGGGTTTCACGTAGTAGGTTTAGTAAGTTGTGAGCATGAATGTCACTCATCATTAACTCCAGTTAGCAAATAGAACCCGACCAGTGTACTGAAATCGTCGAGCACTGCTTTGACTTACGTTAGTAAATGATAGAAGCAACAATGAGTGCATGAGCAAGAAAGTAGCTACCACTTACCCAAACATACGCGCGCTTCATTGGTTTACGGAATCCGTGTATGGCGTAAGCGAGCGCGGAATACGTCATGATGACGGTGCCACTAAAGCCAATGGCATTCGCGTAGCTAGGCGTTTGCAGCCAAACCTCACCGGCTGCCCAAGCGAGCTGCACTAGCATTATGCCCATAGTCACAACGGGAAAAACGAGCGAATCTAACTGCGGTAAAAGAAGGAAAAACGCCACGATACTGGCGGCAAGCAACAAAGCCAGCAACCACCACACGATATCGCCATTGAGCTGAACCCAAAAAGATTTGCTGTAGCACACTTGCGCTGCGAGATAGGCAGCAAAATAGATCAGCTTACGTGTTTTAAACGAATGCAGCGTATCGGCGAACATAGAAACCACCAAACCACCAGCAATCCAGTAGCTGTGATCGGCCGACGGCCCTTGGGTTAGCACCAAAATAAGAAGAAGTAATAGCGTAAAGATTTTAAACACTAAGGATTGTGTCGGGTTCGCTTGCTTTGCACCCAACACGGAATACATACCTGATAACCCTATCGCCAGCCAACTCCACATGCCGTACATACCTTTTACTTAAACTCGCCGCTAGTCTAGGTAGACCAGTTTTGATGTAAAGACACAATCTACGAAAGTTGGATCTCGCTAGCGATTCGAAACATTTTGTAACCCTCTCTAGCGCTAGCAAAAATAATGTGGATTGGAATTCGTGGTTAGTGCTCACACGATTTCATAGTGTGTGTAAAAAAGCCAACTTGTGTGTATGACCATCAACACGGACAAACATCAACCACAAAAAGTCTGGTTACCCCTATTCATCCTGATATGGGAAAGAATGCCATGATAAGCCCATCTAAACATCACTCTCCAAGTAGATTTGTTTGTATTAAAAATATCATTAAAACAACGTAACCCAATGATAAATAAAACACATTAACGTTAATGAGGGCAAAAACACCATTAGCCGCTCCACGACCCACCAATTATACTTCCTTGCCAGATTTTCTCATCAGATAAGAAATTCTTGCACCATCCTAGTGCCTTCATTAACCACCGCCATAACACAACACTCACTTTTCTCAACTTTTGAGAAATACAGACAAAATACCAAATCAACCACCAAACTGAGACAAAAAACAATATAACAGCCACTTATTAACCATTTACAACGCATCAAAATCAATAACTTAAAACACAAAAGCATAATTAAGACCCAAAGCGAACACTTTAAATACAGCCCAAAAAACACTGTTTTATTGGTCAATTTAAAGTAAAAACAACCAAGTTAAGTATGAGTTTTGAAAAGTTTTCTACAGATACGTTGATCAACAGCCAAAAACAGTGCTATATTTACTCCATCGAGTTCATCAAAGATTTAAGAGGTAGTGTTATGATTTCATCTTCTCAAAAACAAGGGCTGGTTATGATTGCAGTGGTTGTGGGTTTAATGACACTGCCAATGATGTACTAAGTCACTGATTAAAAATAAAAAAGGACGCTTTCGCGTCCTTTTTTATTTCTCAATTTTTAGGTTTACTGTATGTGCTCTGACAAGATGTCCCAATGCATGTAGTAAAAACCGAGTGCAGCGAGTGTGATTAGCGCCATTAGCAAAATAGCGGTTCGCCAAATAAAACGGGAACTTCTTGGCGTTAACTCTTTTTCACAGTCATCACACGCTGCCATGAAACCTTTTCGATCATCCAGCTTATAGTTGTCCTCATGCACGACTTTATTACGCACAGTGGCGATAAAACGCAATTTCGCGATCACATCATGAGGTAAGCGCTCTTCACAACTGCTGATAAGTTGGTGCAACCCTTTCCCTTCTGCGTGATATTGAGTACGCAGAAGCTTTTCGATCGTTCGGGTACGCATGACTACTTTTTCGATATCTGACATCGTAACCCTCCTTTACTGACCTTCCCTTCGTTAGTCATTTCATTCTTCTATAAATTTAGAGCTTTTTCGAGCGGTTAAGTGCAATTTTCCTTTCAAATTGTGCCCTTGCACGCATATAAACTGTGAAGTCCGCCGAATAAAATCTACACCCCTTTTATTAGATCACGAATAGTTTATCTCAACTCATAGTTTAATCAGGGAGTTCTGTAGAATAGGGCCCAATGAAACATTGGAGGTTATCATGCCAATCTCACTTATCTTGGCCATTTTTGCCCTCATCGCCCTTGGCGCTTGGGTGTTCTTTCGTTTCTACAGCAAACATTACGTTGGTGAAGATGCGCCAGAACAAAGTGTTCAAGTCACTATTTTAGACAAACAAGCGATCGATGTGCCGGATGCGCAGCCGGGACAGGACGACCAAGAATATTGGATTTATGTGCAACGTGGCCCAATCGGCCCGAAACGAGAATTCCAAATTGGTGTGCACTATTACCACGCGCTTAATCCAGGTGATAAAGGCACCCTGACCTACAGCGGCGACAAATTCCTACATTTCGCAATCAAACGCTAACTTACGGCAGTAACCAACGAGTCTTGGCTGATTTCGAGAACAAATAACTCATCGCCAAGGCTCCCGCCCCACTTAACACAATCCACACAGGGATCACCCATGCCGGATGACCGGTATACCAACCGAACTCTTTCATCGGCCATAAAAAGATTGGGTGAAGTAAGTAAATGCCTAAGCTGTGCTGGCTGATAAAACTCACCACTTTCTGCACGTTCTTCGGCAACCCTTCCCCAAAATACCGACACAGCATAAAAATCATCGATGCCGCCAAAATCACGTTCAATGTTTTGTATGACAACCAACGCCCCACGGTGTATTTCTCTGCTTCTAAACTGTTAGTCACCACCATGGTGAATGTCACGGCTAACGCTACCAATCCAAACCCAGTGAACAACGTCACCATAGAACGATTTAGTGGCACTTTTTGAAACAGAACATAACCCAAAGGCAGATAGCCCATATAGAGCCACATTTGGTTACTCCATGGTCCATCAATCTTGAACAGGAATAGCGTGCTAGTGAACATCCAAAAAGCCAGATAGGTATAGAGGACATTGTCATCGACATTACGTGCCATCCATTGGAATAGAGGAATCACGAAATACAGTGGAATAAAATAATAGAAGAAGCCTAAATGGTAATAGGTGGCATGAAACGGACTATTACTCAGCACTTCTTTGACGGTTTCAAAATCGAATCCTTGTGCCGTCCAACCCGATAGATACGCGTAGAACGTCGACCAAATTAGAAAAGGCACCAACACCTTCCCCAAACGCCGCTTCACGTAATACTTGCCATCAAAAGGACGTGTATCACTGAGCATCAGAGCGCCCGTAATCAAAATAAATACCGGCACCGCCCATCGGGTCACGCTGTTCACTCCAACGGCGGTGAGCCATTGGTCCATTGGTATCACGCCCAACTCGTTTCGATAAGGCGCCAAGACATGAATAGCGATCACAGCCACTGCGGCGACGCAGCGCAATAAATCAAAAAACAGAACCCTTTCTCTCATATCCTTTCCTACCTTGGATCGCTTATCGTTTATAGCATAGGGCAATTTTCACTCAATTAAATAGTTAACAATCTGTTTTTGCTTATTTTTAACCCAACAATGACCTGTTAATTGTATTTAACCGATAAATACTGCTGAACAGAATCAATTGAAACGAAGCGATATGTGACCAACACTTTCTCGAATATGAAACAGATATAATGAACAGAACCCCCTAGGATACTGAGCACATTACAAAGAAAGGTCTTGTTATGAAGAAAACATTATTGGCGTCACTCGTATGTGTAGTGGCTTTAGCTGGATGTAATCAAAAGGAAGAGACCGTGGCACCTGCCCAATCGCAACCGGAAGCGAACCCAATCTGTAACTTAGAAAAACTGCCCGGCGGATGGTCACAAAGTGACATGACCGATGAAGCGCAACCATTGCTTGATGTGGTACTCGCGCAAATGAACACTTCCGCTAAGTTAAAGCAAATCCTCAGTGTTCGCACTCAGGTGGTAAGCGGCATGAATTACGCGATTGAATTTGAAATGGATAATGGCGAAATCTGGAATACGATTGTCTACCGCTCGTTAGACGACGAAATCAAGATGACGCAACCTGCAAAACTTGGACGCTTCTGCTCATAATATGCAGACATAAAAAATGGCTTCCGATTGGAGCCATTTTTATTCACGATGTTCTGTTCAGCCCATCACATTCATCAGAACTAAGCCGTGGCGATATTAGCTTTAGGCAACTTAATCGAAATCAACGTTGTCAGCGCCAAGAAAGCGAAAGAGACCCACAAACACGCCGCTAGTCCAGCTTCTTGGTAAATCCACCCCGACAATACCGTGCCAATCAAACGTCCCATGGCGTTGGCCATGTAGTAAAAGCCGACATCCAACGAGACGCCGTCGCCTTTGGCATAGCTCACAATCAGGTACGAATGCAGCGAAGAGTTAATGGCAAAGACCGCACCAAAAATCATCAGCCCAACCACAATCACGATTTCCGGCTGCCAACCAATTTGTACTCCGTAAGCAATCCCGCCGGTGATTAAGGCAAGAATCCCCGCCCACACTAATGCCGCACTTCCATCAGGCACGCGACCCTGCGCTTTACCCGTAATGCGCGGCGCAAAACCTTGTACAAAGCCATACGCGATCACCCATGATGCTAAAAAGCCACCAACCCACAAGTGATCCCAGCCAAATACGCTGCCGAGATAAACCGGCAAAGCCACCACAAACCAGACATCCCGCGCACCAAACAGGAACATGCGCGCTGCGGACAAGATGTTGACCGATTCAGACTTAGAAAAAATGTGGCTAAACTTAGGCTTAGTTTTCGCTTTGCCCATATCGGCTTCTAGCCAGATCATGCTGCAAATGAACACTACCGCGAGCACACTCGCCATAATAAGCATCGAGTTTTGGAAACCCACCCAAGACAACAACAAGCCACCGACAAAGAAACCCGCCCCTTTGAGTGCGTTCTTCGAGCCCGTCAAAATCGCCACCCATTTGTAAAGCGCGCCTTGCTGCTCATCTGGTACTAGCGTCTTAATCGCACTCTTGGCACTCATCTTGTTGAGGTCTTTAGCGATACCAGACAAAGCTTGCGCAGCCATCACCCAAGGAATCGTCAGCCAAGCGTTGGGCACTGCCAACATTAACAACGCAAACACTTGCATCGCTAGGCCAATATTCATGGTTTTGTTCAGGCCTAACCGGGCCCCTAACCAACCACCAATCAGATTGGTCACCACGCCAAAAAATTCATAGAAAAGAAAGAGCGAGGCAATGGCTAACGTTGAATAACCCAAGTCGTGAAAATAGAGCACCACCAGCATACGCAGCGCTCCGTCGGTTACGGTAAAGTTCCAATAGTTAAACGTCACTAACATGTACTGACGAATACTTTTGCTCAATTGAGAAATCATATTGACCTCTTATGTACAGCGATAGACGCATTTAGATCATCATGTTCTAAATACTGATTAACCTGCACACCAGCCATAAGGCGATACAACCTTAGTTCAAGTTTACAAACACGCTGGCATTTATAATTGAAAATTAATAATCAATAAAAACAAAAGGTTAAATTACCACCTTCCGCTTTATCGCTGAGCTATATTCCATTATAAAAGCCAGACAATAGCTTTTGGATCATGATGTTCCAAAAGCTATTTAAGCTGATCAGGCGTCTTTCGCCACCCGTTCGATGTACTCAAGCTGCACTGGTTTGGTAAACGCGCCTGGGCGCAGTGCCTGAACTTCTCGCACGATATCGTCCAGCGTCCATTCTTTTTCTAGCAGCAAGTGAGCTGCGAACAAACCAGTGCGACCCGAGCCGCCCATGCAGTGCATCGCGACTTTGCCATCTTGAGCAAGAATCGCATGCAGTTCAGGGCTAGCTTGTTGCCACTTCACCGCGAAATCCTCACTGGGTGCGCAATCATCTTCAATCTCGATCTGGAACCATTTCATGCCCAGTTGTTGGGTAACTTCACCCAAATCCGCGACGTCTTTCGATGCTAGCTCAGCATTGTCCAGTGCCGTAACCACTGCTTGAACACCCTGCTCTTTTAATTGCTGTAAAGACGTTTTCAAATCGACGCCTTTCGTGCCCGGGCACGGTGTTAGGACTAATGCACCAGAGGCCAAATCTAATTGCCATGTAGGATGAGACATTGTGAACTCCTATTAAGCCAAACCAACGTTACGAACCAATTCTGCGGTACGCGTTGCGTAACCCATTTCATTGTCGTACCACGCGTAAATCTTCACCATGCGAGAGCCAACGACCATTGTTGAGAGTGCATCAACGATGGTTGAGCGTTGATCGCCTTTGTAATCGATCGACACCAACGGACGCTCTTCAAAGCCAAGAATGCCTTTTAGCTCCCCTTCCGACGCTTCTTTCAGCAAAGCATTCACTTCTTCTGCGGTGGTATCGCGTTTCACATCGAAGATGATGTCTGTCAGTGACGCATTCGCTAACGGTACACGCACTGCGTGGCCGTTAATCTTGCCTTTTAAATCAGGGAAAATTTCCACAATCGCAGTCGCACTGCCCGTGGTGGTCGGGATAAGACTCATGCCACACGCACGAGCACGACGCAGATCTTTGTGCGGAGCATCCAAAATGGTTTGCGTATTGGTCAAATCATGAATCGTCGTGAAAGAAGATTGCTCAATGCCCAATTTCTCATGAATGACTTTTACCACTGGTGCGATGCAGTTGGTCGTGCACGAAGCCGCTGTCACGATACGATGTTTGTCAGGATCGAAAATGTGGTCGTTCACGCCAACAACGATGTTCGCAATGCCTTCTTCTTTCACTGGTGCGCTAACCACCACTCGCTTCACGCCCTGATCGAGATATTGGTCAAGGTACGAAGTTTTGCGGTGCACGCCTGTCGCTTCAATCACGACATCACAACCAGACCAATTCACTGCATCGATGTCGCGATGCTGTGTCGTCGCGATGCGCTTGCCATTGATGACGAGTTCATTTCCCTCAACCTGCACTTCATGGTGCCAACGGCCTTGAACAGAGTCGAACTCCAATAAGTGGCCCAACGTTGCTGCATCGCCCGCAACATCATTGATTTGCACAAATTCCAATTCTGGCCAATCGAATGCCGCGCGCAGCGCCAAACGCCCAATGCGCCCAAACCCGTTAATCCCTACTTTAATCGTCATAGTCTCACCCTTTAATCTTCAACCTTGAATCTTTGTTCGCTGTTAACAGCAAGCCTCACGACTTTTATCGTGCAAGCGTGTAATGTCGTCTTGGTATTCTTGCTTCAAGCAATTCGATGCTACTAAGTCTTCAATCAACTTGCGCATCCATCCTGGCAATTGCTGCGATAACTCGTAGTACACCCATTGTCCCTGACGCTTATCGACTAAAATGCCACTCGATCTTAACTGAGCAAGATGACGAGAAACTTTCGGCTGACTCTCTTGCAATGCAAACGCCAAATCACCTACGCAAATTTCTCCTTCGCGGGCCACCAGCATTAAACAGCGCACACGAGTCTCGTCAGATAAAAGCTTGAAAAACTGATGTGGAAGCATAGTTAACATACCTATATATGGATATGCGCATATGTTTATTTAATTGTGCCAAGGCGTCAAGAGCCACGCCCTTGCCTTCATAAAAGTTTCATACTAATAGAGAGAATTAGACCGTGACGACGCTTTGGCTCCAGCGAACCGCTTCACTTAACGAGGCTTTGACTTCATCGAATGACAAACCCAACTGACCCGAGAGCTTTTCGACGCCATGCCAATCTGCTCGCTCGTAGCATTCTTCTAGTGAGATCAGCACGCCGTACTCACCCTTACGATGCAGTAACGCTTGCTGCACAGAATCACTCAACGGCAGTTGCTTCACCAAAGCTTCGATCGATAAGTCGAGCATGGCATCTAAGATCGACAATAAGCCGACCATAAAGCCTTGCTCATTAAGATGAGAAAAAGGTTGGTAACGCGACATCAGCTCACAGAACTGGGCACGTTGCAAAGAGAGGTTGTACAACTCACGCGGTTTGTTGCTTGAGATGTAAGACGCCACCACCAAAGAGACAAATTGCTTCAGCTTGTCTTGACCAAGGTAAATCAGCGCCTGACGGAACGAGCTGATTTCCACCTCTAATGTGGTGATCTGGGTATTCACAAAACGCAGTAACTTGTACGACAAGGCCACATCTTGCGTAATGATGCTTTCAATGCGGTCAAAATCCGGCTCTGGCGCGCAGACTTCCCGAAACAGTTGTAACGCTAACACCTGCTCCGGACTGACGTATTTGGTTTGCGACACCAATGGCTTGCTAAAAAAGTAGCCTTGAAAGAATTTAAAACCCGCCGCTTTGGCTTGCTCAAACTCTTCTGCGGTTTCGACGCGTTCCGCTAAAAAGTGATATTTGACGCGCTTAGCGAGGTGGGTTTTAACCAGCTCACACGCTTTTTCTAGCCCCATCGCCATGATATCGAGTTTAACGATGTGCACATAAGGTAAGAAGCGACGCCACTCCGGCGTTAAGGTGAAATCATCCAGCGCGATCAAATAACCTTCTCGATATAACTCGCGAATTGCATCGAGAAGATCATCGGTAGGTTGGCAAGTCTCTAAGACTTCTACGACGATTTTGTTTTTTGGCAAGCTGCGAGGCAAACGGCGTACCAAGCTCTGATGAGGAAAGTTGATGAAGCATCGCGAAGACGCAATCACTGGGTTAGTACCCAGTGATAGAAAGTTCTCGACGATTAATCGGTATGTCGCTCGGTTTGATTCGATATGAGCGGGATAGGCGTTGCTTTCTCCATCTCTAAATAACAATTCATAACCCAGCGTCTGTCTTTTACGGTTAAAAATCGGCTGACGAGCGACATACGTTGTATTCATGCGATAGAACTACCTATAAATGGCTTAGGATTTTGCAGCCGCTAATAATGCGCCACAACCCATAAACATTGAACCGAATACTTTGTTAATTTTACCCATGATCTTGTCTGAACGGATAAAGCGTCCCATCTGCGCCGCTAACGTGGTGTAACCCAACATTACGCACGCATCAATCACCACTGTCGTCACCCCTAGCGCCAACAATTGCGTCAGTTGGTCTTTTGCAGGGTCGATAAACTGAGGGAACAACGCCACCAAAAAGACGATCGATTTAGGGTTAGTCAGGTTAATTAAAACGGCTTTATACAATAATGCGCTACCTGACATCTCTTTGTGACTCTCATTGGCAATCAAGCCTGAAGTGTCACGCCATTTCTGAATACCCAACCATACAAGGTAAGCCGCGCCTACCCATTTAATGATAGTAAACGCAGTTGCCGATTGCGCCACCAGCGCACCGATGCCAGCGCCAACCAAGGCGATGTGAATCGCGAGTCCGATTTGCAGACCAACAATCGCGCCAAGCGATTTACGCGTGCCGTAACTCAAGCCATTGCTGATTGAGTTAACCGTGCCTGAACCCGGAGCCAAACTAAAAACGATTGCAGTTACCACATAGGCCAACCAAACGTGGGTATCCATTGCATTTCCTCACTAATTCTTCGATGATACATCGCGTCTACAATGTATCTTCAGGTAATCGACTAATGGCTACTAACCATTCACCTTTGACTTATACTCAAGAGACTTTATTTGAGCAAGCAATTGGTGGTCCGATCGCAGCACTTTGGCAAACTCGCCAAGAGGGCTTTGTTAAAGGGACAGAGAAAAAGAAAATCTACTGGTGCAAACTCACCAACCCTGAACACAAAAAAGCCGTGCTGATCGTCAATGGCCGCATCGAATCTTCCTGGAAGTACCAAGAGCTGTTTTACGATCTCTACCGCCAAGGTTACGATGTGTATTCCTTTGACCACCGAGGACAAGGTTTATCAGATCGCCTATTATCTGACTCTGATATGGGTCACGTCTATGACTTTACTGACTATATTGATGATATGGACGTGGTGATCAAACAACACGACCTTAAACAATATCAGCAATGCTTTATCATCGCGCACTCCATGGGCGGTGCCATCGCAACGCGCTACCTGCAAACCCACCCAGAGAACCCATTCACTGGTTTGATTTTAAGCGCACCCATGTTTGGCATTAACTTACCGTGGTACTTATCACCCATCGCTATCCCAGTGACGCAAATTCTTTCTGCCGTGTCACCACTGCCGCGTTATGCGCCGGGCCACAAGCCGTACTTTCCCAAGCCTTTTGAGGACAATCCTCTCAGCCAAAGCGCAGGCCGCTACCAGTGGTTTCGCAATCTCTATACAGAAAAACCGGAACTGCAAGTCGGTGGACCAAGCACTCGCTGGGTATGGCAAGGACTCATGGCAGCGAAACAGTGCTTTTTGTTAACTCGCCAAGTAAAAGTGCCTGTGCTACTGGTTCAAGCAGGCAATGATCGTATCGTCAGCAATCTCGCGCAAAAACGCTTTATCGAGAAGCTGCGTAAAACCAATCCTCATGCGGCATTGCTTTCTATTGAAGGCGCACAGCATGAAATCTTGTTCGAAACAGACCAGTACCGCAATCAAGCGCTCGATGCGATCTTCCGCTTTATGGATGACCCTACTTCGTCGTCAGACGAAAAAATGCAATAAGAGTTGTAGGCGACCACTTCACCGCAATAATTAAAGAGGAAATGTCTCTCAAACGATTTACCCTCTTTTTCATCCTTATTTTGGCGTACACTGCTTGCGTCTGTTTCGCCCACCTCGCACGTTTAACGAGGAAAGCAGGCAGCATTACGTTCCCCCGCATTCGGAGCAGTATGATCTAGTCAGTCTACTGTACTCCGTTTGCAATCAACCTGTTCCACTCTATCCAAACCGTTTACGAGGGCTTCATGAGCACATCGCTACCTTGCAAAGAGATCACTAAAATCGTTGCCTCAGATCTGGATGGCACGTTACTGGCACCAAACCATCAGCTAAGTGCTTACTCAAAAGAGACGCTAAAAGCGCTGCATGAAAAGGGTTACACCTTTGTCTTTGCAACGGGTCGCCACCACGTAGACGTTGCAAGCATTCGTCGCCAAGTGGGCATTCCGGCTTACATGATCACCTCAAACGGTGCGCGTGTTCATGACCAAAACGATCAACTGATGTACAGTGAAAACGTACCTGCGGATTTGGTTCAAGGCGTGATCGACACGATCAAACATGATCACGAGATACTTATCCACATGTATCAAAACGACAGTTGGTTGATGAACAAAGACGACGAAACACTGCGTGATTTCCATGACGAATTTACATACGTCTTATTCGATGAAGACCAAGCGCCTACCGACGGCATTGCGAAAATTTTCTTCACCCATCCAGCGCAAGATCATGAACGTTTGGTGGTGTTTGAAAACAAACTGCGTGAACAGTTTGGCGACAAATTGAATATCGCGTTCTCTACTCCTTGGTGCTTAGAAGTAATGAGTGCCGGCGTTTCGAAAGGCCACGCGCTACAAGCAGTCGCGGAAACTCTGGGTTTAACGCTCGAAAACTGCATTGCATTTGGCGACGGCATGAATGATGTCGAAATGCTATCAATGGCAGGCAAAGGCTTAGTAATGGGCACTTCGCACGAGAAAGTGATGAAAGCGCTGCCAAACAATGAAGTGATTGGCAGCAACGCAGACGATGCCGTGGCGCATTACCTGCAAGATCACCTGCTCTAACCCTTGGGTTAACAACAAAATCACGAAGGGCTGCAATTTGCAGCCCTTTTTTTATCTCTGGCTTGGTAACTTCTCTTTGCCAAGAATCGCTTCCCACTCATCTTCGGTCACAGGCATGATCGAAAGGCGATTTCCGCGTTTCACCAGTGGCATGTTCTCAAGTTCAGGCATCGCTTTCATGACCGACAGTGGGATCACCCGCGCGGTTTTACGCACAAACTCAATATCGACCATGATCCAACGAGGGTTATCTGGGTCCGATTTTGGGTCGTAATAATCACTTTCTAGGTCGAACTGAAAATGGTCGGGATAGGCTTCTCGTACGACTTTGGCAATCCCCGCCACGCCAACATTTTTACAGGAAGAGTGGTAAATCAGGACGAAATCGCCCACCTTTACTTGGTCACGCATCATATTGCGCGCCTGATAATTACGAACTCCCTCCCAACATGAAACCTTTTGGGTTCTAAGCGTGTCAATAGAAAAGGTATCTGGTTCTGTTTTAAATAACCAATATGCCATAATGCCATCCGATGCCGATTGAGTAACAATAATGAGGAAGATATAACATGAAGGCTTTGAAAAACCCAGTGGCACTCGCCACTCTGCTGGTTCTGCAAGCATGTAGTTCGCAACCGCCACAATCTGGCGCGGAAACACCAACCTCTCCACCAGCATCATTAGATAAGCCTGAAACCATTCAACCTCAAACTTTTATGTTGCGCGGCAAAGTAATCATCGGCCATGAAAGCCAATACATCATGCCTTGCGGCAGCGACAAACAATATTGGTTGCAACTGTCACCACAACAAATTCAACGCGCCATTAAGCTCGGCAATGAACCGTACCAAACCATGTATGGCGAAGTCATCGGTCATCTTAATCCTCCGGGCATTGATGGTTTCTCTGCGGATTTCGACGCCAACTTTGTGGTTGAGCAAGTGAACTTCCTCACTACCGAAAACCCAAATCGTTGCAGCCAACCGCAAAAACCGACGCGTGTATTTGGCAACGAGCCGTCTTGGGCAGCCAGTTTTGAAGCCAATGCGCTTAAGTTCCAACAAATGGGTAAAACCACCGAAATGCTGTCTATTCAAAGCAGTCAACTGCAGCCGCGCCAACGCACTTATAGGCTTGATGATGGTGAACTACGCATGACGGAAAACCTCTGTTCAGACACCATGAGCGACTCTTTATATGGCTGGAAAGCAACACTCAAACACGATGGAAACACTTACCAAGGGTGTGGCATGGCAGCGAACGTTGATGCAACGCTTAGCTGGGCAAATACCTATGTAGCCACCTCAACGCAATCACAAGGTTTTGAGGTGCAAATGACCTTAAACCCTGACCACAGCGCCACGACGAAATACAGCTACTCAAACGGTCAAGACCCATTAGTGGAACGCGGCTTCTGGCAACAGTTGAGCCCGTCGCAAGTTCAAGTTGTGATGACCCACCACCAGCAACAACGTTTGATGTCTGAGCGACTCTTTACGCGCGATGGCAACCAACTCAAAGCCACCAAGGAAAAAGTGGGCAGCATGGTGTACCCGATCGCCGATGGTGGCTTAGTGCTTTACCCAGCAACCGTTCGTGATGCAGGCGTTCAACAACCGGCGGCGAAGCGCGCAGACCAACCTATCGGCAGTGCTGACGTCCCATCCAGTGCCGATTTCGATTCCAAAGTCGATGCTGCGGTACGTAACTACTTCTTCATTCACCAAACCGACCCAAGCAATAACCAATACCGCTGGTTAACGTACGATCTCAATGGTGATGGTAATGAAGAACTGCTGGTTCAATTGGATTGGTGCGGCTCAGGCGGTTGTACGCTCTTGGTGTTCGAAAACCATGAAAAAGAATGGCGCTTCAATAGTCGAATTACACTGGTAAGAAGCCCAATAATGCTCGGCCAACAAACGTCGCACGGTTGGCGCGACCTGATTTTCGATGTTAGTGGCGGTGGCGCAACACCAGCAAAACATGTCATGCAGTACACTGGCGTAAGCTACCCTCTGAACCCGAGCATGGCACCAACAGCCACACCAGAACAAATCAGTGGTGTTCGTCTGTTCTCGGATGGTATTAGCCCAGTGCGTGAAGGGGTTCGACTGTAATGTCACAACCGTGTCCCCATTGCGGTTTTCAGTTCAACTGTATTTGCTCGCTGGTGCCTAAACTCACCAGCAAGCACGACATACTGCTATTGATGCACCCAAATGAGCTTACTCGTGACACCAATACGGGCCAGCTATTACAGCATTGCCAACTCAACGTCGAGCAAGCAATCTGGGATCGCAAACAACCACCAGCAGAGTTGCTCACTCGCTTGGCTGATCCTTCGCTGTACCCGGTGATTCTATTCCCAAGTGAAGAAAGCATCACACTCGAACATGTGGAAATGCAAAGCCAGCAACAAGCCAAAATGCCGCTGTACATTATTTTGGATGCCACCTGGCAAGAAGCACGCAAGATGATCAATAAGAGTCGCTGGTTAGAAGGTATCCCTACCATGGGACTTTCCGCACTCGCCGATTCTCAATATCAACTGCGACGTAATCAGCAACAAGGCAACTTGTGCACCTTTGAGGTTGCTGCCCACTTATTAGGTCAACTTGGTGAGCAGGATAACCAACAGCAACTGCATACGTTTTTTGCTCACTACCTTGTACTGTTCCAAGCCGAGAAAAGTGGCCATGCTCTCAAGCCGTCACCACTCTCTCTCGAATAAACCCAATCGACGAAACAAAAAACGCAGCCAAGGCTGCGTTTTTTTATTGGCATTGTTTCACGTGAAACACGACTAAAACAGACGCGTAGGTTCACCTAAGTAGTAGCCTTGCAGATAATCGACGCCCATATCCTGCGCGATTTTGCACACCTCTCGATTGTGCACAAACTCCGCGACCGTTTCTGCATTAAACACCTGGCACAAACGCACCAACTGAGAAGCTATTTTGCGCTGCTTTAAATCCTTATCGATGTCTCGAATCAAGCTGCCATCCAGCTTTATCACTTCCGGCTCTAGCTTTAAGATCTCATCAATATTGGAGTATCCAGAACCAAAATCGTCCACGATAATGCGCGCACCCAGTTTTCTGAAATGGCTGCACACTTCTATCATACGGCCGTAATCTTTAATCTGTTCAGACTCCAGTACTTCCAGCCCTATTCGCGTCGGGTCATTCAACTGGCTGATTTCATGCTCCAGCAACATCAACGTTTTGTCGCTCAACAAATCTTGCGGAGACAGGTTAATCGAGAAATCCCCTTTCTTATCTCGCATGTAATGCAGCGTCGAGCGGATCATGTGACGACTCAATCTGGTGTACAAATGCGTGTCTGAGATGATCGGTAAAAATCGCCCTGGAGCAATCACTGTTCCGTCTTCTTCTAAAATCCGCACCAGACATTCTTGGCTGGCAGGAAGATGACTGTAAGCGTGCACAATCGGTTGGCTATACGTAATAATGTTCTGCTTGAGAATCGCGCGGCTGACGCAACTCAACCACCCTAGTTGCTCTTTACGTACATCTTCACTGACTTCGATGTCTTTAGCGTTGCAAATATGCGTGTTGCTGCGAACGCCAGAACGACGCGCTTCTATGCCTTTTAATAAGAGCTCATCAGGAGAAGCCGAAGGAAAATCACGACGGCTAACCAAGCCACCACACAAGGAAATAGACAGGTAATCAATTTCGCGCAGGCCGAGCGGCTCAAAGTTAGTTTGCTCAACCGCATCAGCAAAACGAGTAAAGTGCTGTTTGATAGTCTCGCTACTTTGTTCAGCCTTAAACACAAAAGCCCACTCACCTACACCAATGCTGTACAGTTGCAGCGCCGCTGGCATGCCTAAGCGCTTTCTCAATCGATTGGTAAAATGCATCGACAGATCTTTGAGCAGCTGGTCTCCGACTCGATACCCGTACTTTTCGTTGATGTGGCTGAAATTGAGTAGCTTAAGCGTTAACAAATGCTCGTCACAATCGATGTGACTTAAGCGCTCTTGCAGCGCCACGCGATTTTGCAGCCCCGTGCGACTGTCACGACGGTAGCTTTCTTGTAACTTGCGAGTTTGACGATCAAGTTGATAACCCATGTGAGCGTTCATATGATTCAAATCGCCAATCGCATTGCGTATTAAGCTAAACAGCGGTGAAATCGAAGCGCTCACTTGCGGTTTAGGCAAATTCAGCGATTGCACCTCATCGCCTTCGCGCATCGCAAGGTACGTCAAACTGTGGTGAAGAATTTCTGGCTGGCCAATGTCACCATGTATTTCACCCATGCAGTAGCTGCCAAAGGTCGCGGCAATATCCATAAACGCCTGCACTTCATCGCTGCTATCAATAAAATCCAGCCGTGAGGCACAGTTGTAAATCATCACTACTTCTGGCTGATGCATAGCAAGTTCCACCACCCCATGACGCACTTGTTCTAACGTCAGAGAGGGATGGTTATAGCAAAACTGAACCTCATCACCGAGGCACCACGGCCTATCGAAACTCATGCTTCCATCAGCGTGAAGTTCTGTGACGGTACAAACTTCCTTGCGCCCCAACGTTTCTCGATACAACGGGAAACTGAGTAATTGGTTAATCGTCACGTCGTGCCCGTCGGCAAGATAATGCTTGTAAACATCGAGGGCTTTACGCTCTCCTAAGCAATACAAGCGCGTGCCTTTCGCATGCGTCACTTTGTGCGGCATGCCGATTGGGTTCCACTCGGAATACGCGTCTGTCCAAGTTTTCAAAGTATCACTGTGCAAAGCCACTGCCACTACGGCGTTGTCGTATGTTTGGTTTTGATAGAGCACCCAACAACCGTCTTCTATGGTTTGCGCTAATCCACCAGACACTCGCACGTTTTCGGTCGCAAAAGTTTGATACAAAGGATAATCACGACGTTCGATTTGCACGGCAAAACTGATGATGACTTGAGAGTTGCTTTGTAACTGCAGCGAACGTTTGAGCTCGCCACCGTCTATATCGGGAGAGAAAGAATACGCTTGGACGGCAGACGTTAGCGTGGTTTGGTCAAACTCAATCAGGTTGATGAGGCAGCCAGAGGTAAAAATGTCGCCATCCAAAATTACATTGCGAGTACTGTGACCGATGACATGAGCATTGGGCAACATCGACAAAACCGCTTTGGCGAGTGCAGCCGCACATTCTCGCGATTGCGTAGACAAAATTTGCACCAAATACTGTTTATCTGGGTGCAACTGAGAAGTGACTAAAAAGTCATTAAGCTGACTTACATCGTGGACCCGTTTGGAAAAAGCTCGCATGTACCCTACTACTGCCGTAACACTATTTTCACCACGATGAGTGGCGTCGTTATTTTTACTTTAGGCTTAGTAATTTACGTTTCTTTTTGATGCTTTTCTAGGCACAAAATGACTTTAGAATGGATTAATGCGAAAGCAATTAAAAAAGTGTGAGTAACGGCTGCAAACTATTGATTTCAATGTCAGGTAACGTACGTGTTCTTGAATGATTAATGACATTTTTATTCATATCATTAAACCAACATGCGGCAAAACCCGCTAACTTTGCACCATATACATCCGTCGTGAGGTGGTCACCAACATGCAAAATGTTTTCGGCAGGTAAATCGAGGAACTGCTGCGCTTTGACAAACAAATCGGCAGCAGGCTTGGCGAGACCGTCAGGGCCCGCTTTTAATACGCGTTGGAAGTATGGCGTCAAACCGATTTTATCTAAGTCGACATTACCATTGGTGATCGCCACCAGAGGAATGCGTTCTCCCAACTCCGCCAATACATCGAGACTTTGCTGCGGCACGTCAAACTGACTGCGCCATTCCAACGCCAGTTGCACGCCCTCTTCCGCTGCGACTTGAGCGTGCGCTTCATCATAGCCAACCGATAGAAAAGCATGCTTTAGCTGCACTAGGCGCCAAAGCGTCACATCGCTTTTGAGATCAGGACTTTGCTGGAGCACATGTTTTTTTACCTGCAACCAGTCGGCCTTTTCCATGTGCGCCACAGCAGGATGCGTTTGTTGCAACCAGGTCAGTAACTCGCGCTCCATACGGACAATCACTGGATGGTTGTCATACAGCGTGTCATCCAGATCGAATGTCATGGCCTTAATCGGCTCGATACGGCGGTAAAATTTCATGCTTTGGCTCACTCCCCGTTCTTTTTGCGGGCGCGTGGGTGGGCTTGGTCATACGCTTGCGCTAGATGCTGGAAATCCAAGTGTGTGTAGATTTGGGTCGTCGATATGTTCTCGTGACCTAAAAGCTCTTGCACCGCACGTAAGTTGTTGCTCGACTCCAGCATGTGCGTAGCAAATGAGTGGCGCAACTTATGTGGGCTAATGTGACTAGCTACAGACTGTTTTTGTCCCCACTCGGCCATGCGTTTTTGCACGCTACGGTGCGAAATACGGGTTCCGAGTTTAGACACAAACAATGCAGGTTCACCTGGCGCTGCTAAGTCACCACGAACGCGTAGCCACTTACCAACCCATTCCGTTGCCATCCCCGAAAAAGGCACTTTACGTTCTTTGTCACCTTTACCGATAACACGAAGCTCGCCACTGCGCAGCTGCACATCTCGCACATCCACACTGACCAACTCGGCTAAACGCAGGCCGGCACCGTACATCAGCTCCATCATTGCGCGATCGCGGATCGCCAATGGGTCATCTTCATTCACTTCGAGCAGTTGATTCACTTCATCCACATCGAGGTTTTTTGGCAGCGGGCGCTTTTTACGAGGTGCAGACACCCCTTTGGCAGGGTTGGCTGACATCTCACCACGCAAAATCAAGAAATCGAAAAAGCTACGCAGCGAAGACAAGCGCGTAGCTAAGCTGCTGGCCTTCATGCCTTCTCGCATGCCTTTACCCGCAAGTTGTCGAACCCAGCCAGCATCAACTTGAGACCAGTCTTTCAGTCCCATTTCGGCAAGATGCTGCGCCATGGTTTCCAACTGTTGCTTGTAATTGCGTTGAGTGTGCAAGCTGAGCCCCTTTTCGCTTCGCAAGAATTCGTAAAAGCGTTCAAGAGGCTTTTGAAGACTATTTGGCAGAGGAGTGTTGGGAGTTGTCGTCATCGTAACTTTGCCATACCAATGTTTGAGCAAGATGTGCCACTACTAAGGATAGGTGACGCAAAAACAAGGTATCCATATCTGGTTGGAAATGACCGCCATCTTCGCTAGAAAACGCAAGCACGCCAAGCGTCTGCTTCTTCACCAGCGGCAGTACCACATAGGAACCCATTTCTGGCACATCCATATTGCCAAACAACGCTTCACGATCCACTTTACGCAAGCGGCCCAAATAAGCCTCTTTGCCATTTAGGTGGTTGGTCGCAAAACGCTGGTAATGTTCTTTGCTAAGTTGCGTCGATGCATCGCATTGGCTAAACAAGCGAACATACGCACGCAGTCCGAGATCTTTGGCTTTTAGCTCTATCGCGCTAATAACTTGCTTGAAGTCACCACACTTTAGAATCGAGCCCTGCAAATCCATGAACTCGTAGAAGGTACGATCGTTGTTTGCCGCAAGCGACATTAACGTGGTGATCTCTTCTTCAAGCTCTTCAATACGCTGACGCTGGCGATTCATTTGAATATGCACCAACGAAACCGTACCTAAATCCGAATGTGGAAAAGACAGACGATCCACCATCTCAGGGCGCTCAACAAAAAAGTCAGGGTGATCTTTTAGGTATTCAGCCACCACTTCTGCCGTTAATGCGTCAGCTTCAACTTGAGACAAACCGTTTCCTTTTTCTTTGACTAGCACGACAGTTGACCATCAAATACGTGAGTAGCAGGGCCGGTCATAAAGAGTGGTTTGCCCGGGCCTTGCCAAGAAATATGCAGCTCACCACCAGGTAGCGATACTTTCACACTCTCATCCAAAAGTCCTTGCAAAATACCCACAGCCACCGCGCCACATGCGCCGCTACCACAAGCTTGTGTTTCACCTGCGCCGCGCTCGTAAACTCGAAGACGAATATGGTCACGACTCACCACTTGCATAAAGCCAGCATTCACACGCTCAGGGAAGCGCTCGTGTGATTCAAGCAGCGGACCTAGAGTGTCCACATCTGCGGTATCCACGTCATCCACTACTGTCACCACATGCGGGTTACCCATGCTGACGGCGCCACAAAACAGCGTCTTGTCACCCGCGCGCATGATGTAGGTTTTTTCTTTCTGCTTCGCTTTGAACGGAATTTTGTTCGGCTCAAACTCAGGCACACCCATGTTGACCGTCACTTCACCGTCGTCTTCCACATCAAGAATCATCTTACCTTTCTTGGTGCTCACGCTGATGCTGTACTTATTGGTCAACCCTTTCAAACGAACAAAACGCGCGAAACAGCGCGCGCCGTTGCCGCATTGCTCCACTTCACTGCCATCGGCATTAAAAATGCGATAGTGGAAGTCGGTTTCAGGATCATAAGGTGCTTCTACCACAAGCAATTGGTCAAAACCGACGCCAGTGTGACGATCCGCCAAACGACGGATCAAGTCTTGCGAGAAAAACACGTTCTGGGTAATGCAGTCGACGACCATGAAGTCGTTGCCCAAACCGTGCATTTTGGAAAAGTGGAAATGCATTTGTTGTGTGTTACTCCGGTAGAATCTGTTCCAGCTGCCACAAACTGGTCAGCTCTTCACGCTGGCGAACAAGGTGGCTTTGATTACCATCCACCATTACTTCTGCCGCTCGGGTACGAGTATTGTAGTTCGAAGACATCACAAAACCATAGGCACCTGCTGAACGAACCGCGAGTAGATCACCTTCTTGCAAAACGAGCGCGCGATCTTTACCCAAGAAGTCACCAGTTTCACAAATCGGGCCAACCAAATCGTAAGTTTGTGGCTCACCATTGCGAGGGGAAACAGGCACAATATCTTGCCAAGCTTGGTACAGTGCTGGACGCATCAAGTCATTCATCGCCGCATCAATGATGGCAAAGTTTTTATGCTCAGTGTGTTTTAGGAACTCCACACGGGTGAGCAAAATACCGGCGTTTGCTGCAATCGCACGGCCTGGTTCAAAAATCAGTTCTAGGTCTTGATGATTTTCAAGGCGCCCCAACAACGCTTTCGCGTAATCAGACGGCTGAGGCGGTAATTCATCACGATATACCACGCCTAAGCCACCACCAACGTCGAGGTGACGAATGTTGATGCCTTGTGCTTTCAGGTCATCAATCAAAGCCAGCAAACGGTCGGTTGCATCAATAAATGGGTCAATGCTCGTTAACTGAGAACCAATATGGCAGTCGATACCTTGCACATTCAGATTAGGTAGGCTCTGGGCGAATTGATACACTACTGGCGCGCGGTCAAACGCAATGCCAAATTTGTTGTCACGAAGACCAGTCGAAATATAAGGGTGAGTTTTCGCGTCAACATCTGGGTTAATACGTAGCGAAATAGGCGCAATCACACCAAGCTCGCCCGCCACTTTATTCAAGCGTTCGAGTTCCGGCTCTGATTCAACGTTGAAGCACTTGATGCCAAGCTCTAGTGCGCGCTTCATTTCTGCTGGCGTTTTACCCACACCAGAAAACACGACTTTCTTCGCATCACCGCCCGCTGCAATCACACGCTCTAGTTCACCACCAGATACGATATCAAAACCCGACCCCAAACGAGCCAGCGCGTTCAGTACGCCCAAGTTTGAGTTGGCTTTTACTGCGTAGCACACAAGATGAGGATGTTGACCCACAGCACTATCAAACGCCTTCCAGTGGCGCTCTAGCGTGGCTCGAGAATATACGTAAAGAGGAGTGCCATATTGCTCGGCAAGAGCTTGAAGTGGGACGTCTTCGGCCCAAAGTTGGCCATCATCCTGATAGTTGAAGTAATCCAAAATTCGCTTCCCTTATTTAATTCGACTGCTGAACCCTAATTTCACCCTAAGGTGCGGTTATTATTGTGATTGCTCGTTTTGTTGTGCGTCATCTGGGATGTAAAGCGAGCCAGATTGGCCACACCCTGCCAGCATCGCGGCAGCCATCACAAACAACACAGTTACTAATTTTTTCATTTGGCATATCGTGATTATTGAATCAATGCCCCCTATAATCGCACCACACTCAGGAAAAGCAATAGGATAGACGGATGAACGATACTGAATTTCATCAACTGGTGGATGCGCAGATGCAAATCATCGAAGAATCCATCGATGATTCAGGCGCAGACATTGATTACGAGGTGTCTGGCAACGTAATGACATTAGAGTTTGAAGACCGCAGCCAGATCATCATCAACCGCCAAGAGCCAATGCATGAGATTTGGTTGGCCTCAAAATCGGGTGGTTTCCACTTCAAGTTAGTGGAAGACAAATGGACCTGCTCAAAAACGGGTATGGAACTGTTTGAAATGGTGAAGCAAGAGTGTGAAAAACACGCTGGCGAAGAGATTGATTGGGCGTAAATCCTCTCGATGAACACCAAAACAAAAAGAGCACCTCGGTGCTCTTTTTGTTTATGGATATGGTTACGCGTTTACCGCTTTAGTAGGACGATGCGGTGAGCACCCATCATTGCGATAAGGAATGATGTAAGCGTTACCCTCTTCAGGGTGAATGATCTGATAGTACTGCGGTAAGTTGAAGTTAATAAACTTCGACGCCACGCGGCTGTCGTCTTTAACCGAAGTGTAGAAGCTGTTGACCGAGGCGATCATCTCATCTTTTGAGCCACTGAACTGGTGATACACTTCCACTTGGTTCGACTCATCCAATACATAGATGTTGAAACCATCTTCGTTATCTTCAAAGAAGAATTGCACCAAACCTTCACTGGCAAAACCATCCACCGCTTCTGGTAATTGGTATTCTTGCTCACGGTCGAGCATTAACAACGGCGAGCCTTTAAGCTTGTTGGTAGAAATGCTGCGGTAGAAATCGATGGAGTTTTCTAACTTCTGCACCGACACACCACGGCGTTCAAAGAACAATCCGTAGGTTTGGTTACCAAGACGCATCGCTTTAAAGCGGCGGCGTTTTTCTTGCTCCACCGGCTTCAAACGCAAGTCGATGCATTCCGCAAGAAGCTGATACACCATATTACGCATCACTCCACGCATGTTTTTCGCGTAGCAGAACACATCAACCGATTCTGGTGGCAACGCATCTTGGTGCATTTTGCCCAAAATGGTTTTTAGCGCATCCAACATCGCCGTTTCGCCTTTGAAATGCAGTGTACGTACTTCATGCCAGGAGTTGCGGTAAACCAAATCGACACTGCCGACTAAGTTTTTATGTTCTGGACCAAAACTGAAGATATCGGTATTTTTCACATCCACTTTCAGTGAACGCCCCGACAGCTCCGAGGTAGGGTCATTTTCGAAGTTGATGAACATCGCCAACTGGCTGATTTCACACGGGCTCGCTAACGCTTGCATCGTCGGACGACGTTTACGCAGTGCAAAGGTATTTCGTAAGTCACTCACCATTTGGTAGAACTTATCGATATCTAGCTGTGCTTCACGCACCACGGCATGCAAACGCGTAGATTCGGTGATGAGGCCATTAAAGAAAGCCCACGAGACCAGTTTGCTCAAGTACTCGTGATGCTCAAGACATGGCTGACCAAGAATGCGATGTGCGATCAATGGTTGCTTGTAGAGATACCAACCCGACTTGTTCACCCCGCCTTCTTTAACTTCGATGAAGCTCAAATCTGGTTCATGTAAATCAGGGGAAATTTGTGGGTTCAGCAACGTCACTTTACCCGGCAACACTTCAAACGCAGCGTACAACTTACGCGCAAGAATGCTGATGTCTTGCGGGCTGATCGCGGATGTGATGTCGTTGCGACGCGCAAACTGAATCAAGTTACGGTAGCTCTGCATCAACGCATCAAGCAACGCATGATGTACGACTTTCACCTGTTCAACTTTCCAGTTGCGGCGGTCATCGAGCTCGGCAACCACACTGTCATCCCAATTCCATTTCGCAATCATGTCGCTCAGCGCTTCACGACGCCAGGCCACTGAACCGACATCGGGCTCACGCGACAGCTTTTCATGGGTTTTGAGATAAAAACAACGACGCACCAAATCCAAACGTGTATCGTCTTGGATTCGTTCTAAATAGCGCGTAACTTTTTCCAACATTAAGTAGTATGCGTCCATGCCATAGAGATCTGGCTCATGGGCAAAGAATCGACGCTTGGTATCAATACTTAACAGTTGTGTGTGCGGATATTCCCACGAGTAAGCTTCTAGCAGAATGGCTTTTAATACCGACTTGTATGGCGAATCGATACTTTTGTACAGTTGCCACAAGTTCGAGCCAAAGTATTCTTCGGCAGGAATGCGGTTCAACTTACCAAAATCGATCCATTCGCTACAGTCGATGTAGCCATCGCTGCACAATTGAGAAACGTACTCGTCGTAACACTCTTCCATTTCTGGTGGCACAATTTGCCATAACAGGCGCTGGCCAGCGATACGCACTGCACTGCGATAGAACTCATCAAGCAAAAGCAAATGCTGTGAGGAGCCGCAGTTGTCACCCGTCATCTCTTCAGAATGGTTACTTCTAAAACGCTCTTCATCCATCAAGAAGAAGTTTGCTTCCACCCCTTGGCTTTGCGCCCAATCGGTGATCAGCAAACATTTGTTGGTGAGCAGTTCACGTTCGTCGCAATCCATCTCTGGCGAAATACATACCCAAATGTCTAAATCGCTGGAAGTGCTTTGACCAATCGATGACGTACTACCCATGGTATATAAGCCCAAGATCGCTGGCTTTTCTGCCGTCTTGAGTGGCTGACCAATAGCGAGTTGTATGTCGTCGATGAATTGCTGTTGGATAGGATTGAGTTCAAGACCGTGTACGCCGTACGGAACGTCAGCGTCGTAGTAGCCCGGAATGACTGGGTGATTGTAGTTCAGTAAGGCAGGAATCAAGTGGAAAACTTGCTGGCTTTGCGAATCCATAAGCGCCAGCGCGCGATCGATACGCTGCTGGTTCAAATTGTCTAATCGCTGAATGATGGTATAGGTGTAAGCCTGCAAGGGTAATTCCTTGGTTGAACAATCACGGACATCTGCTGATGTTTTAAACCAAAATGGCCTAAAAACGTGATCAATTTAACACTTTCATTGGAGTTGGTAAAGTTTTCCACCCGTAATTCGCACCGGACGTAAAACCATACTTTAGTCACAAAAATGAAGACGCGGTAGTGTCGCTTGTAATCGCCTCTAACTAATAATAGTCCTTAGTCTAATTGAGAATCCAGTCACACTATTTTCACAACCTTATGTAAATCCTTCCTTAGCCCCACGAGATAACTAACTAACAGTAAGCATTTCTTTATGAGAATGGTAGGATAAAGCCAAATCCAAACAGCATTGAGAAGATCATGACCCAATCCACACCAATTCGCATTGCAACTCGAAAAAGCCCACTTGCACTATGGCAAGCTCATTTTGTTAAAGACGCTCTTCAAGCCGCTCATCCTGGCTTGGAAGTCGAGTTGGTAACCATGGTGACCAAAGGTGACGTGATTTTGGATACACCGCTGGCTAAAGTTGGTGGCAAAGGCTTGTTCGTTAAAGAACTTGAAGTTGCCATGCTTGAAGGCCGCGCCGATCTAGCCGTGCACTCAATGAAAGACGTACCTGTCGACTTCCCTGAAGGCCTTGGCCTCGTGACCATTTGCGAGCGCGAAGACCCTCGCGACGCCTTCGTTTCTAATACCTATAGCAGCATTGATGAACTCCCTCAAGGTGCGGTCGTCGGTACTTGCAGTTTGCGTCGCCAATGCCAACTGAAAGAATACCGCCCAGACATCATTATCAAAGAACTGCGTGGCAACGTGGGGACTCGACTTGGCAAACTGGATGCGGGTGAGTACGACGCTATCATTCTTGCAGCCGCAGGTCTAAAGCGCTTGAAATTGGAAGACCGAATTCGCAGCTTTATCGAACCAGAACAATCACTGCCAGCGGTTGGCCAAGGCGCAGTCGGTATTGAATGCCGCGTAGACGACGAACGCTTACTCAAACTTCTGGAGCCACTCAACCATAAAGACACTGCCGATCGCGTGTTGTGCGAACGTGCCATGAACCTGACTCTTGAAGGTGGCTGTCAGGTGCCAATCGGTAGCTACGCGCTACTTGAAGGTGATGAAATTTGGCTTCGCGCGCTCGTCGGAGAACCAGATGGCAGCGAAATTGTGCGTGGCGAAGTGCGTGGTCACCGTAAAGATGGAGAAGCGCTCGGTATCCAGTTGGCTAACGAGCTACTTGATAACGGTGCCCGCGACATTCTAACCAAGCTGTACGCAGACCACGATTAATCATGGCAGTGTTGGTCACTCGGCCGGGAGAGCAAGGCAGCGCGCTTTGCTCTCTGCTCGAAAGGCACGGCATTTCCGCACACCACCATCCGCTGATCGACATTGTTGCCGATCTCACGGACACGCACCTCACGACTCATCTCCATCAAGCTCAAATAGTTATCGCCGTTAGCCGACACGCCGTGCAATGTGCCCAGCAAATCCTAACCAGCAATGGCGCATCATGGCCGAAACAAGCGGTATACCTTGCCGTTGGTCAAAAAACAGCACACTATTTAAGCAAATGCACCCAACAGAAAGTACACTATCCCGAAGTCAGTGATAGTGAACACTTATTGCGACTTCCAGCGTTACAGAATGTAGAACTGCAGCCGGTTCTTATCCTTCGTGGTAACGGAGGAAGAGAGCTGATCAAAGATGCATTGGTGAGACGCGGAGCAAAAGTTCACTATAGTGAGACTTACAAGAGAGAATTCATCCCATTCGATCCAGTAAGCTGTGTCTCACTATGGAAAACCCTACAAATTGACCAGATCGTCGTCACCAGTGGTGAACAACTGGATTATTTGTGCAGCCAATTGACGTCAGAGCAATTGACTTGGCTTAATCAACAAGAGTTGTATATCCCCAGCCAGCGCATCGCTGACATTGCAATTCAAAGGGGGTTCACTCGGGTGAGGTGCACAGGAAGCGCATCCAACCAAGAATTACTGGCTGCTCTCCAGCCCTAGCTACACAGGATATAGGCATGACAAGTAAAAATAACGACCAAAAAAATAACGATAAAAACCTTTCCGAAGAAACCTCATCGGCACCGCTAGCTGAAAAAGACGCACCGAAAAAGGATGCTGAATCTAAAAAGGAAGCCTCTAAACCGGTTGAGCCTGCAAAACCAGCAGAACCAACAAAGGTTGAATTTGAAGAGAAGCAAGGCAAACGTGGCGTCAAGCTCGGCACCGTAGCGATCATTCTTTCAATCATCTTCGGTGGCGGTCTCGCTTATAAACTTCACGAGCAACAAGTTGATTACCAAACCCAAATCGCTCAGCTACAAAACCAACTAGAAAAAGCGCAAGCTTCGATGAAGCAAGAGCTAAACCAAGTTAAAGAAGAAACCATCGAGAAAGCGACCACAGTAACGCACAAAGCAGAAGTAGTGCTTGGTCAACAACAAAAGAGCATTGAAAGTTTACAACTCGCCGTCGCAGATGTGAAAGGCCGACGTCCAAACGACTGGCTATTGGCAGAGGCCGATTACCTTGTGAAGTTGGCTGGTCGTAAACTGTTCTTAGAGCATGACGTAGAAAGCGCAACTCAACTAATGGAAAGCGCAGACCAACGTATTGCCGCGCTAAACGACCCAAGCTTAGTTAAACTGCGTAAAGCGATGGCAAACGACATCACCAAACTGCGCACTGTCCCATTGATTGACCGTGACGGTCTTGTTCTGCGTTTAACTGCTCTACAGCAGCAAGTAGATAAGTTGCCTCTAGCAAATGCACTACTGCCGGAAGCCCAAGTCGTTGCTCAACATGAAGTATCAGAAGACATTTCAAACTGGCAAGATAATTTGATGACCTCTCTGAAAGACTTCTCTGAGAACTTTATTACTTTCCGTACTCGCGATGGCAACGTCATCCCATTATTGTCTCCAGAGCAGCATTTTTATTTAAAAGAAAACATCAAGGCCAAACTGGAAACAGCAATCAAAGCGGTTTACCAAGAGCAAGGCGAAATCTACACCACGTCGTTAACGACAGCTGACAAGTGGGCGATGGCTTTCTTCAATCAAGACGACAACGCAGTGAAAGAATTCAACAAAGCACTCAACCAATTAAGCCAACAAAATATTCAAGTTGAGTACCCTGCAAAACTGGAAAGCCAATCTCAGCTATCGGATGTGATTCGTGAGCGACTACGTCGTGAAGTCACAACAATGACAGGTACGGGGGATAAATAATGATTCGCCTTATTTTCCTATTTGTCGTTCTAGGTGCAGGTCTATTTGTCGGTACTCAGTTTTCTGGTCAACAAGGATATGTACTGATCTCAATAGCAAACAAGACCATCGAAATGAGCGTGACCACTTTGGTGATCTTCGTTATCGCTGCGCTAGCTGGTCTTTTCCTCCTTGAATACCTGATTAAAAAATTGGTTTACGCAAGCTCAAGCACTTGGAACTACTTCAGCGTACGTAAAATGCGTCGTTCTCGTCGCTACACCAATGAAGGCATTATCAAGCTCCTTGAAGGTGATTGGAAAGGTGCAGAGAAGAAAGTCACTCGTTGGGCAAATCACCATGATATGCCACTACTGTGCTATCTCGTTGCTTCTGAAGCTGCTCAAGGTCAAGGTGATAAAGCAAAACGCGATCATTATCTTGCATTAGCTAGCCAACAGGAGAATGCTCATCTCGCTGTCGAACTGACTCGAGCCAAGCAATTTATTCGTGATAATGAGTTCGAAGCCGCTTTCGATACCCTGCAATCGCTAAAAGGCCAATACCCAAATAACTCGATTGTCTTGAACTTACTCAAAACAACTTACATGCAGCTTAAATTGTGGCAGCCATTGATTGACCTAATGCCACAACTGGCGAAAGCAAAGCTAGTAACGGAAGAAGAGCAAGCAGAACTGATTCAGAAAGCACAATGTGGTTTACTGCATGAAGTCGCGCAACAACAAGGTAGCGAAGGGCTAATTTCTCATTGGAACAGTCTGGCTCGTAAAGTGAAGCAAGACACGCATCTTATTGCTTGTTTTGCACGTGAGCTTATCGCTCGTAAAGCCGATACCGAAGCCTTTACCGTACTAAAAGAAGCACTGAAAAAGCAGCCTGAACCAGAACTTTACCAACTACTGCCAGACTTAAACCTACCAGATATCCATCCTGTAGTAGTCTTCCTAGAAGGCGTAGTAAAGAAAGAAGCTGACAACGCAGCGGCACACAGCGCTCTAGCACACTTCTACTTCCGTCAAGAGAAATGGCAACAAGCTCAGGAGCACTTTGAAATAGCTCTAAAACTTCGCTCAGACGTATCTGACTATGCTTTCCTAGCAGACACACTAGAGAAGCAAAATCTAACCAAAGCAGCTCATGAAGTCTCTCGTAAAGCTCTGATGCTGGTTCAGCACGACTAACCAGTAACAACATTATCAAGCCGACAGTTTACTGTCGGCTTTTTATTGCCTGCCGTTTATCAATAACCATCAACACGTATTAAATTAACTAGAAACCCAGCCCCTCTCTCTTAAACCACTCGCTACAGTTTGACCCTTATCGTTTTTTCGGCTTTTCTCCACCCACGCCAATGAGCACCACTCAACAGACAAGTAATACCTATCTAAGTAAAAACATGATCCAATTGAGGCTGTCCAACAACAGAACTGATTCGCTATGGACAGCCTCAATAATATCGACTTTAAAAAACTCGCAAGTCAGCAAAAATCCATTCAGATGAAAATGAGGCCACTGACCCTTGCTCATTTCAAATGATGGACACTCACTTACACAAATCGCCAAGTTTCTCAAGGTAAGCCGAACCAGTGTCAATAAGTAGGTTTAAACCTTTCTTGAAGAAGGGCTGGAAGGACGGTAAGAAAAGCCAAGAATAGGAAGACCACCATTCTTAACTTCCGAGCAAAGAGAGCTGTTGAGCCAATACATAAAAGATAAAGCCAATGACTTTAAAACTGTCAGTGTCATCAAACTTCCGCCCTATTCTCCAGAGCTAAACTCTATCGAACAAGTCTGGAGTGGGTTGAGACAACGCTATTTAGCCAACCAATCTTTTACGGGTTACGACGACATCATCTCCAAAGTCTGTGATGCATGGAATCGTTTTTTGGATAGCTCCAAAAGAGTCACCAAAATGTCTTCGAGAAGATGGATAGACCTGACCAGTTAGTTTTCCAGATTGGGACAACCCCCTCTCATTTCCAGCTTGCGCTGAAATAAAAAAAGCCTCGCTATTTCTAGCGAGGCTTCTTAATTGTACAGAGAGTCTGGGTCGCGACCGGCTTGGGGTTTAATACAAACCCCATCTAATTCTCAAACGTCAAAAATGACGAAAGCCTGCAAATTACTTTGCAGGCTTTCTGTATAGTGGCGGAGAGATAGGGATTTGAACCCTAGATACGCTATTAACGTATGCCGGTTTTCAAGACCGGTGCTTTCAACCACTCAGCCATCTCTCCACAAATTGTCATCATCAGATTAGTACACTGAAGATGTTGTTACACGTAGTACATACAGGTAACGA
>NZ_JBICJH010000022.1:0-34568 GCF_043102935.1 Vibrio sp. zbq_1
GACCTGTCTCTACAATCAGCAAACGGCTCAAACTCGAAAGCAGAGCGCGTTGCGATTCAAGAAGAAGTGACAGCACTAAACGACGAACTAAACCGTATCGCAGAAACCACATCTTTTGGTGGTAACAAGCTACTAAACGGCACACATGGCGCGAAATCGTTCCAAATCGGTGCTGATAACGGTGAAGCAGTAATGCTTGAGCTTAAAGACATGCGCTCAGACAACAAAATGATGGGCGGTGTGAGCTACCAAGCTGAAAGCGGTAAAGGCAAAGACTGGAACGTTGCACAAGGCAAAAACGACCTAAAAATCAGCCTAACTGACAGCTTTGGTCAAGAGCAAGAAATCAACATCAACGCGAAAGCGGGCGATGACATCGAAGAGCTAGCAACGTACATCAACGGTCAAACAGACCTAGTGAAAGCGTCAGTAGACCAAGATGGCAAACTGCAAATCTTTGCTGGTAACAACAAAGTAGAAGGCGAAGTGTCATTCTCTGGCGGTTTGTCTGGTGAACTAGGCCTAGGCGACGATAAGAAAAACGTTACGGTTGATACTATCGACGTAACTTCAGTTGGCGGCGCACAAGAATCAGTAGCAATCATTGATGCGGCACTGAAATACGTAGACAGCCACCGTGCAGAGCTGGGTGCATTCCAGAACCGTTTCAACCATGCAATCAGCAACTTGGACAACATTAACGAGAACGTGAACGCGTCGAAGAGCCGTATCAAAGATACCGACTTCGCGAAAGAAACGACGGCAATGACCAAGTCACAAATTCTATCGCAAGCGTCAAGCTCAATCCTTGCGCAAGCGAAACAAGCGCCAAACTCAGCGCTAAGTCTTCTAGGTTAATTTTAAACCTAAGACGAGAACCTCATTGGCTCGTGGTGAGAGATGAGCGAGTAAACCCAGCTTCGGCTGGGTTTTTTTCTGCCTTTAAAAGAGCGAAGGTATTCATCAAAGGCAATATTAGAGCTCCATCACACTTCAGTAAGCCAAAGAAAATAATCGCAAAAAATTGAAAATTTCTCCTAAAGGATATGCATACGTCGCCGTTAAAGGGACTGAGAGAAATGAGATGTACCTAAGTGAGGTGAGAGACACGACGGTACATTCACTAAGCCTTAAGGAGATCAATTATGGCGATTAACGTTAATACTAACGTTTCTGCGATGACCGCACAGCGTTACCTAAACCACGCGGCTGAAGGTCAACAAAAATCAATGGAGCGTTTGTCTTCGGGTTATAAAATCAATAGCGCGAAAGATGATGCTGCAGGTCTACAGATTTCAAACCGTTTGAACGCTCAAAGCCGTGGCCTAGACATGGCTGTGAAAAACGCGAACGACGGTATCTCCATTGCACAGGTTGCTGAAGGTGCAATGAATGAATCTACCAACATCCTACAACGTATGCGTGACCTATCGCTTCAATCTGCGAACGGTTCTAACTCAAAAGCAGAACGTGTAGCGATCCAAGAAGAAGTAACAGCGCTAAACGACGAACTAAACCGTATCGCTGAAACAACCTCTTTCGGTGGTAACAAACTGCTTAACGGTACGTACGGTACTCAATCTTTCCAAATCGGTGCGGACTCTGGCGAAGCTGTAATGCTTTCTATGGGCAGCCTACGTTCTGATACTTCAGCAATGGGTGGTAAGAGCTACTCAGCAGAAGAAGGTAAAGATGCATCTTGGACAGTTGGTGATAAAACTGAGCTTAAAATGAGCTACACCAACAAACAAGGTGAAGAGAAAGAACTTACCATCAAGGCTAAGCAAGGCGACGACATCGAGCAGCTAGCAACTTACATCAACGGTCAAAGCGAAGATGTAAAAGCGTCTGTTGGTGAAGACGGCAAGCTACAAGTATTTGCTTCTACTCAGAAAGTAAATGGTGAAGTTGAGTTCTCTGGCAACCTAGCTGGCGAGATCGGTTTTGGTGATGCGAAAGACGTAACGGTTAAAGACATCGACGTAACAACGGTTGCAGGCTCTCAAGAAGCTGTAGCAGTTATCGACGGTGCACTTAAATCAGTAGACAGCCAACGTGCGTCACTAGGTGCTTTCCAGAACCGTTTCAACCACGCAATCAGCAACCTAGACAACATTAACGAAAACGTTAATGCATCTAACAGCCGTATTAAAGATACTGATTACGCGAAAGAAACAACAGCGATGACTAAGTCGCAAATTCTTCAGCAAGCAAGTACTTCAATCCTGGCTCAAGCGAAGCAGTCACCATCTGCAGCGCTAAGCTTGTTGGGCTAACAAGGTCGACCCAGCCTAGTGCTTAGGTCACCAAAACGATAGATCCTATCGTTAGCTCATAAGGTGGAAGGGAGATTGTAATGGAAATATCCTCCTACGCATCGAACATCCAGCCTTACGGCACACCGAATGGCACAAATGTTGCAAATAAAAATGGCAACGGCATAGGTACGCCTAGCACAGCAAGTTCAACCGGTGACGTCTCGCCGCAAAAAGCGAAAGGCACCGAGCACGACTTCTCTGTTCAAGCGGCAATCGAGATGGCGGAAAGCCGTCAGGAGCTAAACAGAGAAGAACGTGAAAAAATGGTCGAACAAATGAATGAGTTTGTCTCGTCCATCAACAAAGGAGTGGCGTTTCGTGTGGATGAAGAATCCGGCAGAGACGTTGTGACGATTTACGAAACCAATACTGGTGATGTGATTCGTCAATTTCCTGATGAAGAACTGCTAGTGGTATTGCGTCGCCTAGCTGAGCACACAGCTAACAGCGGTTTGTTAGTTGAAAAAGTGTAAGTCGTTTTTGAGGTGATTTAATGAGTTTAGGCCCTGTGGGGATGTCTGGCGGCATGGATATTAATTCCATGGTCAGCAAAATTGTGGATGCGGAACGTGTGCCTAAGCAGCAACGCATCGACAACGATCGCACGACAATCAATGCCAGTATCAGTGCCTATGGGCGACTCAGAGAATCGTTGGATACGATGAAAAATCTCATGGCGAACTTTCGTCAGGAGAAAGCGTTTGCCGTCCGCACGGTTGAAACCACGGACGACAATATCGTATCGGCCACCGCAACCACTGACGCTATAGCCGGTAAGTATGCTATCGATGTGTTGCAGCTTGCACAGAGCCACAAAGTCGCTTCTGACGTATTGCCAGAAGACGCAAAATTTGGTCCTGGTAAGCTGCAGATTTCGCTTGGTGATGACCGTTTTAATATCGAGGTTCGTTCTCGATCTAAGCTCATCGATGTCGTACGCGGCATCAATGGCGCTAAAGACAACCCTGGTGTTCGTGCTTCCGTCATTAATGATGTCGAAGGACCGCGTCTCATCCTTGCCTCAAACCTTTCTGGTAAGGATCATCAAATCAAAGTCAGCGTGGAAGCCGAAAGAGGCAACCCTCTGAAATATTTCGAATACCAAACACTTGAAGACCGAGTTAACGCGCTTGAAGAAGCACGTGCTGCGGCAGAAGAAGTGTTAGGGCCACTACAAGTTCCGCAACAACCGGATCAACCAGAAATTCTGGATGAGAACGGCAACCCTCTACCTCCAGAAGCGCAAAAAGCGGCAGATAATGCACAAGATGATGCATCGCAAGAGCCGATCTCTGCTGCTGGTGCAGAGGCTGCTAAAGCCGGACAAGAAGCCATTGATAAGGCCAATCAACGCTCCAGCTTGCGACCTGAAGAGCGCATTCCAGGTTGGACAGAAACTGCGTCAGGCACCTTACTGGATTCATACGAAGAGCCAGAACTGGAACTGGACGAAAAGGCGATAGAGAAAGCGCCGGATGTTCCAGGTTGGAATAATGCCGCCTCAGGCACATTGACGGATTCTTACGTTACGACCAAAGAAGCTAAGCAGCTCCTAGAACAAGAAAAAGCAGAAATCGAGCAGAAAATTGCGGATGAAAAGCAAGAACTCGACGCAAAAGTCGAACGTGGTGAGCTTTCCGAAGAGCAAGCCAAGCAAATTCATCGTGCGAAACTCGATCCTCAAGAGCGTGAACGTCTAGAAAAAATCGACGAAGCAGAAGCCAAAATCGCAAAAGCGCAATCCTCGTTCGAAGACTACCTTGGTATGACAGAGGTACAAGCAGGGCAAGATTCTGAAGTGCTGCTTGATGGCGTGGCAAAACTTTCAAGCCATAACAACGTAATTGAAGACGCCATTGAAGGCGTAGATTTGACACTTAAAGGCAAGTCAGAACCAAACAAGCCGCCTGCAGAAATCGGAGTCGAGTACGACCGTCAAAGTGTACGCAGCGACATCGAAAACTTTGTTTCGGCGTACAACTCGTTTTATCAAACTTCGCAAGCACTCTCGAGTGTGGACCCAACTACCGGCCAAAAAGGGCCGCTAGCTGGTGACAGCACGGTGCGAAGTGCCGATTCACGATTGAAAGCCGTCTTTTCAAGCCGAATCGATCAAGCACCAGAAAATCTGAAATCATTGACAGAATTTGGTATTACCACGACGCGTCAAGGCACGCTTGAAATCAACTATGACATGCTTGACCGTCAGTTGAACAATAACTTCAACGAGTTAGAAAAATTCTTCGGTGGTAACACTGGTTTTGCGAAGCGTATCGAAGATGCGATTCACGGCATCACCGGTATTACGGGCAGCATTCGTACGCGAGAGAAAAGTCTCACAGAACAAAACTACCGTTTGAATGATGACCAAGCGGCATTAGATCGCCGCATGGAAGGGCTGGAAAAGCGTACCCATGCGAAATTTACCGCGATGCAAGACGCGACAGGTAAGATGCAGGGGCAACTTGGGGCTCTTATGAGTGCGTTAGGTTAATAAATGCAGAATGAACTCATAGAAATTAGTGATATAGATCAACTAATTACGCAAGAGCTGGAAAAAGTTGACTTTAATACTGAAGAAATTCTTCGCTTGGTCGATATCAGGGAACGGTTATTGCAAAACCTGTTACCAATTATTCAACAAAATCCCTTGGTAAAGCAGGAGGCAGAGTGGCAAGACTTGCTGACTCGTACCAAAAGAATTGTCGAGCTGATGCAATCAGAAACGTCAAAGGTCGGAAAAGAGCTTCACAAATTCCGTTATGGCCAACGTTCGCTTCAGCAGTACAAAAAATTTATTTAAAAGAGGATTACTATGCGCGGTTCTTTGCAAGCATACAAAAAAGTATCAGTCGACAGCCAGCTGAGCGCGGCTTCTCCGCACAAAGTCATTCAAATGCTTATGGCTGGTGCAATTGAGCGCCTTATTCAAGGCAAAGCAGCCATGCAAGCAGGCAATATCCCAGCAAAAGGCGAGCGCTTAGGTAAAGCACTCGACATTATTATTGCGCTACGCAGCTGTTTGTCGATGGAAGATGGTGGTGACATCGCTTCAAACTTAGATTCATTGTATGAGTTTATGATCACGCAGATTTCTGCGGCAAACCACCAGAATGATCCACAGCCGATCGACGACGTTATTGACATTATTCGTGAGATTAAATCCGCTTGGGATCAGATCCCAACAGAGTTCCACAACTTGACGGCAGCAGAAGTCGGCATTTAATAATCAAAACAATGCTTTAGGATCGACTTAAAACATTAAGACTGCATTAGCAACAAGTTGCGCATGAAAGTTACAATCGAGCTCACACCTCTATATTGCTTGGTTGCCTTATTTTCATATTCAAATAAAATAGAAGCCATTAGTAGCCCTAATGGCTTTTTTTGTTGCTGATTTTCCTATTTTGTCGATCGTAAATTGAGTGTGGTGTTTCCGCCTTCTTTAGCACCCAATTGCGCAAATCCAGGTTTGGCCGCAACGCACCTAAAATAAAGGCAATCATTCTTACTTATGCAAGGTTTGGCAAAGCTGCTTGTAATTGATGATGACGCATCAAGTCGTTTGAATTTAAGCAATATATTGGAATTTGTTGGAGAAAGTTGCGAAGCTGTCGGTTCTGAACAGCTAGGCGATGTTGATTGGTCTAGCGTATGGTCAGGCTGTATCGTTGGCAATATCTCAGCAGGTCGAGCGGCAACTGCCGTGATGGCTCGTCTCAACGATGCATACCATATCCCACTTCTTGTCTTGGGCAGCTTTCCTTTGCCTGTGGACGATCTCCCAAACTTTGTTGGCGAATTAGAGCAACCGCTAAATTACCCACAGCTTAGTGAAGCGTTACGTCACTGCAAAGATTTTCTTGGCCGTAAAGGGATCAATGTTGTTGCTAGTGCGCGTAAAAACACGCTGTTTCGTAGCTTAGTAGGGCAGAGTCGCGGTATTCAAGAAGTTCGTCATCTTATTGAGCAAGTATCGGGTACAGAAGCCAATGTCTTGATCCTTGGTGAATCGGGTACGGGTAAAGAAGTGGTAGCACGTAACATTCACTACCATTCGTCATACCGCAATGGTGCGTTTGTGCCAATTAACTGTGGTGCAATCCCACCGGAGCTACTCGAAAGCGAATTGTTTGGCCACGAAAAAGGCGCGTTTACTGGTGCGTTAACGGCGCGTAAAGGTCGATTTGAATTAGCAGACGGTGGCACGATCTTCCTTGATGAGATTGGTGACATGCCAATGTCGATGCAAGTGAAGTTATTGCGTGTACTTCAAGAACGTTGTTTTGAGCGAGTTGGCGGAAACTCGACAATCAAAGTCAACGTGCGTGTGGTTGCTGCGACACACCGTAATCTGGAAAGCATGATCGAAGAGGGCACGTTCCGTGAAGATTTGTTCTATCGTTTGAACGTTTTCCCAATCGAAATGCCAGCGCTAAAAGAGCGTAAGCAAGATATCCCATTGTTATTGCAGGAGCTGATGACACGTCTGGAAGCCGAAGGCGGCCAGCCAATCTGTTTCACGCCGCGTGCGATCAACTCTTTGATGGAACACCACTGGCCGGGTAACGTGCGCGAGTTAGCTAACCTTGTTGAGCGCATGATCATTTTGTACCCAAACAGTCTGGTTGATGTGAACCATCTTCCGACGAAATATCGCTACAGTGATATTCCAGAGTTCCAACCTGAAGGTAATCCGTTCACTTCGATTGAAGAGCAAGAACGCGATGTGTTCCAAGACATCTTCTCGGAAGATTTCAGCTTTGACGAGCAAAGCGATCTGGATCACAACATGAATGCGCCTCAAGCGTTGCCACCAGAAGGGGTGAACCTAAAAGAGCTATTAGCAGATTTGGAAGTCAACATGATCAGCCAAGCGTTAGAAGCGCAAGGTGGGGTCGTTGCAAGGGCTGCAGATATGCTGGGTATGCGCCGTACAACGTTGGTTGAGAAAATGCGCAAGTATAATTTGCAGCGTTAGATCGAGCTTCAGTTCAATCACAAAAGTTATCTTTTCTGACATTAAAATCAGACATTTCTCGGTGTCAACTTATTGTCGATAACATAACGTCATGATAAATATAAAAAATAGCTTGGTACGCTAATTGCTTACCAAGCTATTTTACTTTTTAGTGGCGATATTTCGACAGGCAGTGAATGGACAATAACACCAACCAATCCCATTTAGACTCAGTAGAAAACCAAGTTGAGCGCTATAAGCAGGTATTGGATGTGATGCCCGCAGGGGTTATTTTGCTCGACACGTATGGTGTTGTGCGAGAAGCCAACCCCGAGGCGCACCGAATTCTAGAAATCCCACTGGTTAACGAGAAATGGTTCAACATCATTCAAGCAGCTTTTGATCCGCGTGAAGATGATGGCCACGAAGTGTCACTGCGTAATGGTCGCAAAGTGCGTTTGGCGATTTCTGCCTCCGCGACAGGGCAGCTGATCCTCATCACCGACTTAACCGAAACCCGTTTACTGCAAGCTCGTGTGAGTGATCTACAACGTCTTTCTTCATTAGGGCGTATGGTTGCATCGTTAGCGCATCAAGTGAGAACGCCGCTGTCGAGCGCAATGTTGTACGCCTCTAATTTGGGCGCGCCTAATCTTCCGCCAGCGACGAGAGAGCGCTTCCAAAGTAAATTAATGGATCGACTGCACGATTTGGAGAAGCAGGTTAATGATATGCTGCTTTTTGCCAAAGGTGGTGATAATAAAGTCATTAAGCCATTTACGATTGCTCAATTGGTTGCTGAATACCAACCAATGGTCGAAACCGCTCTTAAAAACAACAACATTGATTACTTCCTCGAAGTAGAAGAAGAACAGACCGAACTGCTTGGCAACGCGAATGCTATCGCCTCTGCACTGAGTAACTTGGTGATGAACGCGATTCAAATGTCAGGCAAAGAGTCGCAAATCGACATCTTTTTCCGCCCGGTGAACGGTGAACTGCGCATTTCTGTGCAAGACAGCGGCCCGGGTGTACCACAAGAACTACAGGCCAAAATTATGGAGCCATTTTTTACCACGCGTTCTCAAGGAACCGGGTTAGGGCTGGCTGTCGTTCAAATGGTTTGCCGTGCCCATGACGGCCGATTGGAACTTATTTCAGAGCAGGGTGATGGAGCCTGCTTTACCATGTGCATTCCGCTGGAGCGAGTGCAATCAGAAGCGCAATAAGCGGCTTCTGGTAATAACAATTACTGGAGAATCAGAATGGCGCAAAGCAAAGTGCTGATCGTAGAAGACGACGAAGGTCTTCGTGAAGCCCTCGTGGATACTCTGGCTCTGGCAGGGTATGAATGGTTAGAAGCCGATAGTGCAGAAGACGCATTAGTAAAACTGAAATCAAATGCGGTTGATATCGTGGTATCTGACGTGCAAATGGCAGGTATGGGTGGCTTAGCGCTGCTGCGTAACATCAAACAAAATTGGCCGAACTTGCCAGTGCTGCTAATGACGGCTTACGCCAATATCGAAGATGCCGTTTCTGCAATGAAAGATGGCGCGATTGATTACATGGCGAAACCATTTGCGCCAGAAGTGCTGCTTAATATGGTAAGCCGCTATGCTCCTATCAAAAGTGATGACAACGGTGATGCTGTCGTTGCTGATGAAAAGAGTCTGCGCTTACTTGCTTTGGCTGATAAAGTAGCTCGCACTGATGCGAACGTGATGATCTTAGGCCCAAGCGGTTCGGGTAAAGAAGTGATGTCGCGTTACATTCACAAAGCATCAAACCGTAAAGACGGTCCATTCGTTGCGATTAACTGTGCGGCGATTCCTGACAACATGCTGGAAGCGACGCTATTCGGTTACGAAAAAGGTGCATTCACTGGTGCTGTTCAGGCGTGTCCGGGTAAGTTCGAACAAGCGCAAGGCGGCACAATCTTACTTGATGAAATCAGCGAGATGGACTTAAACCTGCAAGCGAAGTTATTGCGTGTTTTGCAAGAGCGCGAAGTAGAGCGTCTTGGTAGCCGTAAGAGCATCAAGCTAGATGTTCGTGTGCTAGCGACCAGTAACCGTGATCTCAAACAGTATGTGTCGGAAGGTAATTTCCGTGAAGACTTGTACTACCGCCTGAATGTGTTCCCAATCGCATGGCCAGCGCTGAATGAGCGTAAAGGGGACATTGCGCCACTTGCGAAGCATCTTGCCGAGCGTCACTGTAGCAAAATGGGTATGCCTGTTCCTCAGTTCTCGCCAGTTGCAGTGGAAAAACTATTGCAGTACCCATGGCCAGGTAATGTTCGAGAGCTGGATAACGTTGTACAACGCGCGCTGATTTTGAGTGAAAACGGCGATATCGGTGCAGAGCACATCTTGTTAGAAGGCGTGGATTGGCAAGATGCCAACAGCTTGCAATACGTTGTGCAAAGTGCAGAAACATTGGTCCCTGATGTCAAGCCTGTTGCTCAAGCTGAATCCGTCAACCGCGTTAACACTGGCGGCGAGGGATTGGGTGGCGAGCTGCGCGATCAAGAGTACGCGATCATTCTAGAAACCTTGGTGGAATGTAATGGCCGACGCAAAGAAATGGCAGAGAAATTGGGCATAAGCCCACGTACTCTGCGCTACAAACTTGCCAAAATGCGTGACGCGGGTATAGATATTCCGAGTTAGGTTTCACACGCGTAGCCATAAGACAAAAGTGTGAGTAAACTATACTGCTGGCGTCTTATGGCACATAAATTGCTGTGTCAATATTTAGTTTAAATAGATAGTCAAACTTTTGGCTCAGAGGTGATAATGAAAGTTGATGGTATTCAGGCCGAAATGCGCGCCATGATGGTTGAAGCGACCAACACCACTCCGACAGGAACGGGTGCGAAAGTGGGTGCAGATTTCAATGATCTCCTAACCAAAGCCATCAATAACGTAAACTCACTTCAAAAATCATCTGGCGATCTACAAACGCGTTTTGATCGTGGTGATGCCGATGTTTCCTTATCTGACGTCATGATTGCTCGTAACAAATCCAGTGTTGCTTTTGAAGCCACTGTTCAAATCCGCAATAAGCTCGTTGAGGCCTACAAAGACCTCATGAACATGCCAGTGTAATTTAGGTAATAAGTGTGGCAGACAAGTCTACAGATTTAACCGTCACTGATGGCGGCTCAGATGGCGCACTGGTTTCTAGCTCCGATATGGATGTGGAAAGCCAAAATCCAGATTTAGAAGAGCGCAGTGCATCAAAATTCGATATGGCCGTGGGCGACCTCGATTTGCTTCGACAGGTCGTGCTTGTGCTATCGATCTCTATCTGTGTTGCGTTAATCGTGATGTTGTTCTTCTGGGTAAAAGAACCAGAAATGCGCCCGCTTGGCGCTTACGACACTGAAGAACTGATCCCTGTTCTGGATTACCTTGACCAGCAAAAAATCAATTACAAACTCGATGGTAATACCGTTTCGGTGGAGTCGAGCGAGTACAACTCAATCAAATTAGGCATGGTGCGTTCGGGCGTCAATCAAGCGACCGAAGCGGGCGATGACATTCTGCTGCAAGACATGGGCTTTGGTGTTTCTCAGCGCCTAGAGCAGGAACGTCTTAAGCTCAGCCGTGAGCGTCAGCTAGCTCAAGCCATAGAAGAAATGAAGCAGGTTCGCAAAGCGCGAGTGTTATTGGCGTTGCCGAAACACAGTGTGTTTGTGCGTCATAACCAAGAAGCTTCCGCCTCAGTATTTTTGACGTTATCGACAGGCGCCAACCTTAAGCAGCAAGAAGTGGACTCGATTGTCGATATGGTCGCGAGCGCCGTTCCTGGCATGAAGACATCGCGCATTACCGTCACGGATCAGCATGGCCGTTTGTTGAGCTCTGGTTCGCAAGATCCGGCATCTGCCGCGCGTCGTAAAGAGCAAGAGTTAGAACGCAGCCAAGAACAAGCATTGCGTGAAAAAATCGACTCTGTTCTGTTGCCTATTCTTGGTTTTGGTAACTACACCGCGCAAGTGGATATCCAAATGGATTTCAGTGCGGTTGAGCAAACTCGTAAACGTTTCGACCCAAATACGCCATCGACCCGCAGCGAGTACGCGCTAGAAGATTACAACAACGGCAACATGGTAGCTGGCATTCCGGGTGCACTTAGTAATCAGCCTCCGGCGGATGCTTCTATTCCGCAAGACGTCGCGCAAATGAAAGACGGATCGGTAATGGGGCAAGGCTCTGTACGTAAAGAATCGACCCGCAACTTCGAGCTAGATACCACGATTAGCCATGAGCGTAAGCAAACGGGCACAGTGGCGCGTCAAACTGTTTCGGTTGCCATCAAAGACCGTCGCCAAGTTAATCCAGATACAGGTGAAGTGACTTACACACCAATGTCGGAAGGTGAAATCAACGCGATTCGTCAGGTGTTGATTGGCACCGTCGGCTTTGATCAATCTCGTGGTGATTTACTTAACGTATTGAGCGTCAAGTTTGCCGAGCCAGAAACCGAGCAGCTTGTTGACCAACCAATTTGGGAACACCCGAACTTCAACGATTGGGTTCGTTGGTTCGCCAGTGCTTTAGTTATCATCGTGGTTGTGCTCGTACTGGTTCGCCCTGCAATGAAGAAACTGCTTAACCCAGCTGGTGATGACGACGATGAAATGTACGGCCCAGACGGCTTGCCAATTGGTGCCGATGGCGAAACCAGCCTAATTGGTAGCGACATTGAAAGCAGTGAGCTGTTTGAATTTGGTTCAAGTATCGATCTGCCTAACCTTCATAAAGATGAAGACGTACTGAAAGCGGTTCGTGCACTTGTAGCGAACGAACCAGAGCTAGCGGCTCAAGTTGTGAAAAACTGGATGAACGAAAATGGCTAACGATATCGTACCTCAAGATGAAAACGGCGCAGGCATGCCAGTTGAGTTTGATGCCTCCACCATTACTGGTGAAGAGAAAGCGGCCATTTTGTTATTAAGTCTGAATGAGCAAGATGCGGCTGGCATCATCCGTCATTTAGAACCGAAACAAGTACAGCGCGTTGGTAGTGCAATGGCGCGTGCAAAAGATTTAAGCCAAGAGAAAGTATCGGCGGTGCACCGTACGTTTTTGGAAGATATCCAGAAATACACCAACATTGGTATGGGCAGCGAAGACTTTATGCGTAATGCCTTGGTAGCCGCGCTGGGTGAAGACAAAGCGAACAACTTGGTTGATCAAATTCTGCTGGGTACCGGTTCGAAAGGTCTGGATTCATTGAAATGGATGGACCCACGCCAAGTGGCAAGCATTATTGTTAACGAACACCCGCAAATTCAAACCATCGTATTGTCGTACTTGGAAGCGGATCAATCGGCGGAAATTCTTTCTCAGTTCCCAGAGCGTGTGCGCTTGGATCTGATGATGCGTATTGCCAACCTTGAAGAGGTTCAGCCATCAGCATTGGCAGAGCTAAACGAGATCATGGAGAAGCAGTTCGCGGGTCAAGCGGGTGCACAAGCAGCCAAAATTGGCGGCCTGAAGGCAGCAGCCGAGATCATGAACTACCTAGACAACAACGTTGAAGGTATCTTGATGGAACAAATCCGCGACCAAGACGAAGACATGGCGACGCAAATCCAAGACCTTATGTTCGTCTTCGAGAACTTGGTCGAAGTGGACGACCAAGGTATTCAGAAATTGCTGCGTGATGTACCGCAAGACGTTCTACAAAAAGCACTCAAAGGTGCCGATGATTCTCTACGTGAGAAAGTCTTCAAGAACATGTCTAAGCGTGCCGCTGAGATGATGCGTGACGACATCGAAGCGATGCCACCAGTGCGTGTGGCAGACGTAGAAGCGGCGCAGAAAGAAATCCTGGCGATTGCTCGTCGTATGGCCGACGCTGGCGAAATCATGCTTTCTGGCGGCGCAGACGAGTTCTTATAATCTCTATAGCCCTGCGACCTTCTTGTTGCGGGGCACCTTCACTTCAAATCTAATACACAGTAGGTAACCCATGGCTGGCGATAGAAAACGTGGATTTATCCGTCCTGATGAAGATGATGCGCTGATTGAACCGCAACGTTGGGGTTTGCCCGACTATGGCGATTCAAAGGAAAAAAAAGCCAAACAGACTGCGTTTAACTACGATCCTAGCTGGGTGCCAAACTTTGACGAGCCAGAAGAAGAGCAAGCTCTTGAACTGACAGAAGAACAGATCGAACTGATCAAGCAAGGCGCTTATCAAGAAGGTTTGTACCAAGGTCAAGAAGCTGGCTTTAAGCAAGGGTACGACAAAGGCAAAGAAGAAGGCTTGCAAGCAGGCCATGCTGAGGGCTTAGAGCTGGGTAAAGCAGAAGGCGTTTCTGCTGGCCAAGAGTTTATTCAACAGCAGGTTGAAGTGTTTATGAATCTCGCCAACCAGTTTGCTCAACCTTTGGAGCTGATGAATGCTCAGGTAGAGAAGCAACTGGTGGACATGGTGCTGTGCTTAGTCAAAGAAGTGGTGCATGTCGAGGTTCAAACCAATCCACAAATTATTCTCGATACGGTTAAGCAGTCGGTAGAAGCGCTGCCGATTTCTGGCCATCCAATCACATTGCATCTCAACCCTGAAGATGTTGCCATCATTCGCTCTGCGTATGGTGAAGAAGATTTAGATTGCCGTAACTGGACACTGGTTTCTGAGCCATCACTTAATCGTGGCGATGTGCAAATCGAAGCAGGCGAATCGAGCATTAACTACCGCATGGAAGAGCGCATCAAGAGTGTGCTGCACAGCTTTTGTGGCGCGAACCGTCACCAAGAGGGCGAGTAATCCATGCAAGCTTTGGCCGATCGCCTCAAAAACTACAAAGTTGAAGGCTTAACCACGCGCCCGGTCGCTTCTGGCAAATTGGTGCGCGTTGTTGGTTTGACCCTAGAAGCAACGGGCTGTCGTGCGCCGATCGGCAGTCTATGTTTGGTTGAAACCATGTCTGGTCACATGGAAGCCGAAGTGGTTGGTTTTTCTGGCGACAACTTGTATTTGATGCCGAGTGAGCAAATCACCGGTATTTTGCCCGGTGCAAAAGTGACGCCATTAACCAGCGAAGCAGGTTTGCCTGTTGGTATGGAATTGCTTGGCCGCGTTATTGATGGCGTGGGCAATCCACTGGATGGACTTGGCCCGATTTACACTGAGCACCGTGCGTCATTTAATGCGGAACCCATCAACCCACTGGCACGAAAACCGATCTCTGAGCCACTCGATGTTGGCTTAAAAGCGATCAACGGTTTGTTGACGGTAGGCAAAGGCCAGCGTATTGGCTTGTTTGCGGGTTCTGGTGTGGGTAAATCGGTCACGCTAGGCATGATGACACGAGGCACTACGGCGCAAGTGGTGGTGGTAGGTCTGATCGGTGAACGTGGACGCGAAGTTAAAGAGTTTATTGAAGAGATTTTGGGCGAAGACGGACGTCGTCGCTCAGTTGTGGTGGCTGCACCAGCTGATGCATCTCCGTTGATGCGTTTGAAGGGGTGTCAAACGGCACTTACGATTGCCGAGTACTTCCGCGATCAAGGTTTGGATGTGCTGTTGCTGATGGATTCACTGACCCGTTTTGCTCAAGCGCAGCGTGAAATTGCCTTGTCGGTTGGTGAACCGCCAGCCACCAAAGGTTATCCGCCTTCGGTATTTGCCAAGTTGCCTGCGCTGGTGGAACGTGCGGGTAATGGCAGCCCAGAGCAAGGCTCGATCACCGCTTTCTTTACCGTTTTAACCGAAGGTGACGATCTGCAAGATCCGATCGCCGATGCGTCTCGTGCCATTCTCGATGGTCACATTGTTTTGTCGCGTGAAATGGCAGACGCGGGCCATTACCCTGCGATTGATGTCGAGAAATCGGTCAGTCGTGTGATGCCTCAGATCACCACCGAAGAACATGTGTTGATGTCAAAAGCGGTACGTCAGGTCTTGTCTATTTGTCGCAAAAATCAAGATTTGGTGTCGATTGGTGCTTACAAGCCGGGCACCGATCCGGCTATCGATGGCGCATTTACATTAAAGCCAAAGCTAGACGAATACTTGCAGCAGCGTATGAAAGAATCGGTGCCATACGACATGTGCGTCAATATGCTCAGAAATATTTTGGGTGGGTAATAGCGTATGAATAATGCGATGGAATTCCTACTTGAGCAGACCAAAGAGCGCGAAGACCAAGCCGTACTTGCGCTGAACAAAGCGCGCTCTGAGCTTGAAGATTATTACCGTCAGGTTGAGCAAATCGAGAAATATCGTCTCGATTACTGCCAGCAGTTGGTGGATCGTGGTCAAGCGGGTTTAACCGCCAGCCAATACGGGCATCTCAACCGATTCTTATGTCAGCTTGACGAGACACTGTCAAAGCAAAAGCAAGCAGAGCATCACTTCAAAGAACAAGTCGAAAACTGCAAAGACTACTGGCTCAAGATGCGCCAAGAACGCATGTCTTACGAGTGGATGATCGAAAAGAAAGCGAAAGAAAAGCAAATCGCGGAAGCCAAACGTGAGCAAAAGCAGATGGATGAGTTTTCCACGCTGTTGTTTAGCCGTAAGGCCAAGCCGTTCTAATTTTTGTTGAAGTTGATCTCGCTTCCACTCTTTTCGTGTGCGCTGTTCGTCAGGAAAATAGCCTTATGCGTTGGCGTGATTTTTGCAAATTCATGGTTTAATTATCTAATTTTGCCTCTGATGGGCAATCTGGTTACGCCATAAAAAGGCGTAGCTAAAAATGAGAAAGTTTTTATGAATGTGAATTTGTCTAATGTTTCTGCGACTAGCAAGACCTCGGTTTCTGAGTCTTCCGCACAAGCACCTACAGAAAGCTCTGAAAGCAAAGGTTTTTTTGAAACCTTAGCGGGAGTTTTTACAGGTTCACAAAAAGCAGAAAAAGCGGTCACTCAAACAGCAAGTACAGATGCAAAGACCGACGTTAGCGCCACAGAAGGTGAAACGGTCGAGAAGAATGGCGAGAGCCAAGAATCAGTCGCGAATCGTGAGAGTGTCGATGGAAAAGCGGCTGATGCATTGCTAGAGCATGAAGGCGTAAAAGCCGTAGCTGACGAATCCGAGCAAACTTCGGAAGCATTTCAAGAAGAAGGTAAAGCCCCCGTCGTAGCGAAGCAAGCTTTGTCGCCAATGGAGTCAGAGGCTCAGTTGGATTCAAAACAAAGCGCTCAGAACACAGACTCGCAAGACAAGATAGCGGTGGCCAGTGCGATGGGAGAAGGTCAGCAACTACTCGGTCGTATTGAACAAGCGAATCAAGCATTGCAAACCAATGATTATTTTGTTGATAGCGGCAAGGGTTTGCCTCTACAGACGACGCAAGCAACCTCTTTCTCTGCTCCAGTGTCGAAACTGGTCGAAACAGATGACGCAAAAGCGCTAGCAGCGTTGCAATCGACGCCTTCTGTTGAGCAAGTAAATTTGGCGGCCGAGCAGCAACTGGAACCAATCTTAGATGCCAATGGAAAGCCGATTGATATTGAGCAGCTACAATCTCAATCAACTGAATGGCAAAACCTGACTGCGCCTCCTGTAATGGATACTTCAGCAATGCAACAAGCTCAGGCGAACACCTCAGGTGCATTGGATGGTTCGGTGTCACTTGACCCTGAGACGCTCGGCTTTGAAGGTAAGGCGGTTCAGCTGGTTTCAATTGATGAGCTGGAAGTCATTGATACCAAGTTGGCGCAAGGCAAACCTCTGAGCGAACAAGAAATCGATGTCATTGAAGGTTTGAGAACGGGTGACGTCGTCGCGGATATTCCTGAGCAAGAGTTAGCCCAGTTGGTTGCGCTGCCAACGGACGTGAAAGCCATTCTTGCGGAGCAAAATACAACGCAGCATAACAATGTACGAAACGGCAGCGAACGAACAGCCGCTGCAGTCGCGATGGGGCAACAAGCACAATACGTGAACGCGCATGAGATGAAGCACGTCGCTGCGCAAGCGCCAATGGCTCAACATGCCGATAAACTTGCGTCCGCACCAATGCCTGATGCGCTGGTGGCGAATAATTTCAACCCAGCAGTTCAAATGGCTGCTAATGGGGAAGTGAGCCACAAAGCGATCAATGCCGCGTTAAGTGCAGGTGCGTTGAAAGCTACGGCGAGCCAGCAAGATAAGCCAGAGTCGCAATACGGATTAGCAGGACAGCTGCAAGCGGCCGCTGGGCAACAAGGTGTAACAGCCCAACAGCAAACCCGAGCGGAAGCCGCTCAGCAAGCACAACTGCCTCTGCAATTAACAAAAGAACTCGCTAATGAGCAAGTGGCGGAAAAAGTACAAATGATGATGTCGAAGAACTTGAAAAACCTCGACATCCGACTTGACCCACCAGAGCTTGGCCGTATGCAAATTCGCATGACGATGAACAACGATTTGGCCAACGTGCATTTTACGGTTACCAACCCACAAGCGCGTGACATTATTGAACAAACGTTGCCTCGTCTACGTGAAATGTTGGCCCAACAAGGGATGCAACTGGCGGATTCCTCGGTTCAGCAGCAAAGCAGTGGACAACAGCAAAGTGGCTACGCAGCGGCTGAACAAAATGGCCAAGGCACGTCTGGACGCGGTTTTTCTGGCCAGTCAGACGAAAACTTTGATGCCGACGTGAATCTTGATTTGAATGTGGTTTCAAAGCGTGATGGAATTAGTTTTTACGCCTAATGTCGTAACCTCAACCATCTTGAACAAGAACAAATAACTAGAGAAAACAATGGCAGAAGAACAGCTACAAGGTGCCGATGCACCAAAAGGTAAAAGCAAGCTACTGATCATCATTATTGCAGTCGTGGTTCTGCTCGGTGGTGGTGGCGCGGCGGCGTTCTTTTTAATGGGATCGGATGATTCGGCTCAAGCCGCAGAGGCAGAGTCACAGCAAACACAGGCCGCAGCGGCTAACCCAATTGCGTACGTGAATCTTCCGCAACCGTTCATTTTTAACGTGACGGGTGACCGTCGCGATAGACTGGTGCAAATCAAAGCGCAGCTTATGGTACGTGGCTCTGAGAATGAGCAGTTGGCGCGTTACCATTCTCCGTTGGTTGAGAGCTCTTTGTTATCAACATTTGCATCGGCAACGGTAGAGCAGCTTCGTTCTCCAACGGGTCGAGTGGAACTGCGAGACCGAGCTTCCGAAGATATTAAAGCAGCTTTAAATGCTGCGGTCGGCAAGCCAGTGATTGAAAAAGTACTGTTTACAGATTTTGTTATTCAATAGGTAAAACGTGACCGATCTATTAAGCCAAGACGAAATTGATGCGCTACTGCACGGGGTTGATGATGTTGATGACATTGACGAGCCCTTAGATAACGACACGGAAGGTGCCGTCAGTTTCGATTTCTCGTCTCAAGACAGGATTGTCCGTGGTCGAATGCCAACGCTCGAACTGATTAACGAGCGTTTTGCACGACACATGCGGATCAGTCTGTTTAACATGCTGCGCAAAACGGCCGAAGTGTCGATCAACGGCGTACAGATGATGAAGTTTGGCGAGTACCAAAATACGTTGTACGTGCCCACCAGTTTGAACATGGTTCGCTTCCGTCCTCTTAAAGGTACGGCATTGATTACCATGGAAGCGCGTCTCGTCTTCATTCTGGTAGAAAACTTCTTTGGTGGCGATGGCCGCTTCCACGCCAAAATCGAAGGCCGTGAATTTACGCCAACTGAGCGTCGCATTATCCAGCTACTGCTGAAAATCGTGTTTGAAGACTACAAAGAAGCGTGGTCGCCAGTCATGGGCGTCGAGTTCGAATACCTCGATTCTGAAGTAAACCCAAGCATGGCAAACATCGTGAGCCCGACCGAAGTGATTGTCGTGAGCTCATTCCATATTGAAGTGGATGGCGGTGGCGGTGACTTCCATGTCGTAATGCCGTATTCCATGGTCGAGCCAATCCGCGAGTTGCTCGATGCTGGTGTTCAGTCGGACAAGATGGAAACTGACGTACGTTGGAGTTCAGCGCTGCGCGAAGAGATCATGGACTGTCCGGTAAACTTCCGAGTGAACTTGCTGGAAAAAGATATATCGTTGCGCGATTTGATGGAGCTGCAACCAGGCGACATTATTCCGATTGAAATGCCTGAGCACGCTACCATGTTTATCGAAGATTTACCGACTTACCGCGTAAAAATGGGTCGCTCTGAAGACAAGCTTGCCGTGCAAGTCTCTCAAGAGATTGAACGCCCACACGTAGTGAAAACTGATTTAGCCTTCTTGGGCAAAGACATCATGTCTGAGCTTGAGAATGACGATGATAGAGATGATTAAGACTCCTTACTCGTTGATTTGATTGAGTAAGGCTTAACACAGGATAGAAAAATGGAACCAAGTGACGATCAAAAGCTAGCAGACGAATGGGCAGCCGCTCTTGGCGAAGACCCGTCTGCACCTTCTATTGATGTAGATGAAGTATTGGCAGCGCCACTGGAAGAGCTGAAAGATACTTCTCGACCAATTACCGACGATGAACGTCGTAAACTCGATACCATCATGGACATTCCCGTTACCATCTCGATGGAAGTGGGACGTTCGCAAATCAGCATTCGTAACCTATTACAATTGAACCAAGGTTCGGTCGTAGAGCTAGACCGCCTAGCGGGTGAATCGCTTGATGTATTGGTTAACGGTACGTTGATTGCGCACGGCGAAGTCGTGGTAGTGAACGACAAGTTTGGTATCCGTTTGACTGATGTGATCAGCCAAACTGAACGCATCAAAAAGCTGCGTTAATATGACAAGTTCAATCACAAAGAGATTGAAGCAAATCACAGGAGCACTCGGTTTAATGCTGAGTGCTCCTTACGCATTTGCGGCCGCACCCAGTAATCTCGATTTAGCGACCACCTTGGGTTCACTTGTGCTGGTTATTGGTGTCATTTTGCTGTTGGCATGGTTGCTTAAACGCATGCAAGTGCCGGCGTTAGGGCAGCAAAAAGGTTTACGCATCGTGAGCCAATTACCTGTCGGCACCAAAGAGCGAATCGCCGTGGTTCAGGTTGGAGAAGAGCAGTTTTTGGTGGGCATCACCAGTCAATCGATCCAAACCTTAGCCAAGCTAGAAAAGCCATTGAAAGAGGAAGAGTTGGCGACCAATGCTTTTGCCAGTCAGTTCAGCCAACTGATCAAGAAAAATGACAAAGGGTAATCCAATCCGTCTGCTTTTTAGCACTTTGGTGCTACTGGTTGGCGTGCTGTTTTCTTCATTTTCGTTTGCTGAGGCAGAGGAATCACCGCTGCCTGCGAATTTAGCAGAAGGGAGCAGTGTGACGGTTCAGGCCATGCAAAGCGATACCGGAGCAAGTCGCTCTATGTCGGTTGGCAACGGTGCTGGTATTCCAGCTTTCACCATGACCACCAATCCGGATGGCAGTGAAGACTATTCTGTTACATTGCAAATTCTCGCCTTAATGACCATGCTGGGCTTCTTGCCAGCAATGGTGATTTTGATGACGTCTTTCACCCGAATTGTGGTGGTAATGTCGATTCTGCGTCAGGCGATGGGCTTACAACAAACACCATCGAATCAGGTGATCATTGGCATCGCGCTTTTCTTGACCTTCTTTGTCATGTCTCCTGTGCTCAACGAAATCAATGACACGGCTATCCAGCCATACCTCAACGAACAAGTGACAGCGCGCGAAGCATTCGATGCAGCGCAAGTGCCGATGAAGGCCTTCATGCTTAAGCAAACGCGCATTAAGGATTTGGAAACCTTCGTAAATATGTCGGGCGAGCAAGTAACCAATCCAGAAGATGTGTCGATGGCGGTGTTGATTCCCGCTTTTATCACCTCGGAGCTGAAAACGGCGTTCCAAATCGGTTTCATGTTGTTTCTGCCGTTCTTGATCATCGACTTGGTGGTGGCATCGGTTTTGATGGCCATGGGTATGATGATGCTATCGCCAATGATTGTATCGCTGCCGTTTAAGTTGATGCTGTTTGTGTTGGTGGATGGTTGGAACTTGATATTGTCGACCTTAGCCGGCAGTTTCGCCCTTTAGATTGGCACAGAGAAAAGAGGTAAGACATGACTCCTGAAATGTTTGTCGAGCTTTTCCGTGAGGCACTGTGGATGGTGTTGATCATGGTCTGTGCCATTATTATCCCCAGTTTGCTCATCGGTTTGGTCGTGGCGATTTTTCAAGCCGCGACGTCAATTAACGAACAGACATTAAGCTTCTTACCTCGTTTGATCGTGACTTTGTTAGCTTTGATGCTGTTTGGTCACTGGATGACCCAAATGCTGATGGAATATTTCTTCGGCTTGATTGAGCGCTTGCCTCAGGTTCTGTACTAGAGGCTGGTATGGAGTATCCCACTCAAATCATCTTAGACTGGATAGCCAATTATTTTTGGCCTTACGTTCGTATCTCGTCGATGTTGATGGTAATGACCGTTACTGGCGCTCGCTTTGTTTCTCCTCGTATTCGTTTGTATCTCGGCCTTGCGATTACTTTTGCCGTGATGCCCGCTATTCCTGCTGTTCCGCAAGACATTCAACTGCTCTCATTTCGTGGTTTTATGACCATCGCAGAGCAGATGATCATTGGCGTCGCGATGGGCATGGTGACGCAATTTATGATCCAAACGTTTGTGTTGCTCGGGCAAATCCTTGGTATGCAATCGAGCTTGGGTTTTGCGTCGATGGTCGATCCTGCCAATGGTCAGAACACGCCATTGCTCGGTCAATTATTCATGTTCTTGACCACCATGTTTTTCCTCGCAACCGATGGTCACTTAAAAATGCTGCAACTGGTGGTGTTCAGCTTTAAAACCCTACCGATAGGGTCGGGCACGCTTACCGCGGTGGATTTTCGTGATATGGCGGGTTGGCTTGGCATTATGTTCAAAACTGCTCTGAGTATGTCGCTATCTGGCATCATCGCGCTGCTTACTATCAACTTGTCGTTTGGTGTAATGACGCGTGCCGCGCCTCAGCTGAACATTTTCTCGCTCGGCTTTGCGTTTGCATTGATGGTGGGTCTATTGATTTGCTGGTACATCTTGGCTGGTCTATACAGTCATTATGAATTGTACTGGGCATTGGGTGAGGAGCAGATTTGTAGCCTCATTCGCTTGGATTGTTAGGAGGCTAGTTTGGCAGAGTCAGACGGTCAGGAACGCACCGAAGAAGCCACGCCCCGACGGTTACAACAAGCCAGAGAAAAGGGGCAGGTCGCACGCTCAAAAGAGCTCGCATCGGCGTCAGTGCTAATTGTGGGTGCTATCGCTCTGATGTGGTTTGGCGAGTCACTCGCACGTTCGCTGTTTTCCATCATGAGTCGTTTGTTCGACCTCAAACGCGATGAAATCTTTGACACAACAAAGCTGTTTGATATCGCATTAGGCGCAATGACAAATTTGCTTTTTCCACTGTTTCTCATCCTTATCACGTTGTTTGTGGCGGCGACGATTGGTGCTGCAGGGGTTGGGGGCATTAGCTTTTCTGCCGAAGCGGCAATGCCGAAGCTGTCCAAAATGAACCCTCTGAGCGGTTTAAAACGCATGGTGGGCATGCAAAGTTGGGTTGAACTGATCAAATCGATCTTGAAAGTGGTGTTGGTGACAGGCGTTGCCATGTATTTGATCCAAGCGTCGCAAGCGGATTTGATCCAACTTAGCATGGATGTTTACCCGCAGAATATTTTCCACGCGCTGGATATTTTGCTCAACTTTATCTTGTTGATCAGCTGCTCGTTATTGATTGTTGTGGCCCTCGATATACCGTTCCAGATTTGGCAGCACGCCGATCAGTTGAAGATGACCAAGCAAGAAGTGAAAGACGAATACAAAGAAACCGAAGGTAAGCCAGAGGTGAAAGGTCGTATTCGTATGCTGCAAAGGGAAGCGGCACAACGCCGGATGATGGCCGATGTGCCTCAAGCTGACGTTATCGTCACCAACCCGGAGCACTATTCAGTGGCGCTGCGTTATAAGCAGAAAACAGATCGTGCGCCAGTCGTGATTGCGAAAGGTACGGATCACATGGCGATGAAAATTCGAGAAGTGGCACGTGAGCACGACATTACGATTGTGCCTGCTCCACCACTTGCACGTGCGCTTTACCATACCACTGAGTTGGAACAAGAAATTCCTGACGGTCTGTTTACCGCGGTCGCGCAAGTGCTGGCGTTTGTGTTCCAGTTAAAACAGTACCGCAAACGTGGTGGTCAGCGACCGAAAATTCAAGATTATGACTTGCCAATCCCGCCGGAACATCGTCATTAATCGTGCAAAAAGCAAAATTAAGAAAAATATAAAACAATCAATGGATTGTGCTGTTATTTAGCTTTGAGTCATTATTTTGGCGTTGATTTTGGTACATAGATTGCTTAAGTCGACTAATTATCAACTATACCTAAACTTTTAGGCGAAAGTGGTCGCGTATAAACATTAGACATACGTATTAAAGTGCGTATTCGCGTGACGCTTCAATTCGATTGAGATACCTCGCAGTATGAAGTTAAGCCTGCCGTTTGCAGATAAATTGCCACGAATTCGTCAGCGTGAGATGCCAGCTATTGGCGCGCCTGTCATGGTTTTGGCCACCCTTGCGATGGTGGTATTACCGATACCAGCGTTCCTACTGGATATGTTCTTCACCTTTAACATCGCCTTAGCCATGGTGGTGTTGTTGGTGACGGTATATACACGCCGCCCGTTAGATTTCGCCGCGTTCCCAACGGTGTTGCTGATCGCGACGTTGTTGCGTTTGGCGCTGAACGTTGCGTCCACCCGTGTCGTGTTACTTCATGGTCATGAAGGGGGCAATGCGGCAGGTAACGTTATCGAGGCGTTTGGTAACGTTGTAATTGGCGGTAACTACGCAGTCGGTTTAGTCGTCTTCCTCATCTTGATGATCATTAACTTTATGGTTGTGACCAAAGGTGCGGGGCGTATTTCTGAGGTGAGCGCTCGTTTCACCCTTGATGCGTTGCCTGGTAAACAGATGGCGATTGATGCGGACTTAAACGCAGGCCTTATCGACCAAGAGCAAGCGCGCGTGCGTCGTTTTGAAGTGACCAAAGAGGCAGATTTCTACGGCTCAATGGATGGTGCGTCTAAGTTTGTAAAAGGCGATGCGATAGCTGGCATTTTGATTCTGTTTATCAACATCATCGGCGGTCTGTCGATTGGTATGGCGCAGTACGGGTTAGGCTTTGGTGAAGCGATCCAAATCTATACCTTGCTAACGATCGGTGATGGTCTGGTTGCTCAAATTCCATCGCTATTGCTGTCGATTGCAGCGGCGATGATGGTAACGCGCCAAAACACCGATGAAGACATGGGCGAGCAGCTGGTTTTCCAAATGTTCGACAACCCGAAAGCGTTGATGATCACGGCGGCAATTTTGGGCGTGATGGGTATCGTACCGGGCATGCCGCATTTTGCTTTCTTAACGTTGGCCGTTGCTGCTGGCGCGGGTGCTTACTTAATTGACAAGCGTCAGAAGCAGAAAGCAAAAGAACCAGCATTACCTGCGAAAGCAGAAGATGGCAGCGAGCCGATTTCTCAACGTGAGTTGTCGTGGGATGACGTTCAACCTGTTGATATTATTGGTTTAGAAGTGGGGTATCGATTAATCCCGCTGGTGGATCGTGACCAAGGCGGAGAGTTACTAGAGCGCGTGAAAGGCGTTCGTAAAAAGCTCTCACAAGATTTTGGTTTCTTGATCCCAGCTGTACACATTCGCGACAACCTTGAGCTGACGCCAAACAGCTACAGAATTACCCTGATGGGCGTTGCGGTGGGTGAAGCGGAAATTCGCCCAGACCAAGAATTGGCGATTAACCCTGGTCAGGTTTACGGCATGATTGATGGCGAACCGACCATGGACCCGGCATTCGGCCTAGAAGCCGTGTGGATTCGTGAAGAGCAGCGCGAGCACGCTCAGGCTCTCGGTTATACCGTGGTGGATTCATCGACGGTATTGGCAACGCATCTAAGTCAGTTATTAACCAACAACGCATCGCAGTTGATTGGTCATGAAGAAGTACAGAATTTATTGGAGATGCTAGGCCGAAGTGCACCGAAACTGGTGGAGAACTTCGTACCGGATCAACTCCCATTAGGTGTGGTGGTGAAAGTGTTGCAGAACTTGTTGAATGAAGCCATTCCAATTCGCGACATTCGTACCATCGTACAAACCTTGGCTGAGTACTCAAGTAAGAGTCAAGAACCTGACATATTAACAGCGGCGGTTCGAATCAGTCTGAAACGCCTAATTGTTCAGGAAATCAATGGTATAGAGCCAGAATTGCCTGTGATTACCTTGATTCCTGAGCTGGAACAAATATTGCATCAAACTATGCAAGCCTCGGGAGGCGAATCTGCTGGCATTGAGCCAGGACTCGCTGAACGTTTGCAGTCTTCACTAAGCCATGCAACGCAAGAGCAAGAGTTGAAGGGCGAACCTGCCGTTCTACTTACGTCTGGCGTGTTGCGATCCACACTGGCTAAGTTTGTGAAGAACACAATACCTAATCTCCGGGTACTGTCTTATCAAGAAATACCGGATGAAAAACAGATCAGAATTGTGCAAGCCGTGGGTAATTAATCTCACGCATCATTAATGGATTCATAGTTTGAAAATAAAGCGATTTTTTGCCAAAGACATGCGATCAGCGCTGCTCCAAGTGAAAGAGGAGTTGGGTGCAGATGCGGTGATCATGTCAAACAAGAAAGTGGCAGGCGGTGTAGCGATTGTTGCTGCAGTGGATAATGAATCCAATCCGTCTTCATCCAGTGCTTCTTCGCAATCAAATCGTGGTGCTTCTCAATCGAATCGCTATAACGAACATCGTCAAATGTCGTCATCAGCGGCCGATCGTTTTCAAGATCGCAGTTTAGATGAAGATAAAATTAGCCTACAAAACAGCAAAGAAAAATCAGGCTCGATGACACAGCGATTCGCGAACATGCTGAAGCAATACAGTGGTGGCGCAGCAGAATCTGACGATCATGTTGCGGAAAACGAAGATTCGTTATCAGCCCTATTGCAACGCCAAAATAAGCACCGCGAAAGCTACAACCAAGAAAAGCCCGTGCCATACCAGCCGGACTCTCCTTTGGCGAAATTGATTGCTCAAGATAACCGTTTTGAGCGACCAACGCCGAAGTTAGATCCTACGCGCTATGACCGTCGTCGCCCATCCTCTGAAGAGCGTGACGAGTCAGCAAAAGAGCTGGAGAACATGCGCGAAGAGATGACCTCGATTCGTCGTCTGCTGGAACATCAAGTCTCCGGCTTAATGTGGCAAGAAGTGGAACGTCGTGAGCCATTAAGAGCCATGCTTATCAAACGCTTAGAGCGTATGGGCGTGTCTCCTGAGCTTGCAGACCAAATGGCATGTTACATCCCAGAAGACACCAAGCCTGCACGTGCGTGGAAGGCGTTGCTGTCACTCGTTGCGGATCAAATTAACATACCAAAACAAGATATTTTAAAACGTGGTGGTGTGGTTGCATTGCTTGGCCCTACAGGCGTCGGAAAAACGACAACTGTTGCGAAGCTTGCTGCACGCGCAGCCATGGAATACGGTGCCGACAATGTGGCCCTTGTGACAACAGATACATATCGCATAGGTGCACATGAGCAACTCTCCATTTACGGGAGAATTATGGGTTGTCCTGTAAGAGTTGCTAAAGATTCTAATGAATTAGCCGATGTTATATATCAGCTAAGAAACAGAAGACTGATTTTGGTCGATACGGCAGGGATGGGACAAAGAGATGTGAGGCTTTCCGAGCAGCTCGATACCCTAATGCAAGAGAGTGGTGAAGTGATTCATAGCTACCTTGTTTTGCCAGCTACCGCACAACGTCGAGTTCTACAAGAAACTCTTGATCACTTCCGACGCATTCCGCTGTCGGGTTGTATTCTCACTAAGCTTGATGAGTCATTAAGTTTAGGTGAATTCATTAGTGTGGTTATTCAAAACGCAATGCCAGTGGCTTACATAGCAAATGGTCAGCGCGTGCCTGAAGACATTGTGATAGCACAACCAAAATACATGCTTGCGAAAGCAAACGAACTGTTAGAGAAGTCGACAGAGAACGAACCTCACTTTTGGAACAGTGACAACGAAGGACTCTAGGGCGGCGGACTACTATGACTGAGAATATGATACACGATCAAGCAAGCGGCCTCCGTCGCTTAACACAACCATCGTTGACAAAAGTGATTGCTGTTACTGGCGGCAAAGGTGGTGTGGGGAAATCTAACGTAACGCTGGGTCTGGCGATCTGCATGGCTCGCCAAGGCAAGAAGGTGATGGTTCTCGACGCTGACCTAGGTCTGGCTAATGTTGACGTAATGCTCGGAATTCGTTCAAAACGTAACCTGGGACATGTGCTAGCGGGTGAATGTGAGCTAAAAGATGCGATTGTTGAAGGCCCTTATGGTATAAAGATAATCCCTGCAACTTCTGGCACACAAAGCATGACAGAGCTTTCTCATGCTCAACATGCTGGACTCATCCGCGCATTTGGTAGTCTTGAAGATGAAATGGACATCCTGCTAATTGATACAGCAGCTGGCATTTCTGATATGGTTATTAGTTTTTCTCGTGCAGCTCAAGATGTAGTTGTAGTAGTCTGTGACGAACCGACTTCTATCACTGATGCTTATGCACTAATTAAGCTTTTGAGCAAAGAACACCAAGTCCAACGCTTTAAAGTTGTTGCAAATATGGTCAGAAGCTACCGAGAAGGTCGAGAATTGTTTGCAAAGTTGACGCTAGTCACAGAGCGGTTCTTGAATGTAAGCCTTGAGCTCGTAGCATGTATTCCATTAGATGATAAAGTACGACAAGCCGTAAAAAGACAAAAAATTGTCGTTGATGCGTTCCCTCGCTCTCCTGCGGCTTTAGCTATCAGCTCATTGGCAAACAAAGCGCTGATGTGGCCACTGCCGAAAACACCAAGTGGACACTTGGAATTTTTTGTGGAAAGGTTGCTAAATCGTACCGAATTCGCAGAGGACCCTTTTGGTGAATAAAGCGATAACCTATGACCAGCATGGCAAGTTTAATAGTCAGCAAGCGTTCATTGAACGCTACTCTGTGTTGGTTAAGCGTATTGCTCACCACCTGTTAGGCCGTTTACCGCCGAGTGTTCAGGTAGAGGATTTAATTCAGGCCGGCATGATCGGTCTTATCGAAGCTCAGCAGAATTATGATGGTTCTAAAGGTGCGAGCTTTGAAACTTATGCTGGTATCCGTATTCGTGGCGCCATGTTAGATGACATGCGCAAAGGTGACTGGGTACCGCGTTCTGTTCATAAGAATAATCGCGAAATTAATCAAGCGGTCGCAGAGCTGGAAGGCGTGTTAAATCGTGATCCGACAGATTCGGAAGTAGCAGCACATCTCGGGATGTCACTGGATCAATATCATAGTGCTCTGACCGATATAAACTGCTCAAGATTAGTTGGTATTGAAGATTTAGGCGTTTCTGATGATGTGATTTCACCAGCAGATGAAACTGATGACAGCAACCCATTTAAGGGTGTAGCAGATGAATCGTTCAGAAAAGCACTGGTTGAATCAATAAAACAGCTTCCAGAGCGTGAAGCTTTAGTACTTTCGCTTTATTATGACGAAGAACTCAATTTGAAAGAAATTGGTGATGTATTAGGTGTAAGCGAATCTCGTGTAAGCCAAATACTAAGCCAAGCGATGCAACGTTTACGCACCAAGCTCAGTGCGTGGACACAAAATGACTAAAAACACTGATTTTACGATTCAGTGGAGGCAATTTTGAATAAAAACATGAAGATCCTTATTGTTGACGATTTCTCAACAATGCGCCGTATTGTTAAAAACCTGCTTCGTGACTTGGGTTTCAATAACACTCAAGAAGCCGACGACGGTTTAACTGCATTACCAATGCTGAAAAAAGGTGACTTCGATTTTGTTGTAACCGACTGGAATATGCCAGGAATGCAAGGTATCGATCTGCTTAAGCACATCCGTGCCGATGCAGAGCTTAAGCACCTTCCTGTACTTATGATCACGGCTGAAGCGAAGCGTGAGCAGATCATCGAAGCTGCTCAAGCAGGTGTAAACGGCTACATTGTTAAGCCATTTACTGCTGCAACACTAAAAGAAAAATTAGAGAAAATTTTCGAACGTTTATAACTCTCTCTTTCTCTTTGTTATTCGAGTCGTTTATTCCAAATAATACATACACATAAAATGACTCGTTTGACGTTTTCGAAGCGATAAGAAGAACTAAACGTAAAAGGGTCTATTCAGAATGATCTCACTAGAGCAGGCGAAGTCGCTCGTTCAAATGCTAGAAAACGGGGAACAAGATCAAGCGAACATGCTTGTTGCCTCGCTATATGAAGGTACAGAGAATCCGGTTTTGCAAGAAATCGGAACACTGACTCGAGACCTTCATGATTCACTAAAGCAGTTCAACCTCGATCAACGCATGACCGAAATAGCTAAAGATGAAATCCCGAATGCTCGGGATCGTCTGCACTATGTGATCGAGAAAACGGAACTGGCAGCAAACAAGACGATGGATGCAGTAGATTGCTGCCTTCCAATCGCCGATAACCTGCATGATTGCCTTCAACAAGTTCGTCCTCAATGGAATGAACTCATGTACGGGCGCATTGAATTAAGCGAATTCAAAGCTCTGTGTCACCGTATCGACAAACTGCTTGTTCAGGTCGAAGGTGATAGCACTGAATTGCGCGGTCAGTTGACCGAAATTCTTATGGCGCAAGACTTCCAAGACTTAACGGGTCAAATTATTCGTCGCGTAATTACGCTGGTAAACGAAGTAGAAGGCCGTTTGGTGGAAATCCTCACCGTATTCTCTGGCCAAAAACCAGCAGAACAGGTTCAAGTTTTGTCAGAACCGGCAGATAAAAAGATTAAACAATCAAGCGAAGCCGAAGGCCCTATTCTTCATCCAGAACTGAGAGAAGATGCGGTTTCATCGCAGGACGAAGTCGATGACTTGTTGTCCAGTCTTGGATTTTAAAGGTAACGTATGAGCTACGATTTAGACGAAGATATCCTTCAGGACTTTCTAATTGAGGCCGGAGAAATCCTAGAGCTGCTTTCTGAGCAGCTGGTTGAGTTAGAAAATAATCCAGAAGACAAAGACTTACTTAATGCTATCTTCCGCGGTTTCCATACCGTGAAAGGTGGTGCCGGTTTCCTATCCTTAGCAGAACTGGTCGACACCTGCCACGGTGCAGAGAACGTGTTCGACGTGTTGCGAAATGGCCAACGTTCTGTAACGCCAAGTCTCATGGATACCATGTTGAAGGCGTTGGATACGGTAAATACCCAGTTCCAAGCTGTGCAAGATCGAGAAGCGTTAGAAGCTGCAGACCCTGCGTTGCTGGATGAACTGCACCGTCTATGTAAGCCTGAGTCTGAAGACGAAGTAGCTACTGTGGTTGAAGAACCTATCGTTACTCCAGAACCAATTATCCCAGAACCTGCTAACGAAGTGCCAGCTGCCCCTGCAGCCGACATAACAGAGGCGGGTTCTATAGGTTCTGTCGACGAAATTACTCAAGACGAGTTTGAAAAGCTTCTTGATGAGCTGCACGGTAAAGGTGCTGCACCAGGCGCATCGACATCAGCTCCAGCAGCGGCTGCACCTGTTCAAGCAAGTGCGCCTGTTCTGGACAATGGCGATATCACCGATGACGAATTCGAACGTCTTCTCGATGAATTGCATGGTGTTGGTCAGAGCCCTTCAGCAGCAACAGCCGCTCCTGTAGAGACGCCTAAAGCACCAGAACCTGCTGCTCCTGCGGTTTCAGCTGCTTCAGGCGATAGCGACCTGATGACAGATGAAGAGTTTGAGAAGCTGCTTGACGAGCTACACGGTGCGGGCAAAGGCCCAACGCTTGAAGAGCTTGATATGGCAACCAAGCCAGCTTCCGCTTTAGCTCCAGAAGCGCCAAAACCAGCACCTGTTGCGCAGCCTGCTCCGGTTTCAACGCCAGCCTCTGCTCCTAAGTCAGCAGCAAAACCTGTGGCGGTGAAAGAGGAGCCAAAAGCGTCTGCACCAGCGGTGAAAAAGCCACAAGCAGAAGCGACGGTACGTGTTGATACATCAACGCTAGATACCATCATGAACATGGTGGGTGAGCTCGTGTTGGTACGTAACCGCTTATTAAGTCTTGGTTTGAACAGCGATAATGAAGAAATGTCGAAAGCTGTGGCAAACCTAGACGTTGTTACTGCAGACCTTCAAGGTGCAGTAATGAAAACGCGCATGCAGCCAATTAAGAAAGTATTTGGCCGTTTCCCTCGCGTTGTACGTGACTTGGCGCGTAACCTAAATAAAGACATCGTGCTGGAAATGCGCGGTGAAGAAACCGATCTCGATAAAAACCTAGTAGAAGCGCTAGCGGATCCATTGATCCACTTGGTGCGCAACTCGGTTGACCACGGCATTGAAATGCCAGAAGACCGCGTAAAAGCGGGTAAATCGCGCACTGGTAAAGTCATCCTATCTGCTTCACAAGAAGGTGACCATATCGAATTGGCTATCGTTGATGACGGTGGCGGTATGGATCCTAATAAACTTCGTGGCATTGCGGTAAAACGCGGCATGATGGACGAAGATGCAGCAGCGCGTTTATCGGACAAAGAGTGTTTCAACCTTATCTTCGCCCCTGGCTTCTCAAGTAAAGAGAAAATCTCTGATATTTCAGGCCGCGGTGTAGGTATGGACGTAGTTAAGACGGCGATCAACACCTTAAACGGCTCTATCGACATCGATTCAGAGCTAGGCAAGGGCACGAAGATCACCATCAAAGTACCACTGACTCTTGCGATTTTGCCGACCTTAATGGTGGGTGTTGGCGGTCATCCTTTTGCACTACCACTTGCGTCAGTAAATGAGATTTTCCACTTAGATTTAAGCCGCACCAACGTGGTAGATGGTCAGTTAACCATCATTGTTCGCGATAAGTCTATTCCACTGTTCTACCTACAAAACTGGTTGGCGTCTAAGTCTCCTCGCGTGGAGCAACGCATCGGTCATGGTCATGTTGTGATTGTGCAGATCGGCAGCCAACGCGTTGGTTTTGTCGTCGACACGCTTATCGGTCAAGAAGAAGTGGTTATCAAGCCATTAGATAACTTATTGCAAGGTACACCAGGTATGGCTGGTGCGACGATTACCAGTGATGGTCACATTGCATTGATTCTTGATGTGCCAGATCTATTGAAGCAATACGCAGCAGCTTCGCGCATCTAAGCTGACGTAAAGAAAAGGAACAAAATGGCGATTAAAGTACTAGTCGTTGATGATTCGAGTTTTTTCCGTCGTCGCGTAAGCGAAATCATCAACTCAGAATCGCGCCTAGAAGTGATTGACGTTGCGGTAAATGGCAGAGAAGCGGTCGAAAAAGCCAAAGCTCTCAAGCCGGACGTCATCACCATGGATATTGAAATGCCAGTTATGGATGGCATTACGGCTGTGCGTGAAATCATGGCCGCATCTCCAACGCCAATTCTGATGTTTTCGTCCCTGACTCATGATGGGGCGAAAGCAACTCTTGATGCGTTGGACGCTGGTGCTCTGGACTTCTTACCGAAGAAGTTTGAAGATATTGCACGTAACCGCGATGAAGCGGTTTCGCTGCTTCAGCAACGTGTCATTCAAATTGCCTCTAAGCGTGCTTTCATGCGCCGTCCTGTAGCGCGTCCAGCTGCTGCAACTAGTGCTGCGCGCCCACTGGCTTCAAGAACCGCTGCGCCTGCCGCATCGGCTCCGGCTCGACCGGCAGTAACCAAGTTCCGCGCATCGGGTAAGAAATACCAGTTAACAGCGATTGGCACATCCACTGGTGGCCCAGTTGCTTTGCAAAAAATTCTTACTCGTCTGCCGATGAACTACCCACATCCAATCGTGCTGATTCAGCATATGCCTGCGACATTTACGGCGGCATTTGCAAGTCGATTGAACACGTTGTGTAAGATCCAAGTGAAAGAAGCACAAGACGGTGATGTGTTACAAGCTGGCGTGGCTTACCTAGCGCCAGGCGGCAAGCAAATGATGATTGATGGTCGTGCAGGTGCTGCTCGCCTTCGCATCATTGATGGCGGTGATCGCATGAACTACAAACCGTGTGTGGATGTGACCTTTGGCTCTGCGGCGAAAGTTTACGGCGACAAAGTACTTTCTATGGTGCTCACCGGAATGGGTGCAGATGGCCGAGAAGGTGCACGTATGCTGAAATCTGCAGGTTCAACCATTTGGGCACAAGACGAAGAAAGCTGTGTGGTTTACGGTATGCCTCAAGCTGTTGCTAAAGCGGGCATTTCTTCTGAAGATTTACCTCTTGACCGAATTGCAGAACGCATGCTGGTGGAAGTGGGTTTAGCGTAGGATAAATCATGATCGTTTGGAGTGTAGCTAACCAAAAAGGTGGGGTAGGTAAAACCACATCAACAGTGACACTAGCAGGTTTGTTGAGCCAGAAAGGTCATCGTGTATTGATGGTCGACACCGATCCTCATGCGTCACTGACGACTTATCTTGGTTACGACTCAGATACCGTGTCATCAAGCTTGTTTGATCTGTTTCAGCTAAAGACGTTCACTCGCGATACGGTTAAGCCGTCGATCTTAGAAACCGAGTTGGAAGGAATGGACATCATTCCTGCGCACATGTCATTGGCTACGCTAGACCGCGTAATGGGTAACCGCAGTGGCATGGGGCTGATTTTGAAGCGCGCACTTCAAGCGGTTTCGCAAGATTACGACTACGTGTTGATCGATTGTCCGCCAATCCTTGGTGTGATGATGGTTAATGCACTCGCGGCGAGTGATCGTATCTTGATCCCAGTACAGACTGAGTTCCTCGCGATGAAAGGCTTGGAACGTATGATTCGTACGTTGACGATCATGCAGAAATCACGTCCAGATGGGTTCAAAGTCACCATCGTACCAACCATGTACGACAAGCGAACTCGCGCTTCGTTGCAGACTTTGACGCAACTGAAAAAAGACTACCCGAACCAAGTGTGGACTTCCGCAGTACCGATTGACACCAAGTTCCGAGACGCAAGTTTGAAACACTTACCAGCGTCGCACTTTGCATCCGGTAGCCGTGGTGTGTTTGCGTACAAACAGCTATTGATTTACTTGGAGAGGTTAGCGTTCGATGAGCAGTAACAGCGTACTTTCCAGCGAGCAGGCGCTTGATGATTACTTCAGTGCATTACTCGGTGAAGAAGTTGAGGTGACTGATCTCGAACATGAGCTTGACTTGCTCGCTCAGGAACTATCCTCT
>NZ_JBICJH010000023.1:0-94430 GCF_043102935.1 Vibrio sp. zbq_1
GACCTGTCTCTACAATCAGCAAACGGCTCAAACTCGAAAGCAGAGCGCGTTGCGATTCAAGAAGAAGTGACAGCACTAAACGACGAACTAAACCGTATCGCAGAAACCACCTCTTTTGGTGGTAACAAGCTACTAAACGGCACACATGGTGCGAAATCGTTCCAAATCGGTGCTGATAACGGTGAAGCAGTAATGCTTGAGCTTAAAGACATGCGCTCAGACAACAAAATGATGGGTGGTGTGAGCTACCAGGCTGAAAGCGGTAAAGGCAAAGACTGGAACGTTGCACAAGGCAAAAACGACCTAAAAATCAGCCTAACAGACAGCTTTGGTCAAGAGCAAGAAATCAACATCAACGCGAAAGCGGGCGATGACATCGAAGAGCTAGCAACGTACATCAACGGTCAAACAGACCTAGTGAAAGCGTCAGTAGACCAAGATGGCAAACTGCAAATCTTTGCTGGTAACAACAAAGTAGAAGGCGAAGTGTCATTCTCTGGCGGTCTGTCTGGTGAACTAGGCTTAGGCGACGACAAGAAAAACGTTACGGTTGATACTATCGACGTAACTTCAGTTGGCGGCGCACAAGAATCAGTAGCAATCATTGATGCGGCACTGAAATACGTAGACAGCCACCGTGCAGAGCTGGGTGCATTCCAGAACCGTTTCAACCATGCAATCAGCAACTTGGACAACATTAACGAGAACGTGAACGCGTCGAAGAGCCGTATCAAAGATACCGACTTCGCGAAAGAAACGACGGCAATGACCAAGTCACAAATTCTATCGCAAGCGTCTAGCTCAATCCTTGCGCAAGCGAAACAAGCGCCAAACTCAGCGCTAAGTCTTCTAGGTTAATCTACCTAACACGACAAGATACAAAAGCCAGGCTCATCCCTGGCTTTTTGCTTATCGGCTATACCGATTTAGATGCGTCCTAACAGGATGTTCGACAAGGCATTCATATCGATTAGATGGTCTCTTTAAATACCAATGTTGCCGCAATGATAACGCAGCGACATCTTAGCCAAGCAGCCGATCAAAACGTTGCGTCACAGAGAAACCTGTCTTCGGGATATCGGATTAACTCAGCAAGCGACGATGCTGCAGGCCTACAAATATCGAATACTCTCCATGTTCAAACGAGAGGGATTGATGTCGCCTTAAGGAATGCTCACGATGCCTATTCTGTCGCTCAAACCGCAGAAGGCGCGTTGCATGAGAGCAGTGATATTCTGCAACGGTTACGCTCTCTCGGGCTTCAGGCCGCAAATGGCAGCCATGAACAGGATGATCGTACAAGTCTTCAACAAGAAGTTATTGCACTACAAGATGAATTGGATCGTGTGGCAATCACGATGACATTCGCGGATAAAAACCTCTTCAATGGCTCTTATGGTTCTCAGAGTTTTCATATTGGCGCCAATGCGAACTCTATATCATTGACGCTCAGAAACATGCGTACGCACATACCTGAAATGGGCGGACAACATTATCTGGGTGACAGTTTAGACAAAGACTGGCGGGTAACGAGAGATAACCAACAGTTCGCGTTTGAATATCAAGACAATGAAGGCCAAACGCAATCTAAAGCATTAACACTCAAAGTAGGCGATGGCCTTGAAGAAGTGGCAACCTACATTAATGCCCAGCAATCGGTAGTCGATGCTTCCGTAACGCAAGAGCATCAATTGCAGTTTTTTACCTCGACACTGAATGCGCCAGAAGGCGTCACATGGAAAGGCAATTTTGTCGATGAGATGGATATAGGTTCCGGTGAGTTGGTGACCGTTGATGATCTCGATATGTCGACAGTAGGAGGCGCTCAGCTTGCTATTGGTGTGGTGGATGCGGCGATAAAGTATGTTGATTCTCATCGCAGTGAAATCGGTGGATTTCAGAATCGTGTGAGTGGCACGATCGATAATTTAAACACCATTAACCGGAGTGTTTCGGAATCAAAAGGGCGAATTCGAGATACAGACTTTGCTCGGGAGTCGACAGTAATGGTGCGCTCTCAGGTTCTGCAGGATGCGACAACTGCATTACTTGCTCAAGCGAAGCAAAGGCCGAGCTCTGCACTAGGCTTGCTCAGTTGAACGTGTTTCAGCGATGCGCATCGGCCAGAAAAAATTCAGATAATAAAAAACGCTGCCATTGGCAGCGTTTTTTCGTGTTCGGATAAGTAAAAATTACTTAGTTACACGTAGAACTGGAGTTTCACCAACAGTTACAGAACCAGAAAGCTTGTTCAGCTCTTTGATTTCGTCCATGTTAGAGATAACAACTGGAGTTAGTGTTGACTTCGCTTTCTCTTCTAGAAGAGCTAGATCGAATTCAATTACAGTGTCGCCAGCTTTAACAGTTTGACCTTCTTCAGCGATACGCGTGAAGCCTTCGCCTTTAAGTTCAACTGTATCGATACCGAAGTGAACGAAAAGCTCAACACCGTCGTCAGACTCGATAGAGAATGCGTGGTTAGTTTCGAAGATCTTACCGATAGTACCGTTTACAGGAGCTACCATTTTGTTGCCTGCTGGCTTGATAGCAATACCGTCACCAACGATTTTCTCAGCGAAAACAACATCTGGCACATCTTCAATGTTTACGATTTCACCAGATAGTGGCGCGATGATTTCGATTGCACCAGCGTCAGCGCTGTCATCAGATACAAGCTTCTTAAGTTTGTCAAACAGACCCATTGTGTCATGCTCCTAAGGTTTGGTTTTATTCTGTCGAATTATAGTATACCAATATAGCCCATTAGACGACTTTTTTCGCCGTCTAATGGCCATTAAGTATTGAATAACTTGGTACTACTGATTATTGAGTTTTCTCAGCAATGAACTTTTCAACTACTGCTTCAATTTCTGCTGCAGTAGGTAGAGAAAGTGCTTCTTCAGCCATTGCTTTCACTTCTGCGAAGTTAGAGTTACGGATAACTTTCTTCACTTTAGGGATAGAGATACCGCTCATTGAGAACTCATCCAGACCCATACCTAGAAGTAGAAGTGTTGCACGCTCATCGCCTGCAAGCTCACCACACATACCAGTCCACTTACCTTCAGCGTGAGAAGCGTCGATAACTTGCTTGATCACGGTTAGTACAGCTGGTGATAGAGGGTTGTAAAGATGAGAGATCATCTCGTTACCACGGTCAACCGCTAGAGTGTACTGAGTAAGGTCGTTTGTACCGATAGAGAAGAAAGATACTTCCTTCGCTAGGTGGTGTGCGATCGCTGCTGCTGCAGGTGTTTCAACCATTACACCGATTTCGATGTTTTCGTCGAATGCAAGACCTTCAGCACGTAGCTCTGCTTTGTACTCTTCGATTGCGTTCTTAAGCTCGCGGATTTCTTCAACAGAGATGATCATTGGGAACATGATACGTAGCTTACCGTGTGCAGACGCACGTAAGATGCCACGTAGTTGATCACGAAGGATTTCACGACGATCCAAGCTGATACGTACTGCACGCCAACCTAGGAACGGGTTCATCTCTTGAGGTAGATCCATGTATGGTAGATCTTTATCGCCGCCGATATCCATAGTACGGATGATCACAGCTTGACCGTTCATTGCTTCTGCAACTTCTTTGTACGCTTGGTACTGTTCTTCTTCAGTTGGTAGCGCAGTACGGTCCATAAATAGGAATTCAGTACGGTACAGACCAACGCCTTCACCACCGTTACGGATGATACCGTCACAGTCTTTCACTGTACCGATGTTGCCGCAAACTTCTACGCGGTGACCATCTGTTGTTTCTGCGTGTAGGTCTTTAAGTTTTGCTAGCTCTTCTTTCTCAGCTAGGAATGCAGCTTTAACCGCTTTCGCTTCTTCTACTTCAGCTTCTGATGGATTAACAACGATCTTGTTGTTCATCGCGTCAAGAATCAGCATGTCGCCATTCTTAACTTTCTTAGTGATGTCGTTAGTACCAACGATAGCAGGAAGCTCAAGAGAGCGAGCCATGATAGAAGTGTGTGAAGTACGACCACCGATGTCACAAGCAAAACCCAGCACGTAGTCTAGGTTGATTTGCGCTGTTTCAGATGGCGTTAGGTCGTAAGCAACTAGGATAACTTCTTCATTGATGTCGCTTAGCGAAACGATGTTGATGCCTAGTGCGTTCTTCACGAAACGAGAACCGATATCACGGATGTCAGTTGCACGTTCTTTTAGGTATTCGTCGTCTAGAGACTCAAGAGCACATGCTTGTTCTTCGATCACTGAGTGGATAGCGTGATCAGCAGTCATCTTGTCGTTTTTGATAAGTGCTAGGATTTCCTCTTCTAGCTCTTCGTCTTCAAGAAGCATTATATGACCTTCAAAGATCGCTTCTTTTTCTTCGCCGAAAGTTTCAAGCGCTTTTTGCTTGATAGTTTCTAGCTGAGCTGCAGATTTGTTACGAGCGTCAAAGAAACGTGCAACTTCTGCTTCTACTTGATCATCAGAAATAGTGTTTGTGTTTAGGACAATTTCATCTTCTTGAAGTAGTAGTGCTTTACCGATTGCAATACCAGGAGATGCTAGGATGCCTGAAATCATAGCCTTACCTTAAGTTTGGTCAACTTTATAAAACGGGAGAATAATGGGTGCGCTAACGAATAGTTTTAGCTTAGTTTTGAGCCTATTTCCAACGAAGCCATTTTGCTTTCACAAAATGGCTTCTGGAGTAGGAGACCGGATTAGTGTAGTTGGTCCATTAGAGCAACTAGGTGGTCTACAGCTTGCTGAGCTTGTGGGCCTTCAGCAGAAATAGTAACAAGAGTACCTTTTACTAGGCCTAGTGTTTGTAGTTTGAATAGGCTCTTAGCGCTAGCGCTTTTACCGTTAGAAGTCACAGTGATGTCCGCGTCGAATGCTTTAGCTTCTTTAACGAACTGTGCAGCTGGACGAGTGTGAAGACCGTTTTCTGCTGTGATTTCTACTTGCTTCTCGTACATGTGATATACCCCAATAAATGTATTTTTTTGTTAGTTTGTGACTAGATTTAGCTTAACTGCTTTATATCTTGTGCGCTAGCACGGGAGAGTTCAAAGCGTGTCAGTTCTGATACTAGTCAAAAGTTTGGTAACTACGCAACTGTTTGCGTGCGCAATTACTTTGAAACCTTTTTGTGTTCTGCTTCTTTATTTTGAAGCTAGAAATAAAACACCCTGATATTACCAAAGGTAGGGCAGGGATCAACAAAAAAGCCCCTGAACGGGGCTTTTTTAGACGAAAAATTGATTTGACCACATATTATTGTTGGTTCTCTTTTTCGGTAAAGATACCAGCAAATAGCGCCGTACTTAGGTAACGTTCACCTGAACTTGGCAGAATTGTCACGATGGTTTTTCCTTCAAATTCAGGTAGTTCTGCAATTCGGTTCGCAGCAACAACAGCTGCGCCTGAAGAGATGCCCGCAAGGATGCCTTCTTCTTCCATTAGTCGACGAGCCATCTCAATTGCTTCTTCAGAAGTCACTGGCTCAACTCGGTCGATAATGTCCAAATCTAGGTTTCCAGGAATGAAACCTGCACCGATACCTTGGATTTTATGTGGTGCTGGTTGAATTTCTTCGCCTGCTAGCGCTTGCGCGATTACTGGTGATTCTGCAGGTTCTACAGCAACAGAAGTGATCGCTTTACCTTTCTCACCTTTAATGTAACGGCTTGTACCAGTGATAGTGCCACCCGTACCAACGCCTGCTACTAGCACATCGATTTCACCGTCTGTCGCATCCCAGATTTCAGGGCCAGTGGTTTTCTCGTGAATTTGCGGGTTAGCAGGGTTGTTGAACTGTTGTAGAAGAAGGTATTTTTCAGGATTGCTTGCTACGATCTCTTCTGCTTTAGCAATTGCGCCTTTCATGCCTTTCGCTGCTTCGGTTAGCTCAAGGTTTGCACCTAGTGCTTTAAGTAGCTTGCGGCGCTCAAGGCTCATTGATTCAGGCATAGTTAGAGTCAATTTGTAACCGCGAGCGGCTGCTACGAACGCTAATGCGATACCTGTGTTACCACTGGTTGGTTCTACTAGTTCTACGCCTGGCTTTAAAGTGCCAGCTTTTTCTGCTTCCCAAATCATGTTTGCACCGATACGGCACTTAACACTGAAGCTTGGGTTGCGTGCTTCAATTTTCGCTAGAACGTTACCTTTGCTCACTTTGTTTAGGCGAACTAGGGGCGTATTACCAATGGTAAGAGAGTTATCTTCGTAGATTTTGCTCATAGTGATGTTCCTTCATTACACGTTGTGTGAATATGGATAGAAGAATATGCGGTATAAAAAAAAGGGAAAAGGATTAAAAAGTTATATCTTATTAGGTTGGCCGAGAATTTAGTAAAAAGAAAGGGAAGCGCATCGAACAGCCTTCCCTTTCACTAAATTTGACCTAGCGCTGATGTTTAAACTCTGCCACCCACATGGCGGTCGCACCGCATATTGCAACAGGCATGACGATAAGGTTCAAAATTGGAATCGTTGTGAATACTGAAACCAACACACCAAAGCCATAGGCTTTACCTTGCTTTTGTTTCAATTTGTAACGCATGTCGTTGAACGGAATTTTGTGGTTATCGAACGGGTAATCACAATATTGAATCGCGAGCATCCACGCGGTAAAGATAAACCATAAAACCGGGCCAACAGTTTGCCCTAGTGCCGGGATAAGTAAGAGCAAAAACAAGCCAATTGCTTTAGGCAGTATATAAAGCAGTTTTCTCCATTCGCGAGCAAGTACGCGAGGCACATCTTTTAGAACAGCCGTAAAGCCGTCGTCATTAATTTTTTTTCCGGTTAGCGTCTCTTCAACTTTTTCTGCTAACAGCCCGTTGAAGGGAGCGGCAATAAAGTTGGCTAACGTGCTAAAGAAATAAGAGAAGGTGGCCAGTATCGTTAGAGCAAGTAGGGGCCACAAGATATACGTGAGCCAAGAGAGAAACTCTGGTAACTGTCCAATCCAACCTTCAATCCACATGTTCAAGTGGGAGAATAGATAGAAGATAGCCCCACCCACGAGAATAATATTTGCTAAAAGTGGTAACACGACAAAACGTCTTATCTCTGGGGAGAGCGCCAATTGAATTCCGTATAGGAAGTAACCGAATCCGGTTCGTTGCTGATTGTTAATCTTCATATCCAATATTTTCGTGTGAGTGAGAACTCATTGTACCTGTCGATGATTTTCTTTCAATGCCCTAACAATTAGGGTCTTGCAAAGTGGAATCGTGGCAAGAATCACAACAAAAAACGGAACTTCTTGCATTAAGTTGTTCTAAACCTACATATAGTTTTGGTAAAGTAAACGTATCATTCAGATTTATTGCACTTGGGTTGCTGCTCAAGGAATTGCGAGTAGTAAAAACAGGTATATTGAGAGTAAATAATGCAGGAATTGCGATTCGTACTCATTGTTGTTGGCGCATTAGCCATCGCGGCATTGCTGTTTCATGGTTTGTGGAGCAGTAAGAAAGAAGGCAAAGCAAAATTTGGCAACAAGCCACTTGGTAAGCTGGATGTTGACCAAGGAGATAAAGATTCGGTTGAGCAAGAGCGCAGTTTCGCTCCTGCCCCTGAAGACGATTTCGAAATCATCCGTAAAGATCGCAAAGAACCAGACTTTGGGATGGAAAATACGTTTGATAGTAAGTTTGAGGCAGATCCCTTGCTTGGTGGTGTGACAGAAGAAAAGCCTTCTGTAAAAGAAGAAGCCGAGGAAATCCCTTCTTTTGTCGCGATGAAAAACGATGTTGAAGATGTAGCAATTCAGCCGTCTGAAGTCGAAGAGCCAATGCAAGAGGTGATTGAAGAAGAGATTATGCCTTCTGCATTTGATGCGCCTAAACAAGAGATGGAAATGGTTGAAGAAGTGGCTCCTGCCGTTGTTGAACAACCAGAAGAGCCAAAGCCAGAGCCGGAAATGCAAGTGATCGTGTTGAATGTTCATTGTGCGGGCGAAGAACCATTTATTGGCACTGAACTTTTTGACAGTATGCAGCAAAATGGTCTTATCTATGGCGAGATGCATATCTTCCATCGTCATGTTGATTTATCTGGTAACGGTAAAGTGCTGTTCAGTGTGGCTAACATGATGCATCCGGGCACACTTGAGCATGGTGATCCCGCAGAGTTTTCGACGAAAGGCATTTCCTTCTTTATGACGTTGCCTTGCTATGGCGAAGCTGAGCAAAACTTCAACTTGATGTTGAGAACTGCGCAGCAGATTGCGGATGATATGGGAGGAAATGTTCTCGATGACAAGAGAAACTTAATGACTCCTGACCGTTTAGCTGCTTATCGACGCCAAATAGTTGAGTTTAATGCGGCTAACGCATAATCTTACTACCCAATTATAAAAGGGCTCCGATTGGAGCCCTTTTTCATGGATTCCCAACCTCATCGATTGACAATATACGGGGCTTTACTATGTCTGAATCAGTACATCAACGGCTAGAAGAACTCAAAGAGTCGTTGCACTACCACGCCGTTCGCTACTACGTGGAAGATAATCCAGAGATTCCAGATGCAGAATACGACCGCCTAATGCGTGAACTGCTAGAAATTGAAGCTCAACATCCTGATTTAGTTACGGTTGATTCGCCAAGTCAGCGAGTGGGTGGTAAGCCGCTTTCTGAATTTAGTCAGGTGACACACGAAGTCCCAATGTTGTCATTAGATAATGCATTCGACGACAGTGAACTCGACAGCTTCCATAAACGTGCTCAAGACCGAATCGGTGGAGAAAGCATTAAGCAGTATTGTTGTGAACCAAAGCTAGATGGCTTAGCCGTGAGTCTGCTGTATGAAAACGGTATTTTAGTTCAAGCGGCAACGCGTGGTGATGGTACTACGGGTGAAAACATCACTGAAAACGTGCGCACCATTAATGCCATTCCTCTGAAGCTGAGGGGTGATGACTGGCCAGCTCGTCTTGAGGTTCGTGGTGAAGTATTTATGCCGAAAGCGGGCTTTGAAAAGTTGAATGAGCTTGCGCGTCAGAAGGGCGAAAAAGTATTTGTGAACCCTCGCAATGCAGCAGCAGGCAGTTTACGTCAATTAGATTCGCGTATTACGGCTTCGCGTCCACTTAGCTTCTACGCATACAGTGTTGGAGTTGTGCAAGGGGCTGATTTGGCAGCCAGTCACTATGAGCGTTTTCTACAGATAAAATCTTGGGGGCTGCCAATGTGTCCAGAGACCAAGCGAGTCGACAGTTTGGCAGACGTAAAAACTTATTATCAAGACATTCTGCAGCGTCGTGATGCATTACCTTACGAAATTGACGGAGTCGTGATCAAAATTGACGATATTGCCGTCCAAGAGCGCCTGGGTTTTGTTGCTCGCGCTCCACGTTGGGCGATCGCATACAAATTCCCGGCTCAAGAAGAAATCACCACATTGAATGAAGTTGAGTTCCAAGTTGGCCGAACGGGAGCGATCACTCCTGTTGCTAAGTTAGAGCCCGTGTTTGTTGGTGGCGTGACGGTGAGTAACGCAACGCTGCATAATGCGGATGAAATTGAGCGCCTTCAAGTAAAGATTGGTGATCAGGTCGTGATTCGTCGTGCTGGCGATGTGATTCCTCAAGTGGTTTCTGTCATCAAAGAGCGTCGACCAGAAACGGCGCGAGATATTATTTTCCCAACTCAGTGTCCTGTTTGTGGTTCGCACGTAGAGCGTATCGAAGGGGAGGCGGTGACTCGATGTACTGGCGGTTTGGTCTGTCAAGCTCAACGTAAGCAAGCGCTCAAGCACTTCGTCTCACGTAAAGCGTTGGATGTTGATGGTTTAGGTGACAAAGTTATCGAGCAATTGGTCGATCGTGAAATGGTAGAAACACCTGCCGATCTATTCAAGCTTTCGGCTGGCGTATTAACCGTATTGGAGCGCATGGGGCCAAAATCTGCTCAAAACATTGTTAATGCGTTAGAAAAATCGAAGTTAACAACCTTGCCACGTTTCTTATACTCGTTAGGTATTCGAGAAGTGGGCGAGGCAACGGCGGCAAACCTAGCTCAACACTTTAAATCACTGGAAGCGATTCAAGCTGCAACGGAAGAACAACTTATTGCTGTTCAAGATATTGGTGTGGTAGTTGCGAAGCACATTACGACTTTCTTTGAAGAAGAGCAAAACCAAGCCGTTGTTCAAGATCTCCTTGTGCAAGGTATCCACTGGCCAGAAGTTAGTGCACCTGAGCAAGGCGCAGAACTGCCACTAGAAGGTAAAACTGTCGTGCTAACGGGTACACTATCTCAACTTGGACGAACTGAAGCAAAAGAGGCGTTGCAATCTTTGGGTGCAAAAGTCACTGGCAGTGTTTCCAAGAAAACCGATATTTTATTTGCTGGTGAAAATGCAGGTTCTAAGCTCGCTAAGGCGCAAGAATTGGGTATCGAGATAAAAACTGAGCAAGACTTGCTTGAATTGATAAATTAAGCACTATCAAAAAAGATAAAAAATAACTAAAAGCCCCACAGGCAAAGCTTGTGGGGCTTTTTCTTTACGCATATTAAGTGTGTTTGTATGTCTTGGTTTTGTGTTTTCTGCGTTTCAGTGATCAGGATCTCCCCTTCGAATATCCGAATCTATTTGTATTCAAGTCTGCGATGCACTTCATGTTGAATGTTTGCGTGGTGATTTAAGTGTTTGAATTTAAATGTATATATTCAATGTTGCGGTGTTGGTGTTAAAAATAAGATCTGGATCAATAACTTATATGGAACTTTGGCGTGGCTCATATTTTTTTAGAAAAAAAATAAGTTCCGTTTGGATGTTTTTAGGTGCGAAGTTAGTCTTAATGGCGTGGATACACGGTGTGTATGCAGGAACTAAAAAAAACCAAATTAGAAATAATGAGGTTTAATCAGGAATTTACTTCTCTCCTTCGGCGGCCAACTAAAGGTGAGATAGAAAAATACAGCTATATCCATTTTTAGGAGTTTTTCCATGGACAAATTTTTTAAGGTTTCAGCGTTAACTGCAGCAATGTTTGGTGTTGTTGCTGTTGCTCCAGCTACTGCATCGACTGAGAGTGCAGCGGGTGGTGAATACGTAGAGAAAGTGAACGAATTTATGCATGACTCTAGTCTTAATGCAATGTTCTTAGTTGACACTCGTTCACGTACACGTACTACAGGTAAACCTGGTGGTGAGAACGGTGACCGTTGGAGCCGTCTAAACTACTCTTCTTACAACGCTATCCTAGACTTCACTTCTGGCTACCACGATGGTTGGGTTGGTGCAGATGTTGCGGCTTACTACTCTGGTGATCTTTACAACGACAGCCTTTACAACTCAAACGAAGGCTACCTATGTAACGAAATCTCAACCTGTAACAACCTAGATTGGGGTGCAGGTGACGGCCAACAACTTAAAGTTTACAAAGCTGCGCTTAAATTCAAAGCAAACGAAAACTTTAACGCTCGTGTAGGTATGCTACAAGCTGGTGGTAACGGTACTATTGGTAACGTATGGAGCTTTGTACCTGGTACTTACCGTGGCTTCGAACTAAACGCTAAGCTAGGCGACTTCAACCTAAGCTACTTCGGTGCAGACCAATTCACAGCACCTTGGCTACTTCACGAAGATGACTACGCACCAGCGCTTTGGTCTGACACTTCATGGAGCTACCTACACTCTCTAGGTCTAAACGGTAACCTAACTGACAGCTTGTTCTTCCAAGTTGGTCTTGGTCAAGCGACTGGCGTTAAATACGCAAATGGTATCGACTGGGGCGCAGGTCAAGTGACTAGCTACCACAACGAAACTGACAACACATCTTACAAAGCTTACTTGAAGTACACAGTAAGTGACCGTACAACTCTTGCATTTGACTTCTACGGTGTTGATGACGATGTGAAATACGATGGTCTAGGTTTCCACACTGGTCTATCTTTGAACCAGTCTTTCGGCAAGCTAGCATGGATGTCTGAACTACGTTACACAGACACAGACAACCGTTCTGACTTCGTTCCACGTACTATCCATACTTACGGTATGAACAACGGTACTTGGTCTCAGTGGTGGGATGCTCTATCTGACTGGAACAAAGCGGGCGAGCTAGCATGGTACAACCGTCTATCTTACAACCAAGGTAACGGCTGGAACTACTACCTAGGCTTTGGTTACGGTTCTGGTGCCGACTCAGCTGCAAGCGGTGCATCTGGTGACTGGGATTACGAAAGCGAGTACGCATTCAACGCAACAGTATCTTACTCTCTACAGAGTGGTGCGCTTAAAGGCTCTACAATCCGTCTACACGGTACAATCCTAGAGCGTGACGAGTACGCTGGTGCTGGCGACGCGGACGAGACAGACCTACGTCTACAAGTTCTTATCCCTTACAGCTTCCACTAATCAATTAGTGAATAATCAAAAAGGAGCCTAATGGCTCCTTTTTCTATTTTACTTCTCTGCCGTCATACATTTTGCAATATAACGGTGGCAGCATGTGGACATTACCATTTGGTAATTCACATTTCACTTCAGGTGCTAATGTTCTTCCTCCTGAAGCGCCATTTGCTTGAATAGTAAATGGAATTGTAGCTGAACATATTAATAGTATTCCGGCTAATAATTTCATAACGATCACCCTCTACGTTTAAGACTTTATTACGCCTGTTACCCAAAATTTGTGTATTTGGCGTGCTAAGTACTCAAACAAAAACATGTCTCTTTACCTTAATACCGCTCACACATACCACAGTAAATGGTGTCACCCATTGTGTGTCCAACCGCGCTGAAACAAGCTCTGCCTTTGGCGTGGTGAGGACCAACTCAGTTATCAATAAAACGGTAGAAAAGACTTTTCTACTTACCTAAAATATAAGCATTTACCTTTATGCTTATGGATTAAGTATGTATAGGGAGTTGGAAAGATCAAAAATTAATTCAACACTGTTTTATTTTTTATATTGAAATTAGATTGAAAATAACTGGAAGCAGTGAACTATCTTTTTGATTAATTCTTAGTTGATGAATATCAATAGGATTTACAAGATGGAATTTAATAATATTTATATTACTTATTTTTTAAGGACAAATTGAATAACACGATGAAATAAAAAGAGTTGAGAGAAAAGAAAGTAATGAAGCAGTCTTTACTTCATTACTTTGACATAAATTACTCAGAAATAGGCTCCACAATGAGGATTATTCCATCGATCGCGACGATTTTTACACGAGTACCAGCTGGGATATTTTGCTCACACTGTGCAGACCAGGTGGTATCGGCGATGCGAATTCTGTTTAACCCAATTGAAAAATCTTCCTCAAGTATCACGCTGCGGCCAATCAACTGCTTGTACTTTTGGTTGAGATCTCTTGTTTGATCATCTTGTTTGTCTCTTGACCACTGGCGTCGCCACCATAACCAAGTTGTCAGCAAACTGAAAGTCGCGAAAGATAACCATTGAAGTTGCCAGCCGAAAGGGAGCACTGCCAATAACGCTCCCACTAATAACGCCGATAACCCCAACCACAGAAAGTAACCCGCTGTACCAAGTAGCTCAACGGCAAGCAGCACAAAGCCGAATGCAAGCCAGTGCCAAAATGTTATGCCATCAAGCAGGTTGAACAAGTCCATAACTGGGTCCTAATCTTTATTTTGTTGTTTAAACATTTCTGCGATGCCCGCAACAGAGCCCATGAGTCCGGTTGCTTCCAAAGGTAGCATAATGATTTTTCCGTTTTCAGCTTGACCAATACTCTTGAGAGCTTCTGTGTAGCCTTGCGCGATGAAGTAATTAACGGCTTGCATATCGCCTTTTGCGATGGCTTCGGAAACCATGTAAGTCGCTTTTGCTTCCGCTTGAGCAGCACGCTCACGCGCTTCAGCATGGAGGATAGCAGACTGTTTTTCACCTTCTGCTTTTAAAATCTGCGATTGTTTGTGACCTTCTGCTTTGAGGATTTCTGCCTGACGGACACCTTCAGCCTCGAGAATTTCAGCACGTTTATTACGCTCTGCTTTCATCTGAGCGTTCATTGCAGCAGTTAGATCGGCTGGTGGCTGAACATCTTTTATTTCAATACGCGTGACTTTTACACCCCAAGGGTTTGTTGCTTGGTCCACGATCGCTAGCAGCTTGGTATTGATCATGTCACGTTGGCTCAGCATTTCATCGAGTTCCATCGAGCCAAGTACGGTACGAATATTCGTTAGCGTTAGATTACGAATCGCGTGTTCTAAATCGTTTACTTCGTAAGCCGCCTTAGCCGCATCGATAACTTGAACGAAACCAACCGCATCGATCACTACGTTTGCGTTATCTTTTGAAATGACCTCTTGTGCTGGAATATCAAGCACACGTTCCATCATATTTACTTTTTGACCAATTTTATCAACGAATGGAATGATCAAGTTTAAACCCGGCTTTAATGTGTGGGTGTAGCGTCCAAAGCGCTCAACTGTCCAGTTGTTTCCTTGTGGAACCGTTTTGATGGCTGAAGACAAGATAACGACAGCGAGGACGACGAAAATACCGATAGTGATCAGTGAATCGATAGGCATGATTTATTCCCTTGAGTGCATAATAACTGATTCATTTTCACGCATTTTTGGGTTGTAGACAATCGAAGATGTTGAGAAGAAACGATAGCGGGGCGATTTTAGGCAAAACAAAGGCCGGAAGTTCCGGCCTTAGGCAGCATCGTATGGTTTAGTTGGAACTACTTTGTTGGGTATTCAATCCAACTAGAACCATCAAGAGAAACATAATACTTTCCTTGTACTTCAATCACAGTAGAACCGGAGTTCTGCGCGACAATGCGTGTTTCTGGTAGGTTCTCCGTCAATATTGAAGGGCTAAACGTCTTACTTTGATAAATGTTTTTATCCAGAATATTCGACACGAGCTGTGACAACGCCAGATAGCTAGAGGGCGCATTGACGTGTTCTGTGTTGCCCTGACGTTGAATTCCTTCTCCGAAGATTTTAATTCCTACCGGGGTGTGAACGATCGTTGGCGCAGGAATTTCTCGCATACCTGAAATCTGCATTCGGTCTCCTCGCATACCACCACCATGTTCTGGTACCAAGGCCACAACAATGTTGCGCTTTGAGGACTCTAAGGTTTTAAAGAACGCGTAGAGATCATCAAGCAAATTCTTAAGGCGCATTTTGTAGCTAGCAATGGATGTGCTTGAATTCGTATTGATGATCCGGTTGCCATCGTGTAGTGAAATTGAGTTGTAGAGTGCCACGACTTTGTCGTCACTACTGTTAAGTCTTTGCTGCCACCAGTTATCCAATACTTGCTTATCGCGGAAGATCGAAGAGCCATCAAAAGATTTTTGGTAAGGAGCTAAACCTTCTTGAGACATAAGAGCCGCTTGTAAGTCGCCGTCTTTCTTGATCAATTCAAGGAAGCTATCGAAGACACCATTGTGGTTCATCAGTAAATTTTCTTTGAAGCCTAGCTCTTTCAAACTTTCGAACAAGTAGCACTGTTTTGAAGGTGCTGGTTGGAACAGTTGACTGTGTTCCTGTTGACCGCAATTGGCTCGTAGCAGACGAATGACCGCAGGCCCGCTGTATGATGTAGCGGAACTAAAATTGTCGAACATGATGTCAAACTCTTTGAACAGAGGATGATCGGCCAGTCCTGCAATTTCGATGTCATCCCACGCGACCGAACAAATACTCAAGAACAACAAATCAAAAGGAGTATCTGTTGCGCTGCTAGTATCGAATGTCACACGTCGAGAAGCTTCTTTAGAAAAAAAATCTGCAGTTAACGTGTTGAGACTTGCATCGTTAATTTCCGTTATTTGAGGTTGTTTGCTAGCAGTAACCTCGGTTGGCGGCTGTTGTTGAGTTACTTCTGCAGCCACTGTTGTCGGAGGTTCAGTCGTCACTGGCATACTTATATAGATCATAGCAATAACCACAAAGACTGAAACTCTAACGAACTTGCTCAAAATAAAGTACGCACCACACAAAGCGAGCAATCCGAGAATTGCTTGGAATGATAAAAATCGTCCCAAAAGTTCGACCAGATAACTCAATTCAAACTGCATTAATTGTCCCGCTTGAGCCCAAAGACGGTCTAGCGGAGGGAGATAAGAATCGTAATGCAAGAGCCACGCTGCGGCGACAAATACAACGATATGACGCACCGTATTTAGGCTTTTCATCGAGATTGGCAGCAGGATGAAGATCAACAGCGCAAAGTTTTCCATTGGATGGAAATCGATGATTCCCTGAAAATAGAGCGCTATTTTTGCGATAAAGTAAATGTTCCACCAGCCCAATCCTATAGTGAAGGGGGTAGAGTCATGAGAATGCGATGTCATTACTTAAGCTTCTTGGTGTTAGTGGCTGATGTATCTAGCTCAAAATAGCGCGAGCGTTTTAAGTGCTTTTGGTAAAAGCGTGTGGTTGCGTTTACTAGGTCACGAAGAAAGTATCCTAGGAGTAGGCCAATACCTAAGCTGATACTCGCGGTCAGTAAAAAGTCGTTAATATTCATGAACGTTCCTTAAGCTCAATGGCCTTTTTGACAGCAAACAAAGGGGGAACATCAACCATGGAATTGGTGGTGGTATGGAATATTTCCCTCTCTGTCGTCAAGGTTGAAACGTCATCGGATATGACGGCTTCATCTTGAACGATGAATTTTAGCTCTGTTTCGATATCTAATTGAGTATCAAACGTGTGAGTTGAGTGAAACAAGTCTCTCACTGGAAACTCAAATATATTGTTTAGTGCAATATCAATATCGCTTTGTCGAATAGCACTGAACAAGACATATAGAGCTTTTTTGCAGGCTGTCACAACGTCGCCATCTCTTCGAATATGGCAAAGACGTAAACATTCCTCTGCCGTCATGCCTGGCAATAAGTTCAGCTTGATGAGCGCAAAGTTCACACTTGAGTGTGTTGAGTGGGAAATGACGTCAATACAGTATTGGTTAAAGTCCTGGTTTTGTAAGTAGCCTTTGCTACCAAACTTAAAGTCATGCTTTAAGAGCGCCTCTAAACTGTCAGGAATTGGGCGTGTAAGCATTTGGCCTTGAATTGCTTCAACCTGAGTCATAAAGCGCATATGGGGGATCTGCGCATGTGAAATGAAGTTCGCCCCCGCGCGGAGTAAGAACTTTTCATCTGCATATCTCAGACATTGTTGGGTCTCCCTGACAATAATCTTTAGCTGACGACCATATGCGGACCTTAAACGGTAGCAATCTAACGCGATCTGTTGAACTTCGCTTTGGTTATCACAGCTGAAAACAATAGTTGAAGAGCGAGGGTTGTTTAACATCGCTATGAGTTCTTGATTACTCTCGGCCATACGCATCCCTTTTGGGGCTTTCTCGTTTTCTCTGAAGGCTCTTCTACTAATATATATTCTATCACTATCCGATTTGTCTTCCGGTATGACACGAGATTGATGCGTTTCGTAAGGCGTTGCTTTTAGCTTCTTATCTTTAGTGCTAGAGAGAAGGTACTCGTCTTGGGAAATTACACCGTGTTTATTGGACCAAAAATCCACAAGATAGCAGTAGCGAGCATCATCTAATGATGTCATGGTCGCCAAACCTGCAATGTATCTATTATGAGAAATCAGAATGGGCTTTAATAGTGAAGTCGTCAGATACCCATATATACAAACACTAATAGTGAGTTTTTTATTATTTGCCAGTTCATTTAAGTTTTGTAGGAAAATACTTACAAAATAATCGTCACTTGATGATACCAGTGAATCTGGAACTACTAATATATATGTAGAGAGTTTCTTTATATTTGTTTGATGAATATCTTTTGCAAGCTTTATAGCGTTTGGCGCTTTATTTGTGAATTTGTGGCTAAGAAAAAAACACTGTTCAAGATGATTTTTAGATAAGTCATTGAATTTGCATAAGGCCTCATCATTCAATGCAGACAAAAAAGTTTCCTTGTCTGTAAAGCTTGTAAGTGAAGTGTTGTTATTTGCTGGTAGCGTACTGAACAAATAATCAATAACCATTTGCTTATGTGTAAATAAGTTTACATAAACAGAATTTATCTCTCGTTCAGAAGTAATTGCGGATAACCCGGAGATTGCTGACATCAAAAGGCCTTATAATCAATGGTTTACTGTTGTTGTGCGTTGTGGCTTACAATCCGCTGTATGCTAATCGTTACAATGTTACTTTTCTTGGCGACAAGAAAATGACGCCGAGATATTAAACGAAATTGATCAAAAATTAAAATAGTTATAGCATTGCTTCATATGATGTTTATAAGTTTAAACTCAATAATTTGCAAGTCTATGATTTACTAGTAAATTATTCTTTGTGCTTATATGTCGTAAATGGATAATTACAATTCATCTTCATAACCCCTGTTTCTGAAGTCAAACATCATTTAGGGATTTATTAATTATGTGAACTATAAATAACCCTGTTCACATTCATTAGCGTTCTGTAAATATGAGACGCATAGGTCGATGCGTCAATTTTTCAACAATGGAATTTATACTGCAAAGAGTAACTGGCGGGATTGCCATTACCGCAGTTTAAACACCGTTATATTGTGAAAAAATGTTATGACTGAGTCTGCAAAAGATATTAATTCGATCTACTCTTCTTATAACTTAACTCAACATAAGTATATTGAAACAACAGAAAACGAGTCTTACGTGCAAGCTAAAAATAAGTGGTTGGTCTTTCAAGCCAACAGTGCTCGTAATGCTCTGCCTCAAGTGCGTAATAAGCAGAAAGGTTTAGAAACGGAAGCGATATGAAACGCCTTCTTTTTGTTAGTTTAAAAGGTGGTTGTGGCTCAACGACCGTCGCTGCGAACTTGGCACAAGCATTAGTTAAGATAAACAAACAGGTTCTGGCCATTGAGGTGGTGCCTAACAGTTTACTGCAAACTCATCTTGGCTTGCCGCAGGAAGAGAAAGATGGCTGGGCGAAACAACTTCTTTCAGATAAACCTTGGACCCAGGCTGGTTATGAAAGCCCACAAGGTGCACTTTTTTTACCGTTTGGCCATCTGAATTCTGAGCAGTTAAAAGCGTTCTTTAACGAGCGTTCTCACTACCTATCAATGCTAGGTGAAATGACGTTGCAAGTGAGCGAAAACCGTGGTGAGCAGTGGCTGCTTTTTCACGCCGACTTAGCAGAGCTTACTGATCCTGAAGTGCGATCTTTTGTCGACTCAATGGACATGATTGTGGTGGTGGTAACGGCAGATGCCCTGAGTTATCTCACTCTTCAATCTTGGCTACAACATGAAGAGCTATCGAGATTGCTTCGCTCTGACAAATTACGTTTTTTGGTGAATAAGTATCAGCCAGAAACCGAAATTGGTCGTGATTTCATGTTGGTGCTGAAAAAGGAACTTAGCGAATCGTTGATTCCTGTTTCGATTCATCGAGATACGGCATTGCTTGAATGTGTGGCAAACCTGACGACCGTTCAACACTATTCGCCATCGAGCCAAGCCGCAAAAGATTTTCAGTCTTTTGCTTTTTGGTGTGTATCAGCGTTATCAAGCGCTCAGGACCAAAGCTAATTTATGCGAAGTCTTAATCTGATTTTCCAACGCTGGGTAGTGGACCAATTCAGACTACAGAAGAAAGCTTACGAGCAAGCCTGGAATTGCAAAACAAACTGGGTTGGTGAGTGTGCTTTGTCTTTTTGGTTTTCATTGAGTTTTGTATTTTTAAAGCCGGTTATTTCGGGTGTTCCTTCATGGCAACTGCCTTTGGTTTACTATCCAAACGTTAATTTTGCTGCGCCGAGATGGTTTGATCCTGTGCGTTTTGTTATCCAAAGCGTGTGGTTACTTTGCTTCAAGCAAAACGTAAGTACAGCATGGTCCAAAAAAACCAGCAGCTTAGCGATGACTTTAGCCGAACAAATTCGCAATGCGTTCTACTTGCCATTTGAATTGGTTGCAAAAAGCGTCCGCTGGTTAGAACAGACAGCGAACAACATCAAAGATCCACAAGTTCGAGAGCGTATTAAAGCAAGTAAGTCAGCGATGGCGTTGAACTACACCTTGCTGTTTTTCGTGGTGTTAATCGCTTTGCTGTGTTTTACGGTGCCATTTGGTTATCAGGCTCAGACTGTCTTTGTGTTGTTACTCTGGGCATTAGCGATGATGGTTCGTCGCATGCCGGGTCGTTTTCCTACCATGCTTTTGATCATCTTGTCGGTTACGGCCTCATGTCGATACTTGTGGTGGCGTTATTCGTCTACCCTGAACTGGGACGATCCTGTTGCTTTGTTTCTAGGGGGCGTTTTACTTCTAGCTGAGACGTATTCTTGGATTGTGCTGATGCTTGGCTATTTCCAAAATATCTGGCCATTGAATCGCAAACCAGTATCGATGCCACCGGATCAGTCAACTTGGCCAACTATTGACTTGATGATCCCTACTTACAACGAAGATCTTGATGTCGTGAAAGCGACGGTTTATGCCTCGTTAGGTGTCGATTGGCCGAAAGACAAACTCAACATCCACATTCTGGATGACGGCAAGCGTGATAGCTTCCGAGATTTCGCCAAAAGTGTAGGGGTGAACTACATCCGCCGCCCAACGAATGAACATGCGAAAGCCGGTAACATTAACTATGCGTTGAAGCAGACCAGCGGTGAGTTTGTTGCGATTTTTGACTGTGACCATATTCCTACACGAGCATTCTTTCAGCTCACAATGGGGATGTTCCTGAAAGATCCAAAGTTGGCGCTTATTCAGACTCCGCACCATTTCTTCTCTCCGGATCCGTTTGAGCGTAACTTATCGAACTTTCGTAACGTGCCAAACGAAGGCAACTTGTTTTACGGCTTGATTCAAGATGGTAACGACTTATGGGATGCAACTTTCTTCTGTGGCTCGTGCGCTATTTTACGTCGAGAGCCTTTAGAGGAAGTCGGTGGTATTGCAGTCGAAACCGTGACGGAAGATGCGCACACTTCTTTGCGCATGCACCGTTTAGGCTATCGTTCTGCATATCTGAAGCAGCCGATTTCTGCTGGTTTGGCGACAGAGACATTGTCTGCACACGTTGGGCAACGCATTCGTTGGGCTCGCGGGATGGCGCAGATATTTAGGGTAGATAATCCATTGACTGGAAAGGGTCTTAAGCTCTCTCAACGGCTTTGTTACGTCAATGCCATGCTGCACTTTCTATCTGGTATCCCAAGGATTGTATTCCTGATCGCACCATTGGCTTATTTGTTGCTGCATTCCTACGTGATTTATGCGCCAGCGCTGGCGATCATTTTGTACGTATTGCCCCATATGATCCACGCGAGCATGACCAACTCTCGTATGCAGGGTGACTACCGTTATTCGTTCTGGGGTGAGGTATACGAAACCGTGCTTGCTTGGTATATCGCAAGGCCAACAACGGTGGCTTTGTTTGCACCCCATAAAGGGACATTCAACGTAACGGCAAAAGGCGGTTTGGTTGAAAAATCTCACTACGATTGGGTGATCTCCCGACCATATTTGGTTTTGGTTGCACTCAACATTCTGGGCTTTGCTGTAGGGATTTATCGAATGGGGTGGGGGCCTCAAGACGAAATCGGTACGGTTATCGTGAACCTCGTTTGGACGATGTACAACTTGTTGATTTTAGGTGCTGCTGTCGCCGTTGCGGTAGAAGCCAAACAAGTGCGAAAAGATCACCGAGTAGAGGTGGCGATTCCTGTCGCGGTAAGGCTTCACTCGGGGCACTTGATTCAAGCGCAGATGAAGGATTTCTCTTTGGGTGGCGTGCGCATTGAAATAGACGGAGTCGATGAACCAACCTGTGCGTACCTACTTGGCCAAACCTTAGAAGTGATCCTCAATCGCGGTGGTCAAGAATTCGTGTTCCCGATGACGGTTGCCTATGCTCATAAGGGGATATTTGGTTTACAACTCAACGAATTGTCTCATCAACAACAAATCCAATACGTCCAATGTACATTTGCACGTGCAGATACGTGGGCGAAATGGCAACAAGGCTATCAATCAGATAAGCCTCTATCGAGTATGCAGGCTGTACTGCAAGTCGGCTTTAATGGATACAAACGCTTGCTGCAACATTGTCCTAAGTTTGTTCAGGCCAGTGTGGATGCACTTTTATTTTGTATCGAATTTATTTGGTCACTAAGACCTCGTTATGTCCCAATCAGGACCTCAAGTCATGCTAAATAATAAAAAACTAACGGCGTTGACGACGGCTATCACTCTCATGTGTATGTCGGGCAGTCTCGCGGCACAAGAAGTAAGTCAGCAACAACCAACGCCTTTGGCACAGCAAGATGCTGAAAATTCGACCGTATTTAAGCGTGTCATTCCATTTAGTCAATTGGGTTACAGTGGTTCAATTGCTATTCAAGGCAGTGAGGCCAGTGCTTATATTGGTTTCGGTTCGCGACTCGATGAGGTGGTGTCTAAAGCCACGTTGTACTTTGACATCACACCTTCACCAGCGTTGCTCTCTTTGGTTTCTCACGTCAAAGTGTATTTGAACAATGAGCTTATGGGAGTGGCGTCAATCGTCGATGGTCAGCAAGGTAAAAAGTTGAGCTTATCGATGCCGCTGGATACTCGTTACTTCAGCAACTACAACCAAATTCGCTTTGAGTTGATTGGGAATACTCAGAAAGACTGTGCCAACCCAAATGACTCGAGCATTTGGGCTGAGATCAGCCAAAGCAGTCGAATTGAAATGTTTGCCCAAAAGACAATACTGGAAAGCGACTTGAGCTTGTTGCCAGCGCCGTTTTTTGATGTCCGTGATTTTAGCCAGTTAAATCTGCCCGTCGTTATGGGTGGCAAATATGATCTGGATGATGTCAAAGCAGCTGGTGTCTTGAGCTCTTACTTTGGTGCTCTTGCAGGTTGGCGTGGTGCTCAATTCCCTTTTAGTGTCGACACGTTACCTAAGCGCAACGCCATTGTCTTTGTTACCAATGACAACAAACCTGAGTTTCTGAGAGATTTTCCGGACACGGATGGCCCTCGTCTTCAAGTTATCACTCACCCAACTGACCCATACGTGAAGCTTCTTCTAGTGATAGGCCGTGACAGTAAGGATCTTAACGTTGCGGTGCAAGGTTTGGCGTTGGGAAACCAACTTCTTACTGGGCCAATCGCGAAGATTAATGAAGTCAAACAAATCAAACCACGAGTCCCGTACGATGCGCCAAACTGGGTGAGTACGGCTCGTCCCGTTGCATTATCTGAATTAGTCGAACAAAAAAGCATGTTGCAAGTGGAAGGTCGAACGCCTCCTCCAATCAACGTGAGTTTGCGCTTACCACCCGATCTCTTTACTTGGCAGAGCCGTGGTATACCGATGGATCTTAACTATCGGTATTCGCCACCTGCTGCGGATCATTCTGGTTCTCGCCTGACTTTGAGCATCAATGACCAGTTCATTGAGGCGTTTAACTTAACCACAAAAGGCCAAGGTGGTGAGTCTAACCGTGTGCGTGTTCCTCTATTAGATGACAGTATTCTGAGTGGTGATGCGCTTGTTCGTATTCCGGCCTTTAAAGTTGGCAGTAAAAACCAAATCGAGTTTGAGTTTGGCTTTGCGTCGGTGACCGATGGGCAATGTCAGGTGACGCAACCAAGTAAGCAATACGCGGTCATTGATGGTGACTCTACGGTTGATTTTAGTGGTTTCCCTCACTACATCGAAATGCCAAATATGCGCGCTTTTGCTACTTCTGGTTTCCCTTACACTCGCATGGCCGATTTGTCAGAAACTGCGATTGTTGTTCCAGAGAGAGCTCCAAAAGAAGTGTTGCAGACCTTCTTAAACGTCATGGGGTCGTTAGGACGTGATTCTGGGTACCCAGGTATTCAGGTGCTTTTGACAGACAAATGGAATGCTGAGCAACTAAAAAATAAAGACATCCTGACGATCGGTGTTGTGGATGCACTAGAAGAAGCCGCTAATAATCCTGACCAAGTTAACTTAGTGGTTAAAGAGGGTCAGAGACAAATTCGCCTACCAAGCAAAAATGAAAAGCAGCTCGGAATGAACTGGATGAGTCCAAGTGATGCTCGTCAAGTGGCCGCGGATTATGTTTCTGTTGAGGCTGAGGGCTCTTTTGCTGCTATTTATGGTGCAGAATCGCCATTTACGAAAAAACGCAGCGTCATTTCTATTATGGCGGCTCACCCGTCAGATTTTGCGTCGGTTGATCGCGCGTTGGCTGACTCCGGCAAAGTGGAGCACATGTTTGGCTCGGTGGTGACGTTGAGAAATAACGAAGTAGCAAGCTACAACGTGGGTTCGCACTACTATGTCGGTAAGCTTCCTGTGTGGCAGCTCGTTTGGTATCACTTCTCTAATCACCCAGTCATCGTTGCGTGCTTTGCCGCCTTGCTAGTGGTGATCGTAACCATTGTGCTTTGGCGCGTATTACGTCAAGTCGCGTCTAGACGTTTAGAAAAAACTGAGGAAGAGGAATAATGAAAAAACTCATCTCGTTCCTTATGTTGTTGGTGTCTCCTTACTTGTGGGCTAACACCTGCGAGTGGCCACAATGGGAAACATTTAAGTCGGTATACATGGAGCAAGGCAGAGTCGTTGATGGCAGTGACGAGCGTATGATTACGACCTCGGAAGGTCAATCTTACGCATTGTTCTTTGCCTTGGTTGCCAATGACCCTAAAACCTTCGATCAGGTTTTAAAATGGACTCAATCACATTTGGCTGGTGGGGATTTGACGGCAAGGCTTCCTGCTTGGTTGTGGGGAATAAAAGAAAACGGTCAGTTCGGAGTGTTGGATTCTAATCCAGCATCAGATTCTGATTTGTGGATAGCGTACTCCCTCGTTGAGGCGGGAAGATTATGGAATAACTACTACTATCAGACCCTTGGACATCTGGTCGCGAGTCGTATTTTACGTGAAGAAACCGTCAACATAACGGGAGTTGGAACGGTATTGTTGCCAGCTCCAACTGGCTTTGATGCCGACAGCCAGTACCGTGTGAATCCGAGTTATGTTCCGTTACAACTGATTGCTCGTATGCAGTCTCTGTACCCGCAATACAACTGGGATTCAATGTATAAGGCAAGTGTTCACATGCTAGAGAAAACGATGCCAGCTGGCTTTAGCCCAGACTGGGCAACATTGAGAAATGGTCGTTATAGCTCAGATGGGGTCACTGGGCCGATAGGCAGTTACAACGCGATCCGCACTTATCTTTGGGTGGGCATGTTAAATGACCAAGTTTCAGAAAAAGCAGTATTAGTGCAAAAAATGCAGCCGTTTGTGGCGGCAACCAAAGCCCTTGGTGCGCCCGCGAGAGAAGTAAATACTGAAACGGGTAAATATACCCAATCAGGAAGTGCAGGTTTTTCTGCTGCGGCTCTTCCGTTGCTCGCGGCTTCTGGTGAATCTGCGCTGTTGGAGGCGCAGTTCAGTCGTGCTCAAAATGAACTTGTGATGGACAAAAACGATCATTATTACGACAACGTATTAAGTCTATTTGGGCTTGGTTGGCATGCAGAACGTTACCGTTTTGGTGTGCAAGGTGAATTGCTTCCTGCATGGAGCGAGAGATGTCAGTAACAGGACGCGCGTTATGGTGGATTCCACTGGTTGCTTTGGCGACTGGTGGCGTCGGCACTGTGCATGCAGAAAGCTTTAGTTCAAAACCTCTGACAAAGTCGCAGCTCGCACAGGTCTACAAACCTATCGAGCTGGTTCAATTTTCCACATCATTAGCACGAGTTGACTCGGTTGAATGGTTAGTTGAGCAGCTAAAACTAGCAGATGCGATTGGCCGAGATGATATTGTCGAGAGTACTCTGGAGAGGCTGTTCGCGATTGAAGAAAGCAATCCAACGGGGCTTTTCTATCAAGCAAATATGTATCTGAAACGTAAGCAGCCCGAATTAGCAAAACCCGTATTTGAGCGCTTAATCAGGCAGGCGCCTCATTCGCCTCAAGCAAAAAACTTGTCATCGATTATGGCCATTCAGGGAAAGAAAAGAGCGGATTATCAGCGCGCTCAGTTGCTTGCAAAATCTGGTCGTTACGATGAAGCGATTCAAGCTTACAAAGCCCTTTTCCCAAATGGAATGCCATCACCAGCGTTACAACTTGAATTCCTACAGTTGCAAAGTAATTTGCCTGGCAGTTGGAGCTCGGTAAAACAGGGACTGGAACGTTTAAATGCAAATTATCCTAGTGTCCCGTCTTTTCAACTCGCGTTAGCCAACCACATTCGCAAAGAGAATCCTGCCGATCCATGGATTCTCGATACCTATAAAAAGTTAGCGCTTGCTCCTTCGGTTGGAACAAATGCGGCAACGTCGTGGTTGCGTGCATTGGATCAATTGCCTATTTCAGATCAAGTTGTTCAGCAATATGCCATTTTAGCTAGCTACTACCCGTCTGACATGGAGATTCAAAGAGCGAATCAAAGCGCGAAAGATCGCTGGAAAAAGGAAAAGGAACTACGAAAAGACCCCACCTATCTCGCTAAGCTCAAAGGGTTAACGTTGCTCGAGGAAGATAAAACCGACCAAGCAGAAGCTCAGCTGCGTTATGCGTTGACGACTCGTCCGCGAGATCCTGAATTGCTCGGTGCTATGGGCAAGGTTTATCTACGTAGAGGGCAGCAGCAAAAAGCGCTCGAATACTTTAAACAGGCTCAGCGCTTAGATCATAATCCTGACTCGGCCTCAAAATGGGCAGCGTTAATCGAGACGTCTCAATATTGGGCGTATCTTGATCAAGGTGATGCCTTGGTCGAAAAAGGCCAGTTTAAGCAAGCAGAAAGCGTTTATCACAAAGCGATTCAAGTAGATAAATCCCAACCTTATGCTTATTCATCATTAGGCTCTTTGTATCTTGTTCGAGAAAATTATGCTGCGGCAGAGAAGGCTTTCAAACAAGCTTTGCAACTGGACAGTAGCAATAGCTCTGCATTGCGTGGTCGTTTAGATGTTCGTATTCAGCAGCAAGATTGGTCTGGCGCGGAAGCACTCGCGCGCAGTTACTCTGCCCCACAGCAGAAAGTGGTCGCTGAAAAAATAGCGAGCATCAAGTCGGAAGTTATTTTGACTCGTCTGCGGATCGCAATCGCTCAAAATGATCAGGCAACGATGAAAGCGTCCGTAGAGGAATTGATAGCGCTACAGCCAACCTCCCCATGGTTAAGGCTTGATATTGCTGACGTTATTCATTCCATGGGCGACAAAGTACACGCGGATACGCTGATGTCCAATTGGGCTACATCTAGTAATGACCCTGAAATGAAATTTGCTTACGCGCTTTATCTCGCGCAGGACTTCAAAGTGAATGAGGCCATCGCTGAGCTAGAGAGCATCGCACAACATGACATGACAGACGCAATGCAGCGCAATTTAACCCGCTTGAAGCTTGATGCTCAGTTGAGAGACATCCAAACGCGTTACTTAGCTTCTCCTGAATCAGCAACGGCGACATTACGTGCACTAGAGTCGGATTATCAAGGTCAAATTCAACCGCTCGCTCGTCTAGTGAGTGCGTGGTTAGACATTGATGAAGTTAAGGAAGCTGAGAGGGTTTTCCAAAGCATTTCGTTTGCAGAAGATTGGTCAACCGATGACAAACTGGCTTACGGCAGCATGATGGTAAGCTTGAATCACTTTGAAGATTTTGATAGTTGGTATGCGAGCTTAGCATTAAATTCCGCAACACAAGATTTAAGTGCTTCGGAAGCATTACAGTTTGATGAACTCAAAACCCGTCGACTGTTGAGTCAAGCGGATCTGATGCTTGTTAATCAACAGCCTAAGCTTGCGTTGGATTTGTATGAACAAGTTTCTTTAAAGCCTGAGCCATTTAAAACTCAAGCAGAAATTGGCATGTTGCAAGCCAGTGCTTTGACTGGAGATGAAGCGACGTATCACGATATGCACCTCATTTTGAATAAAAAGCGCGATAGCTTAACTGCGGCACAGTTGATGACAGTGGCCGCGGTGTTTAATCAACAAGGCTATCGAAATGACGCTAATGCGCTAAATCAGTTGTTGGATGCGATGCCTGATGCCGACGCATTAGCGTTTCGCAATAGCATGTCTATAGCAATGGAAAATCAACAGTGGGCGTTAGCTGAAACACGCGCCTATCAAGCCTTAAATCTTGACCGAATGGATAAAAATCGTGAACCTGAAGAAGCGACAAAAGAGCTCCCAAGCTTACGTGAGCTATATGATACTGCTGACGACTACTGGTTGACTCGTAACGTCAAATCGGACATCGATAAACTGCATGATAGGAGTGATGGTCATGTCATGATTGGCTGGGATTACAGTGCACGAGATGGTCGTAATACTTCGAATCAAGTGCCCATAGAAGCACGAATCCCGATTGAGAGCTGGGATGGGCATCTGTTGCTAAAAGCCGATTATGTTTCTATCGATTCAGGTCAGTTGGACTACTATGAAAAAACCACCGATTCTGACAGCACTTCGTTCCAAAATGACGCATCAGGTATGGCATTTGGAGTGGGCTGGCAAGCTGAAGATTGGTTGGTCGATGTCGGCACGACACCAATTGGTTTCGACCATACCACATGGGTTGGTGGTGTGCGCATCAATGGGGATCTAGGTGAGTTAGGTTGGACTGCAGAAGCTTCGCGTCGCCCAGAGACTAGCAGCACGCTTTCTTATGCTGGAATGTCTGTCCCTAGCGGCACGACTGACCCTCAAGGGACTAAATGGGGTGGGGTTATCCGTACTGGTGTGAAGTTGAACTCAAGCTGGGACACTGGTGGGCCTTACGGTTTTTGGAGTAGCTTGCAGTATCATAGTTTGACTGGTGAAAAGGTTGAAGACAACACTCGTTTAGGCGTGTTAGGTGGGGCGTACTATAAGTTAATTGCAACGGATGACCAGCGTTTAAGTATTGGTACGAACTTAATGTACCTTGATTACGACAAAAATTTGGGTGAGTACACGCTAGGTCACGGTGGCTACTACAGCCCGCAAAGTTACTTCTCGGTGTCTTTACCTATCAATTTTTATGGTCGATACAGCAGCTCTTGGTCATATCAGTTGAGTGCGTCCGTCTCCAACTCTTGGACTAAGGAAGACGCACCATACTTATCGACAATAGCGACGTCAGACAAAGGTGGTAGTTTTGGTACATCGTTGCAAGCAGCGGTGGAAAAGCGAGTCAGTAAACGTTGGTACCTTGGTGCATTAGTCGATGTGCAGCGTTCTGAGTTTTATACTCCAAACCATTTTATGCTTTATGCCAAATACACCTTTAATGATCGTTGGCAACCAATAGAATATCCACCAGCAGCCCCAATGCTGTATAGCGACTTCTAATAAAAAACAAAGGCCGGATTTCCGGCCTTTATTGTCTTATTTTTAGAAGAACTCTGGGTTTAGTACAAGATGGAGTACAGCTGGCGACGATATTTACTTGCAATAGCGTTGCCTTGTCCTAAGGCGCTTAGGATATCCATAAAGGTCTTCTTCACTTCGCCATCTTGCGCGCCTAGGTTTACTTTTAAAATGTTCCAAAGTAGCTCTAGCGCTTCTTCATCACGACCCACTTGGTTGTATTGTACTGCTAGCTCACATGCCAATTCGAAATTGTCTGGGTTAGCTGCCAACTCTTGTTCCAAGCGCTTTAATTCTGGACTTTCAGCCGCTTGCTGATGCAGTTCCAGTTTCGCGATTAAGCTTTTGTAAGAGTTGTCTTGATACTCAAGTGGGATGGTTGCTAACAACTCTTGTGCTAATTCGAATTGTTTGGTTTCTAGCAAACAATCGGCTTTTGCTAGTTTTACATCACCGCGTGATTGCAGTTCATCTGACAGCGTTTGAATGACGTTCAGAGCTTGTGCATGTTCGCCTTGTTGAAGCAGTTCGCTTACTTGCTTCAATAGTTGCTCGTCAGGGCTTGGCAAATGTTTTTGTAGCATTGCGCCAATCGCTTCGATTGGTTGAGGCCCGCCTAAGCCATCGACCGCTTGTCCATTAACAAACAACGCGATTGTTGGCAGTACTTGCACACCAAATTGGGAAGCAAGCGCTGGTTGATCTTCACAGTTCAGCAGAGCCAATGTAAAAGCACCATTGTACTGTTGAGTGAGAGCTTGCAACTCAGGTAGCACTTGTGCGCTTTCTGGTTGAGCGTTGGCCCAAAAATGAATCAGAACGGGCGTGTTCATTGATCCTTCAAGCACTTCTCTAAAATTCTGTTCTGTTAACTCAACGATAAATGGGGATTGCATCTGAGTGTCCTTGCTTTTAATTCAGGTCGATGTCTGTAGATATGGAGCTAATTGAATGGAAAATCAAGCGGGTCGAGCATATTAGGAAAAACGCTGCCGAAGCAGCGTTATCCTATTTGCAAGCGAAAGTGCAATTAAATTGGAGGTTCTCGCACGTTAGATAGCAGAGCATGGCATCGTGCAAGGTGTGGTATCAAAATAGGATGAACATCGTCAACACTACACCCACACTAAGCCAGTTCAGCTGATTTAATGTCATTGTTGCCTCGCATTCGTACAAAACATACTGGGTGGCGATACCAAATCTTTTTAAGTTCAAAATCTTAAGAGGAAGTCTTAATTGATAAACTTAACAAGAAATTGATTCGAGCGCGTGAGGTTTTTTTAACCTACGTGCTCATAATGACATCACATTGTTACGATGAAATTACATTACGACAAAATATTTCTATGCAGCTTGTCGCAAAATTTTATCGAGGACACGAGTGGGTAATAATCGTTTCAAAATCGCAAACAACTTGGTTGGTGTCGTAATGCGATAGCGAATTTTAGGTTTATTGCTGGTTAGTGCGTGAAGAACGGGTTCGATACAAGCTTCTGCGGGCAGCACGAATCGATTATTCGATTTATCGTTATCTAAACGCTTTTTCTGTCCTTCATACGCGATACGGTGAGGGCTTGAATCTACGTCAATCCATTGCTCAAAAGCGTGCAGAGCGTTGTGTCTAAATTGCGTTTCAATGGGGCCGGGCTCTATCAACGCCACTTTGATGTCGGTATCAGCAAGTTCGAGCCGTAATGTATCTGTCCACCCTTCTAGGGCAAACTTTGAGGCGTTGTACGCCCCACGATACTTCATTGCGGCAAAACCCAAGACGGAACTGTTTTGAATAATGCGTCCTTCACCCTGAGCACGCATAGTGGGTAGTACCTCTTGAACCAGTTGGTGCCAACCAAAAAAGTTGGTTTGAAATTGCGCTTTCAATGCTTCGGTAGGCAGATCTTCTAATGCACCGGGCTGACCATATGCGCCGTTATTGAACAGGGCATAAAGCTGGCCTTGAGCCAATTCAATCGCTTGTTTTGCGCCACTAGTGATGCTTATTGGGTCGTCGAGGTCGAGCTGGATACAGGTTAACCCTTCTGATTGGAGTCGTTGAACGTCATCAAGCTTTCTACAAGAGGCGATGACGTTAAAGCCTTGTTTATAGAGTGCATGAGCACAAACGTACCCGATGCCCGTTGAGCAACCCGTAATGAGGATGAATTTATTCATGTGTTAGCTTAATGCGAGAGACAGATAAGCTTTATCATTCAACAGCTTCTATCTTGAAGCAAGTGCTTCAGTGCTGGTTCTATTCTTGAGTAACTAAATTTAAAGCCAAGCTCGGTGAGTTTCTTAGGTTTGGCTCGCATACTGTCAAACAGCAAACATGCCGATTCTCCCATCGCCAATGCCATGACCCATTTAGGTGTGAATAGAATATGAGGACGTTTGAGTGTTTTCGCTAACGTGCGGCTAAATATCCGGTTAGTCACAGGGTGAGGGGCGCACATGTTGAAGGCACCATGCGCGTGAGGGGTTTCAAGCAGGTACATAATGGCACGAACCATATCGAGGATATGAATCCAAGGCATGTATTGATTGCCATTGCCAAGCGGTCCGCCTAACCCCAATTTGTAAGGCAAGAGCATTTTCGCGAGTGCTCCGCCATTAAGCCCGAGTACGACGCCTGTCCGGAGAAAGCAAACGCGGGTTTGTTCGGACTCAGCTCGTTTGGCGATTTGTTCCCACTTAGCGCAAACCATATGCGGGAAATCGTCGTTATTCACATGAAGACACTCATCGAACGGATGATCCTGCTGGTCGCCGTAATAACCCACTGCAGATCCACTAAGAAACACAGAAGGCGGTTCGGTACTGGCGTGAATCAGCTCAACAATTTGCTCGGTAATTTTCCAGCGACTGTCGCAAATTTTCTCTTTTTGCTGCTCCGTCCAACGTTTGTCTGCGATTGGTTCTCCTGCGAGGTTGATGACGGCATCTATGTTGTTGAGATCGGCGAGTTCATCAAGAGAAGCAAGGTACTCGATATTACCTAAATCAGCGTACTGCAAGTGCTGTTTGGCTTGGTCTGGCGATCGGGTCAGTAACACTATCTGATGAGTGGTGAGCAGTTTGAGTAACTCAGACCCTATAAACCCAGTTCCACCTGTAAGTAATATCTTCATAGCATCTCTTTGAATGTCAATATATTAGAACATTATAGTCGTTTTGCGCCTCGCTTGATCAGTTCCGCGCTGCTTATCATGTGTTCTCCCATCTTTCAGATAAATTTTCGTGGTGGCTCATCCAGTTCACATATTAGGAAAATGTAACCAAATGTTAGTGGTGACATAAGGTTGTTCACGTTTGTGAGTAGAAATTTATGCCACACTGAGAGTAGATGATAAGGATATCACCGGACAGGTCTCGCCTTCAGAGCCAATAACTTGTTCGTCAAAGGGAGGATTTGCATGGAAGCACTCACTGCTTTGTTCCGCGCTCTGTTTAACAGTGCCCGCGATCTTCTTCCTATTGTAATTGTTATTACCTTCTTCCAATTGGTGGTTCTGCAAGAGCCTTTACCTAACTTGGTCTCGATTCTTTTTGGTTTGTTGTTGGTCATTTTAGGCCTGACGTTTTTTATTTTCGGGCTAGAACTCGGCTTGTTCCCCATTGGCGAAAATATGGCACAAGCCTTTGCTCGAAAGGGCAGTGTGTTTTGGTTATTGATTTTTGCGTTTTGCTTGGGGTTTGGAACCACTATCGCAGAGCCAGCATTGACTGCTGTTGCAGAAGAGGCCTCAGAGGTGGCGGCTGAAGGCGGGATGATCCCCAATTCCGAACAATCCATGACGGAGTATGGCGTTGGCCTGCGGATAACGGTGGCTTTTTCTGTTGGGATTGCGATTGTGATTGGGGTGCTGCGCATCTTAAAAGGGTGGCCAATTCATTACATGATCATCGGTGGTTATGTTGGCGTTGTGACTCTCACTTGGTTTGCGCCAGAGTCGATCATCGGCGTTGCTTACGACTCGGGTGGCGTGACCACGTCAACGATTACCGTCCCTTTGGTGACGGCATTAGGAGTAGGGTTAGCTTCGGCCATTAAAGGGCGTAACCCTATGGTGGATGGTTTTGGGTTGATTGCGTTTGCCTCTTTACTGCCAATGATGTTTGTCATGATTTATGGGATGGCCGTTACATGATTTCATTCGAACATTTCTTAGATACGTTGCTGTCCACCATTCGTGATGTGATCCCGATTGCGGCGATTATTTTTGGCTTTCAATTGGCTGTGCTGCGCCGCCCAGTGAATAACCTCAAAAAAGTGTTGCTCGGTTTTGCGTATGTCATTGTTGGATTATCGTTGTTTTTACTCGGTTTGGAGATGGCATTGTTTCCGTTGGGCGAAACAATGGCGGTGCAGTTGACCGCTCCTGAATTCGTCCGAGAGTTTAAAGTCTCTATTGGGCAGGCGTTAGAGTGGGTCGACTATTATTGGGTGTACACCTTTGCTTTTTTTATCGGCTTTAGTACGACCATTGCTGAGCCATCTTTGATTGCAGTGGCCATCAAAGCCAATCAAGTGTCTGGTGGCAGTATTAGTGTAAATGGCTTACGAGTTGCGGTTGCTTTAGGCGTAGCGATAGGTATCGCGCTTGGCAGCTATCGTATTGTGGTGGGCGACCCGATTCATTACTACATCATTGCGGGGTATATCGTCGTGGTGATTCAAACCTTTTATGCGCCTAAGTTGATCATTCCACTTGCCTACGATTCAGGTGGTGTCACCACCTCTACCGTGACAGTGCCTTTAGTGACGGCGCTTGGGCTGGGACTAGCGTCAACTGTGCCAGGCAGGAATCCGATGATTGATGGCTTTGGGCTTATTGCTTTCGCCAGTTTGTTTCCAATGATATCCGTAATGGGGTATGCGCAAATTACTCAGTGGCTTAATAAAGACACCTCGGAGGACGAAGAAAATGCGCTTTAAATTGATACTCGCGTTTGTTGAAGACAGCAAAACAGACAAGGTGCTCGATGCGGCTCGTGATGCAGGAGCAACGGGGGCGACCGTGATCAATAATGCTCGTGGTCAAGGTTTAAATCAGAAGCGGACGTTTTTTGGATTAACCCTAGAAGTACAAAAGGATGTTCTGCTTTTTGTGGTGGAAGAGCACCTTTCTCGGCACATACTTGAGACCATTAATGAAGTGGGAGAGTTCGACCGAGAGTCGGGGCAGGGGATTGCGATTCAAATTGATATCGAGGATGCCGTAGGTGTTGCGCATCAAGTCGAAACGTTGACCAAGGTGGTTGAGGATGAACTATGAGTAATCAAACGATAGTACGAGTAAGGGATGTCATGGCTGCTACTTACGTTATGGTAGATGGACTGATGACCGTATACGAAGGCATTACTCTGGCAAAGAAATATCAAGTGAAAGCGCTGGTGGTCAAAAAGCGCGATGACAACGACGAATACGGCATTGTGCTAATGAATGATATTGCGAAGAAAGTGTTGGCAAATAACCGTGCCCCTCAGCGCACCAATATCTACGAAATCATGACTAAGCCTGCTTTGTGTGTCGATCCAGATATGAACGTCAAATACTGTGCTCGTCTGTTTGAGCGATTTGGGATCAGCCGCGCGCCCGTGATTGAAGATGGGGAAGTGATCGGCATGGTGAGTTACAACAATATCGTGATTAATGGTATGGTCAGAGAGGATGGCTAAACTGTGTAAGTAACATGCGTAATATTTTTCTCAAGTCAGCGACATGCGTCAATCTCTAAGATATTGATTATTAGTGATGTTGCATATATTTTCACAGGCGCTATTCTTTGTGCCCTAAGCATATAGTTGAGGAATTTAAATCATGCCTTTAGTCTCTTGCCCTGTGTGTGAGAAACAAATATCGAAACGTGCTCACACATGTCCAGGGTGTGGGGAACCGGACCCGTTACACCATTTAGCGAAGTCGAAGTTCATTTCGATGGTTTTTTGGACATTAGTTTTAGTCGGTGCCGGATATTTTGCTTGGTTCCATTTGCTACCAATGCTGATTGAGACTGTGCGTCATCAGTAATCGGGAAGTCGGTTGAGCATACGTCAGAATGCCGTAGAATAGCCTCATACATTTTGAGGAGACAACGTCGTGAAACTATTTTTTGCCTCAGACCTGCATGGCTCTTTGCCAGCAACCGAAGAAACCATCAAGTTATTCCTAGCATCAGGTGCAAAGCATTTGGTGCTGTTGGGTGACACGTTGAACCACGGACCACGCAACCCGATTCCGGAAGGGTATAACCCGCCCCAAGTGGCGGAGCTTCTCAACCAATACAGTCAGCAAATCATTTCCGTACGCGGTAACTGTGACAGCGAAGTAGATCAAATGCTGCTGAACTTCCCAATGATGATGGATTACGCATGGGTATTGCTAGAGTCTGGTAAGCGAATCTTTCTGACGCATGGCCATTTGTACAACAGCGATAAAAGACCACCTTTGCGAGAGGGTGACATCATCGCTCATGGTCATACGCATGTTCCCGTAGCCGAAATTAAAGAGGGTGTGGTGATCTTTAACCCCGGTTCAATGACCTTCCCGCGTAACGGTTTACCAAGAAGTTTTGGATTACTGGATGGGAATACGCTCAGTGTTCAAACGCCAGAAGGTGAAGTGCTGGCGCAGACGACGATTTAACGACCAACTAAGGTTAGTCGCTACGAAAATGATTTAAATAAGGGAACCGAGTGTTCCCTTATTTTGTATCGGAATGACCGAGATCGCGCTCTGGGTCGATAATGTCTCTTACGCGCTGTTTTAGTACTTTTGCCTCAGGAAAACCGCCGTCCTTCTTACGTTCCCAAATTTGCTGGCCATTGCAGAAAATCTCGAATCGACCACCTGTGTCTGGATGCAAACTGATGGTGTCGATTTCTTCGCTAAAAGTATGCAGCAACTCTTGCGATAACCAAGTCGAACGCAACATCCAGTTGCACTGGCGGCAGTAATAAATATCAATGATTGCTTTATCCATGAAAATTTCCTTTTAACTGGGTTAAACCAGCAATTTGATGCCCACGGCAAACGTGAGAATTTCGAACGCAATTTTAATCACTCGGTTGCTATAGCGAGTTGCGGCCCACGCGCCTAAACTGCCCCCAAGAAAAGAGCTCAACAACAATACTGGTAACCAAGCCCAGTGAATAGGTGCTCCTGCTTGTACAACCGCGACGCCACCAATACCATTCCAAAACAGGCCGACACAAATCATGGTGTAGGCGACCGCTTGTTTGTAATCGAACCCAAACCAACGCACAAGAAAGAGAGTGACAAGCAACCCAGAACCAGCGGTTAAAGACCCGTTGACGATGCCTATCAACATGATGCCAATACCACCAAGAATCCAACCCAATTGATTGCGACGCTTAATGATTTCGGTTTGCCCCAGTTGCTTTTTCAAGCGGGAATAAATACCGAGTGCCAGAATCATACTGCCTAGCATCTTTTCCGCAATACCATCAGGGATATGAACGATGAGGTTTGCGCCAATCACAACACCTATACTGCCAACAAAAATCAGATAAAGGGCGATGGGCAATTTAATGGTGCCGGCTTTGAGGTGAGTGCTTGCAGCGCCCAAGCCTAAAGCAACAGAAGCCACTTTATGAGTGCCTAGTGCAACGGAGAACGGTAAGCCAAGAAAAATAAGTAGAGGAAACTGTAGCAAACCGGCGCCGCCACCAGAAAGAGATGCCAACGTATTTGCAACGAGCGAGCCGAAAAAGAGAGTGAAAGTGTCTAACCAATCCATGAGAAAAAATTAAGGGGGCATCTTGCCCCCTTATCACTAATTAAATTCAGTTTCTAAACAGTACCGTAGAACCGTGATTTAGGCTAGTTAATAGCAGAGTTTTCTCATTAACCACGTCAATTCGGCGGCTTTGTTCTGCATCTAGCTTAAAGATTTGAGTAATCAAACGTAGTTGCGCTTCAGAAAAATCCTTGGATTGAGAAGAAGAAATATCTTTGAACTCAGAAGGAGAAACAAGCAGATAGTTATCACTCACTTCCCAGCGACCTTTCTCTGAAATATTAATTGTCGATTCAGCCGTCGAGCCTTGTGCGAACAGTTTGATGTTTGCCACGCGAATGTAATCGCCATTCGGCAGGTACTTAACGTTCGACTCCACATTCACTCGACGTAACGGGCCTACGGTATCGTCTGGCAAGTTATCAGTAATCACAGTCACCATGGTTGACTGCCATTCATTTGATGTAAGCACTTGCTCAACTTTAAGGTCACTGCCCCAGTACAACCAACCACTGAAAAGGATAGATACGGCCAAAACCGCAGATGCTACTTTAATCTTCATGCTGGCCTCCTTTATTTGCAGATGTCTGTTGGATCGTTTTGACCTGCGAAAATACGCAATGTCACGTTCTCATACGAGTGGTTGCTGTCATGAATGTAGTTCAAAATCAGCTGGTTATTTTGTCCGCCAGTGGCAATCACTTCCACTGGTAAGGAGTCTTCTGCATGGTGCTTAACGTAGCGTTCAATGCACTGCTCAATAGAAGGCAACCAGTTGTTGATTTGCGGGTGATTTACAGGTGTCATCACTGGTACGTTCTGATACTCACCAATCTGACGGAACTGAGATTCCGCAGGGTTTGTAAACAGCAGTACGCAAATCGGTAGTAATAGTGCCAAAAATAAAATAACGCGTGGAATCCAAGGATTCACAGCAGAAGCCACGGGTGCTTTTTCAGGTACTACTGGCGCTTCTGGTTCAACGATTGCGTCAGAAGGCGTCGCTAAAGACGGCTCTACGATCGTTTCTACCTCATTAGCAGAGGCGTCATTGTTATCAGAAGCTGGCTCTTCAACTTCAATTGAGCTTGAGTCTGAAGAAAGTGGGCTTAGGCGTTCAACAGTACAAATGAGTTGATAGCCTCGTTTTGGAACGGTTTTAACAAACTCTGGAGATTTGGTTGAATCCTTCAACATCTTACGCAGAGTAGAAATCGCTTGAGTCAGGCTTGAGTCATCCACCTCAAAACCTTGCTCACGCCAAACAAACTCGTGAAGCTCGTTACGGGTTAAAACTTCGTTTGGTCTCTCCGCCAACATCAGGAGTATACGGCTTTCGTTGCTTCCTAATCGTACAACTTCGTTGCCGCTTTGTTGGTCAGCGAGCGAATTACTATTTGGATCAAAGGTAAACCTTTGAGCAAGTAGAAATTTGGTGCCGATGTTAGTCATTTAGTTCTTCTTAGATGGATGATGTTGTAATTATGGTGATTTATATCACAAAATTACGTTTGCGCATGGGAGATACGCGACGTTTTAGATGCTTTTAGGGGGGTAGGATAATTAAATTTTTCTAAAAAAACACCGTTTTTAGCAATATTGACCTTGAATTTACATTTGTCAGCCACATGTTAAATGACATCTTAGTGTGGTGATTTCATGGGGCTAAATCACAAAGTCGTCCCTGAAAAAGCCTGTTAGTTTAGATGTTATGGAGCACACATGAGCGAAACCGTATCTCAAAATAAAGAAACTCGTGGTTTTCAATCAGAAGTAAAACAACTACTTCATTTAATGATCCATTCTCTTTATTCCAATAAAGAGATCTTTTTGCGCGAGCTGATTTCTAACGCATCAGATGCATCAGACAAATTGCGTTTTCAGGCACTTTCGAATCCTGATTTATATGAAGGTAACGCAGATCTTGGCGTTAAGCTGTCATTTGATGAAAGTGCAAATACCCTAACGATTTCTGATAACGGTATCGGTATGAGCCGCAATGACGTTATCGAACATTTAGGCACCATCGCAAAATCAGGCACCGCGGAATTCTTCTCAAAGCTTTCAGAAGAGCAAAGCAAAGACTCGCAATTGATCGGTCAATTTGGTGTTGGTTTCTACTCTGCATTTATCGTTGCTGATGCGGTGACCGTGCGCACTCGTGCAGCAGGTTTGCCAGCAGATGAAGCTGTGCAATGGCATTCTGCGGGCGAGGGTGAGTACACCATTGAAAACATCACTAAAGAATCTCGTGGTACTGACATCATTCTTCACATGCGTGACGAAGGTAAAGAGTTCTTAAATGAATGGCGTCTGCGCGATGTCATCAGCAAGTACTCGGATCACATCGGCATTCCTGTTTCTATCCAAACTGTAGTGCGTGATGAAGACGGTAAAGAGACAGATGAGAAGAAGTGGGAGCAAATCAACAAAGCTCAAGCGTTGTGGACGCGTAATAAAGCAGATATCTCAGATGAAGAATACCAAGAATTCTACAAACACGTTTCACACGATTTCGCTGATCCATTGGTGTGGAGCCACAACCGCGTAGAAGGTAAAAACGACTACACTAGCCTACTTTACATCCCATCGAAAGCGCCATGGGATATGATGAATCGTGATCATAAGTCAGGTCTGAAACTGTACGTGCAACGTGTGTTCATTATGGATGATGCTGAACAGTTTATGCCGTCTTACCTGCGTTTCGTACGTGGCTTGATTGATTCAAACGATCTGCCGCTAAACGTATCGCGTGAAATTCTACAAGACAACAAAGTGACTCAGTCGCTACGCAATGCATGCACGAAACGTGTACTGACTATGCTTGAGCGCATGGCGAAGAATGATGAAGAAAAATACCAATCATTCTGGAAAGAGTTTGGCCTAGTGTTGAAAGAAGGCCCAGCGGAAGACTTTGCGAACAAAGAGAAAATTGCAGGTCTATTGCGTTTTGCTTCAACAGAAGTTGATTCAGCGGAACAAACCGTTGGTCTTGCGTCCTACGTTGAGCGCATGAAAGAAGGCCAAGATAAGATCTACTACTTAACTGCAGACAGCTACGCGGCGGCGAAGAATAGCCCTCACTTAGAGCAGTTTAAAGCGAAAGGCATTGAAGTCATTCTGATGTTCGACCGAATTGACGAATGGTTGATGAACTACCTAACTGAGTTTGATGGTAAGCAGTTCCAATCGATTACAAAAGCTGGCCTTGACTTGAGTAAGTTTGAAGACGAAGCCGATAGAGAAAAGCAAAAAGAAACCGAAGAAGAGTTCAAATCGGTTGTTGAGCGTACCAAGTCTTACTTGGGTGACCGCGTGAAAGACGTGCGTACGACCTTTAAACTTGCATCTACACCCGCAGTCGTTGTGACGGATGATTACGAGATGGGGACTCAGATGGCGAAGCTGCTTGCTGCCGCAGGTCAAGCTGTGCCAGAAGTGAAATACATCTTTGAAATCAACCCAGAGCACGCACTTGTTAAGCGCATGGCGGATGAAGCGGATGAAGAAGCGTTTGGCCGCTGGGTCGAAGTGCTACTTGGTCAAGCCATGTTAGCAGAGCGCGGCTCGATGGAAGATCCAACGCAGTTCTTGGGTGCTATCAACAAGCTTTTGACTAAGGTTTAATAAGTCATCAATATCGAAAAGCTCGCATAATGCGAGCTTTTTGTTTGTTGTCGCAAAATTTCGCATTACAGGTGTTGAGTTAATAATCAATAGCTGCAGAAAGAGGGTGTTGTTAACATTCTTTAGTCTTAATTCACTCTTTGCTCTGTGAACCTGTGATAGAATCTGTGACTTGAATGTGAGTAATAAGGCGTGTATTTTTGCCCGCCTATATACCTTATACCGAAACTTATCGTTGCGAGCGCTTCTAGGGTTTATGCCTGCGAAGCACAGCTATTGTGAGCTTCGGTATAAATCTTAAATATAAAAGAGGATAAATCATGCGCATCATTCTTCTAGGTGCTCCAGGTGCAGGTAAAGGCACACAAGCAAACTTCATCATGGATAAATACGGTATTCCACAAATCTCTACTGGTGATATGCTTCGTGCTGCTATCAAAGCAGGTACAGAACTTGGCAAACAAGCTAAAGCTGTTATCGACGCTGGTCAGCTAGTTTCTGATGAAATCATCCTTGGTCTTATCAAAGAGCGTATCGCTCAAGACGATTGTGAGAAAGGTTTCCTACTAGATGGTTTCCCACGCACTATTCCTCAGGCTGATGGCCTAAAAGAAATGGGCGTTGAAGTAGATTACGTTATCGAATTCGACGTAGCTGACGATGTGATCGTTGAGCGTATGGCTGGTCGTCGTGCTCACCTTCCTTCAGGTCGTACTTACCACGTTGTTTACAACCCACCTAAAGTGGAAGGTAAAGACGACGTAACGGGTGAAGATCTTGTTGTTCGCGATGACGACAAAGAAGAAACAGTACGTGCACGTCTAGGTGTTTACCACGAGCAAACTGCACCACTTATCGATTACTACGGTAAAGAAGCTGCAGCAGGCAAAACTAAGTACCTAAAATTTGACGGTACTAAGCAAGTAGCTGAAGTAAGTGCTGATATCGAGAAGGCATTAGCATAATAGGTAATACCTATTATCAAAATTTTTAATAATTTTGTTATAGTGAAGCGGCCGTAAGGTCGCTTTTTTTATACATTTTATATGCTGGGAAAACAAAGGGACGCAATGCAAACTAAAAATAAACAAGGTGTGTTACTGGTTAACCTAGGAACACCTGATGAACCTACCGCTCCAGCGGTTAAGCGCTTCTTAAGTCAGTTTCTTCATGATCATCGTGTAGTCGATATGGCACGATGGCTTTGGTGTCCAATTTTACATGGTGTGATTCTTCCAATACGCTCGCCAAAGGTCGCTAAGTTGTATGAATCGGTATGGATGGAAGAGGGCTCACCTTTAATGGTGTATTCCAAACGCCAGGCAAAGAAACTTGCTCAGCATCTCGATATGCCTGTGGAACTCGGCATGACTTATGGCAACCCAAGCCTTCAATCTGGTTTTGAAGCTCTTATCGCTCAAGGTGTGGAAGAGGTTATTGTGCTACCGTTGTACCCACAATATTCTGGGACAACCACCGCAGCCGTGTCTGATGGAATCACAAAAGCGTTTAAGCAACTGCCAGTGATGCCAGCATTCAGCTTTATTCGCGATTATCACGATCATCCAGTGTACATCGAAGCGCTTGCACACTCGGTTCGACAATACTGGGAAGAGTATGGCAAAGGGGATTACTTGCTGTGTTCATATCACGGTATTCCTAAACGTTATGCAGACAATGGCGACATTTATCCTCAGCATTGTGAAGCGACCACTCGCTTGCTCGGTGAGGCGCTTGGTTTATCATCGGATCAGATTGGTATGTCTTATCAGTCTCGTTTTGGCCGAGAAGAGTGGCTACAGCCTTACACTGATAAAACATTGGAAACCATCACCAGTAAAGGCGTGAAGAAAATTGATATCATGACTCCTGCATTTTCATCTGATTGTTTAGAAACGTTGGAAGAAATAGCTGGAGAGAACAAAGAGATCTTTATGGAAGCGGGTGGTGAGCAGTTCCACTATATTCCATGCCTTAACGACGATGACATGCATATCGATATGATGGCAGAACTAGTACGCAGCAAGCTGTAGAGCTTTGGTTTTCTGTACTGAATGAATACAGAAAAGGGTCGCGATTGCGACCCTTTTTAGTAACTTTGAAACCATGTTAAGCAACTTGTGTTTGTTGCTCTTCAATTTGTTCTGCAGTGCTGTGAGTGTTTTCTGCACCGTGCATCCAACGAACAAGCGTGTTCGAGAATAACATTAGAATCACACCACTGATCAATGCGGTTACTGCGATGCCACTAAAGATAGCCATTGCACCAAGTTCACCCACATGAGAACCCACGTAACCAGCGACATAGTTCGCAATAGCGTTACAACCAAACCATGCACCCATCATCAACGATGCAAGACGTAGCGGAGCCAGTTTGGTTACAAGAGACAGACCAATAGGGGATAGGCACAGTTCGCCCAAAGTATGGAAGAAGAACGCGCCAACTAGCCATAGCATGGATGTTTTCACGTTAGTATCACCACCTTGTTCCATTACTGCACCAACCATGCATAGGAAGCCTAGTGCCAAGAAGAACATAGCTAAAGCAAATTTCGCTGGTGAGTTTGGTTCACGTTTACCTAGTTTCACCCATAGAACCGCAAGGACAGGCGCAAGCGTAATGATAAAGAATGGGTTTAGTGACTGGAACCAAGCTGCAGGTACTTCAAAACCGCCAATCATACGATCGGTGTACTGCTGAGTGTAAATGTTCATCAGACCGCCAGCTTGCTCGAAACCAGCCCAGAATACGATAGTAAACAGGCTCATCACCAAGATAACTTTAATGCGATCTACTTCTTCTTTGGTAAGAGGCTGTTTTGTTTTGGCGTTCTTATTGTTTAGGTCGCGTTTCGCGGCTGGCTCACGGCCAATATCACCAAGCCAAGACTGTGAAAGTGACATTTGCATGACAAGGCTGATTATCATACCCACGCCCGCTGCTACGAAACCTGCTTTCCAACCAAATGAGTTCGTTACAGATCCAGAAACCACGCCGGCTAGCAGAGCACCAAGGTTGATACCCATGTAGAAGATAGTGAAAGCGCCATCACGACGGTTATCACCTTCATTGTAAAGGTCACCAACCATGGTAGAGATATTTGGCTTGAATAGACCGTTACCACAAATAAGCAGAGCAAGACCTAAATAGAAAGTGTGAAGTGCTCCGAAGCCTAGTGCGTCAGCCGGAAGTGCCAGTGTGAACTGGCCGATAGCCATTAATGCACCACCAAGCAAAATTGAGCGGCGTTGGCCAAGGTAGTTATCGGCAAGGTAACCACCAATCAATGGGGTAATGTAAACAAGGCCGGTGTAAATGCCATAAAGGTCGAGCGCGTCTTTCGTTGACCAGCCCAAACCACCATTCATTGTGGTATCAGTTAAGTAGAGTACTAGAATGGCACGCATTGCGTAGTAGGAAAAGCGTTCCCAGAGTTCTGTGCCGAACAATAAGAACAAGCCACGAGGGTGACCGAAATATTGATGTTGGTTTGACATAAGCTCTTCTAATAGTAGTTATTACATTTTTTAACGACACCTACGTATACATTGCAATTTAACTGCTTACAAACAATAAAATTTTGCCTTACGACTAAATAACATTGTTAAGTCACTGTTTATTTTTGATTTTGTGGAGCTTTTGTTGGTGGTTGATGTGTATTACAAACTTAATTTTCATTTTTGCCTATGGACTTATTTTCTTAACCTTTTGAAAAAGTGTAAGTTATGCGAACAATGTATAATGTTCTTCTTATGGATAATTTGAATATTCATGACTCACCTTTAGCTTAATGCTAGGATGAAACAAAAATATAATTGGCTAGTAATAAAATGAAACGTTGGTATTTACTTTATTGTAAGCGTGGAGAACAAATAAGGGCTAAGCAGCATCTTGAAAATCAAGGTGTTGAGTGCTTCTACCCAACTGTAGAAGTCGAAAAAATCTTGCGCGGTAAGCGACAAAAGGTCGAAGAACCGTTGTTTCCTTGTTATGTATTTGCACGTTTTGATTATGAACAAGGCCCGAACTTTACGTCGGTTCGGTCGACGCGCGGTGTTGTCGACTTTGTTCGATTTGGTGCCCAACCAAAAGAAGTTCAAGGCGATCTTGTGTTTGAGTTGAAGCAGCTAGAGAAATGCTGCACAGAAAAAAACATATCCGAATGCATGCCTAAACCAGGTGATCAGGTTCGTGTTAAGAGCGGACAATTTGCAGGTATTGATGCCATTTTCCAAGAACAAGACGGAGAGAAGCGTTCAATCATGTTGGTGCAAATGATCTCGAAGCGAGTGCCAGTTAGCATTGATAACACCGATTTAGACTTAAAGTAGTCGCTTAATACTCATAACAACCAACACAAAAAAGAGGTGCGCACGCACCTCTTTTTGATCTTAACGTCAACAAGTTAAATAATTGGGCTGGATTGCTGCTCCAGCCCAATTCTACTTAGTAAGCGTCGTTGTGAACGGTTTGCACTGCACGGCCTGAAGGGTCAACACAGTTCTTGAATGACTCATCCCACTCAATCGCTTTCGCTGATGAACACGCTACAGAAGGACCACCTGGTACACATTCTGCAGCTGATGGTAATGGGAACAACTCCTCAAAAATTTCGCGGTATACGTAACCTTCTTTAGTTGTTGGTGTGTTGTATGGGAAGCGGTACTGAGCCGTTTCCATCTGTTGATCGGTCACTTTCTCTTCTGCTACGGCCTTCAAAGTGTCAATCCAGCTGTAACCTACGCCATCAGAAAACTGCTCTTTTTGACGCCAAGCGATTGAGTCTGGTAAGTAATGCTCAAAACATTCGCGAAGAATGTGTTTTTCCATCTTACCGTTGCCACACATTTTGTCTGCAGGGTTTAAGCGCATTGCGACGTCAATAAACTCTTTATCCAAGAATGGTACACGGCCTTCAACGCCCCATGCCGCCAACGATTTGTTCGCACGGGCACAGTCAAACATGTTTAGAGCCAGCAGTTTACGAACCGTTTCTTCGTGGAACTCTTTTGCGTTTGGCGCTTTGTGGAAGTACAAGTAACCACCGAAGATTTCATCAGCGCCTTCACCAGAAAGCACCATTTTGATGCCCATTGCCTTGATTTTACGGCCCATAAGGAACATCGGCGTTGAGGCACGAATCGTTGTTACGTCATAAGTCTCGATGTGGTAAATCACGTCACGAATAGCATCCAAACCTTCTTGAATGGTGTATGTCATTTCGTGGTGAACGGTACCAATTTTTTCTGCCACTTCACGTGCTGCTTTTAAGTCTGGAGCGCCTTCAAGACCAACCGCAAAAGAGTGAAGTTGAGGCCACCATGCTTCTGATTTTTCATCGTCTTCGATACGCATCGCAGCATAGCGTTTTGCTACCGCAGATGTGATGGATGAATCCAGACCACCAGATAGTAGTACGCCGTATGGTACGTCAGTCATTAGTTGACGTTTCACCGCTGCTTCCAGTGCTTCTGTTAGTTCTTCTTTACTCGTGCTGTTACCTTGAACAGCGGCATATTCGTTCCAGTCACGGATGTAGTAACGCTGAGGTTCTGTATCTTTTGAGCTGTAGTGCGAACCTGGAGGGAATTCGCTGACTGTTTTACAAACGGGTACGAGTGCTTTCATTTCGGAAGCGACGTAGTAGTTACCGTGTTCATCGTAACCTTGGTAAAGTGGAATGATACCGATATGGTCACGACCTACTAGGTACTCATCTTTTTCTTCATCGTACAGTACGAAAGCAAAAATGCCGTTTAGCTCTTCAAGAAGATCAGCACCCATGTCTTGATACAGCGCTAAAATAACTTCACAGTCAGAGTCTGTTTGGAATTCGTACTTGCCTTCGTAGCGAGCGCGAATCTCTTTGTGGTTGTAGATCTCACCGTTAACGGCAAGGATTAGTTTTTTATCAGGGCTGTATAGTGGTTGAGCACCGCTATTTAGACCAACGATAGCCAAGCGCTCGTGAGCTAGGATTGCTCTTTCTGAAGAGTAGATACCAGACCAGTCAGGGCCACGGTGACGAAGCTTTTTCGACATTTCTAACGCGATAGGACGCAGTGCCGCTGCATCACTTTTAATGTCTAAAATCCCAAATACTGAACACATACAACATCCTTTCTAAACTAAACAATTTCTAATCGGTATGGATTCAATTTGCCATTCTGAGTAAAAAAAGCAACGTTTTGTGATTAAAAAAATGATAAAAAGCCTTGTTGATTAAATAACATTTAACTTATTTGTTGTTTTAATGAATGGAATTAAGGTTTGGTATGAAAATTAAACAAAAAAGCCTCTCTATTGATAGAAAGGCTTTTAATTGGTAGTAGCGTTGTTGCGTATTTTTAGGGTTATTTTATTGAAGTGAACTGAGGTTCTAGTTGTTTGCACACGTGTCGCGCAAAACCACTACCTGCTTCGCTGTATATATTAAAGGCAGCGTCCACACCACTTTCCAACAAACCTTCTAGTTGGTCTGGATATTCTGCAATAGCGGCAATTTGCCCTTTGTAGTTTCTACGCTGAAGTTGTTCTAGTGCCGTTTGATTACCTTGATGGTGTGGCATTGCCAATAAAACTAACTTTACGTGACCAGTATCTAGGATTCGTTCCCAAAAATCTGGGTCGGTAGCATCCCCTGAAATGACATTACGTCCTTCTGAACGGTGTTGTTGTGCTGCTTCTTCACGGATCTCAATCCCCAGAGAAATCTTGCCGTAACGTGCGCGTAGCTCGTCATATGCACCAGTACCAATTCGCCCCATGCCTAGAATAAGTACTTGAGCATGTCCCGGGTTGATCAACTGGTCACGTTGGTTGAGTTTCTCTGCAGCCGTTTCTTGTAACCATTTACCGGAATGCTGATAAATTTTATGGCCCAAGCGATTTAGAGGTGCTGAGATAATAAAGGATAGTGAAACCGCTACAGCAATGGCTGCGAGCATGTCACTCGGCATCCACCCCATTTTGTACGCCAGGCCACCGACAATGAGCCCGAACTCGCTGTAGTTAAACAGTGATAAAGAAGCGAGTAGGGAAGTACGCACGCGAAACTTAAAGTGGTTGATGGTCAGGAAGTATAGCAATCCTTTAATAGGCAGAAGGACAATGAATAATAGTGCTAGTGCGATACCCGTTAGACTCAAAGATGCGGATAAGCCGATATTTAAGAAGAAGCAGACGAGAAAGAGCTCTTTCATATTAAATAGCGATTTAGACAACTCTGACGCTTTACGGTGACCAGCGAGCATCATGCCAAGAATCAAGGCGCCAAGGTCTGGTTTCATTCCAACTAACTCAAACAGTCCGGCACCCACAACAAGCGCGAAGAAAATGCCGAACAGCACTAACATCTCGCCGTGGCCTACTTTATCCAATAACTTGTAAAACAGCGGGCGCAGGAGAGGAAGAGCAAATAGACCTATGGCGTACCATTCTGGCACTTTGCCTGTTGAAACAGTCAGAAACACGACCGCGAAGATATCTTGCATAACCAAAATACCGATGGCCAGTGTGGCGTATGTCGCGTTGAGTTCACCTTTTTCCTGCAGTGTTTTTACCGCGAAAACAGTGCTAGAGAAGGAAAGTGCAAAGGCTAGGAGCAATATCTGCCCGCTTTCCATACTTGCAAGGGACGTTAATCCAAGCAGTTTTAGTCCTGACAACGCAAGGGCAAAAAAAGCGGTTGAAAGAATATTGTGCGCTGTTGCACCGCCCCAAATTTCTTTGGAAAGCAATGTTTTTACATCGAGCTTTAAGCCAATAGTAAAAAGCAAAAGAGTAACGCCGAGATCAGCCAGAGTGACAATAACGTCATTACTTTGATAGCCAAAGGCATGTAAGCCAAAACCTGCTAGTAGAAAACCAACTAGAGGGGGAAGGCTGCATTTGAGCGCGATGAAGCCTGCTAAAAAAGCCGTTGTAATTAGAATAATTTCCATACTGTTGAGCTAGATTCCTGATATACGAAAACGGGCTGTGAAAACACAGCCCGAGATTGTAACTCAATTAGTTGTATAAACTTAGTCTTCTAGTAACTTTTGTAACAAAACGCCATTTAACATCGCTCGTTTTATCATGGCAAAAGCGCCCATTGTTGGCTGCTTATCAATGTGAGAAGCCACAATTGGAAGATCGTTATGGAAGGTTTTCAGTGACTGGTTTTCTACATTTCTTTGAATTGCAGGGAAAACAATGTCTTGTGCAGCGGTGATGTCACCTGCAATCACGATTTTTTGTGGGTTAAACAAGTTGATGGTGATAGCGATGGCTTTACCCAACTGGTTACCAACACGTACTAAGCTCTGTTTCGCGAGCTCATCACCGTTCATAGCATGAGTGCATACATCTTCAATCGTAATGTGCTCCAATTGCGTTAAGCTAGACTCATAGCCTTGTGCTATGAGCTGTTTAACGCGTTGGATGATCGCTGGGTTAGCAGCAACCGTTTCAAGACAGCCAAAGTTGCCACATTGGCATTGCTCACCAAGAGGGTCAATTTGAATGTGGCCAATTTCACCTACGTTACGGTTAAAACCTAGAAACACTTGGCCGTTAACAATGATGCCTGCGCCAGTACCGCGGTGTACACTGACTAAGATAGAGTCTTGGCAATCTTGGCTAGCACCAAAATAATGTTCTGCAAGTGCCATACCACGGACGTCATTACCGACAAAACAAGCCGTATTGAACTTCTCTCGGATAATTTCACCAAGCGCAAGGTTATCAATATCCGTATTTGGCATGTACTCAACGACGCCTGTCGTAGGGTTAACTAGGCCTGGTAACGTAATACCGATAGCAATCAACTGGTCAATTTTATCTTGGCAACGACTTACGAAGTCTTTTAATAAATCAATAAGACCTGCAATCAAATCGGCTTGGTTGGTGTAGTGAAGTTCGTGTTGATCTTCTGCCAGTGCAGTGCCGCCTAAGTCATAGAGACAGAATTGAACGTAGTCTCGACCCAAACGAACGGCGATAGAGTGAAAAGGCTTCACTTCAGTGGTCAATGAGATTGCTCGACGACCACCTGTTGAAGCTTGTTGGGCGACCTCTTTAATGAGGCCGCGTTCCAATAGTTGACGGGTGATTTTGGTAACACTCGCTGGAGCGAGCTGGCTAACATCCGCGACTTGAATTCGGGAGATAGGACCTTGCTGATCAATCAGCCTGTATACCGCAGCGCTGTTAAGCTGTTTTACTAAATCTACATTACCAATCTGTCCGCCATTCATGCTTAATTTTGCTCGTATTGTCCGTTAACAACCGTCGCTTTAACGTTGAAGTCACGATCGAAAATAGTCAGGTTTGCAACCATGCCTTTTCGAATACGGCCGAGACGGTCCTCAACGCCAATTGCTGTCGCTGGGTACAGTGTAGCCATTCGTAGAGCTTCTTCTAAAGCGATACCTGCGTGCTCAACTGTGTTCTGAACTGCTTCAATCATAGTCAGAGCTGAGCCGCCTAGTGTGCCGTTTTCATCAACACACTTACCATCTCGGTAATATACTTTCTTACCGACAAAAATAAAGTGATCAATGTTAGCACCTGCCGGAGCTGTGGCATCGGTCACCAAAACAAGCTTTTCACCTTTGATTTTATGAGCAATTCGAATGTTTGCGTAGTCTACGTGGAAGCCGTCAGCAATGATGCCTGCGTAGATCTCTGGTGTATCGTAAATAGCACCAACCACTCCTGGCTCACGACCAACCATAGGAGTCATCGCATTGAATAGGTGAGTTGCAAAAGTAATACCGGCCTCAAAACCTTTGCGTGCTTCAGCATAGGTCGCGTTTGTGTGACCGATTGATACCACAATGCCTGCAGTTTTTAGGCGTGCGATATGTTCAGGGTCGTTCTGCTCTGGCGCAAGAGTTACTTTGGCAATGATGTCTGCATTTGAGCAAATAAGGTCAATCATGCCGTCATCGGATGGACGGATGAAGTCAACGCTATGAATACCTTTTTTCGCGACGTTAAGGTATGGGCCTTCAAGATGTAAGCCAAGCGATTGGTTTTGGTATTTTTTGTGATATTCGCGAGCTGCGGAGATTGCCGCGCGCATATCTTCATCAGAAGAAGTGATCAGCGTAGGAAGGAAGCTGGTACAACCCGACTTTAGGTTTGCTTCGTGCATGATTTGCATCGTTTCTGCTGTGATAGCATCGTTCAACATGACGCCGCCACAACCGTTCAGTTGCAGGTCGATAAAACCAGGACTTAAGTTAGCTCCATTAAGATCTTTTACTTCAATGCCTTTCGGTAGTTCAGCAACGGGCACAATGGATTGAATTAGATCGTTTTCAACGATGACCGCATGATCGGTAAGAACATCACTACCGGTATAGATTTTACAGTTACTTAGCGCGTACATAGTCAGCTAGTCCTTATAGATGAGAATTCAATTTCTGTATCGTTATCTAATCGGCGACTGAATGAGTCATGTGGGTACTTAGTTTGTATCACTGAATTAGATAACGAGTCACATACAGCAAGTTGCGTTTTATCGATGTCATTGTCAGAGTAACTAACTGAAAAATAATAAATGAATTGTTTTTTATGATTCTTTTTCAGAGCAAAGTTACTAAGAATTACCCGCCGAGATACCAAAATAACACTGATTCTGCCTTGCATAAAGTGCGAGAATATTATCTTTAAAACGCCATTTTTTCGTATAATAAAATAAGTTTTATGATCTCGCTAGCAAAAACCTTTCGAAAGGGCAAATTGTGGTGATTATGATCACAAACAATGAGCTTTTAATTTGCGGAGCAAAATTAATGTCATAAACTGACGATGACTAAATTGAACGACTGAAATAAGTCATTCAACATAACATCGAATCCTATAGGGGGAACTTAAGGTGAATATTCTCGGATACGCGCAGAAGTTAGGTAAAGCTCTTATGCTTCCTATCGCGACTTTGCCAATCGCAGGCTTGTTACTGCGCTTGGGCCAACCTGATGTATTTGACATCGCGTTTATGGCACAAGCCGGTAACTCAATCTTCTCTAACCTTCCATTGTTATTTGGTCTAGGTATCGCGATCGGCTTATCAAAAGACGGTCAAGGTGCTGCAGGTCTTGCTGGTGCGGTTGCGTACTTCGTACTTACTGCGACAGCGTCAACAATCGATGCGTCAGTTAACATGTCATTCTTCGGTGGTATTATCGCAGGTATCATTGCTGGCCATTCTTACAACGCTTTCCATGCTACACGTCTTCCTGAGTGGCTAGCATTCTTCTCTGGTAAGCGCCTAGTGCCAATTATGGCTGGTTTGTTCGCCCTAGTTGCTGGTGCTGTTTCAGGCATTGTATGGCCAACAATCCAAGGTGGTCTAGATGCACTTGCTCACGGTATCTCTACTTCTGGCGCAATCGGTCAGTTTGTATACGGTACGCTTAACCGTGCTCTAATTCCTGTAGGTCTACACCACGTACTGAACTCTTTCTTCTGGTTTGGTATGGGTTCTTGTCAAGAAGTGCTAGTTTCTGGCGCAACAGCTGCTGGTCAAGCTCTTCCTGCACTACAACAACTTTGTGTTGACCCAGCTCTAGCTAAGACTCTTGTTGCTGGTCAAACTCACACATTTGAATTCGCTAACTCAGTAACTCCAGAAATTACAGCAACTGTTAAAGAAGTAACTGAAACAGTTAAATCTGGTGACCTACACCGTTTCTTCGGCGGCGATAAGAGCGCTGGTGTATTCATGAACGGTTTCTTCCCAGTAATGATGTTCGGCCTACCGGGTGCAGCACTTGCTATGTACCTAGCGGCTCCTGTTGAGAAACGTAGCCAAGTTGGGGGTGCATTGTTCTCTGTTGCATTCTGTTCATTCCTAACTGGTATCACAGAGCCTCTAGAGTTCATGTTCGTATTCCTAGCTCCTGCTCTATACGCGATTCACGCAGTGTTCACTGGGCTATCGCTAGTTGTTGCTAACATGCTTGGTACGCTACACGGCTTCACATTCTCTGCTGGTCTAATTGACTACTTGTTGAATTACGGTCTAGCAACTAAACCTCTACTACTAGGTGCAGTTGGTCTTGGCTTCGGTGCTCTTTACTTCTTCACATTCAGCTTCGCAATCCGCGCGTTTAACCTAAAATCGCCAGGCCGTGAAGATGATGATAGCCAAGCAGCAGCACCAGCAGGTGAAGCAAAAAGTGGTGACCTAGCTCGTCAATACCTAAAAGCGCTAGGTGGTCATGACAACCTAACTTCAATTGACGCATGTATCACTCGTCTACGTCTAACTCTGAAAGATCGTTCAGTAGCTGATGAAGAAGTGTTGAAGAAACTAGGTGCGAAAGGTGTTGTTAAACTAGGTGAAAACAACCTTCAAGTTATCCTTGGTCCTCTAGCAGAAATCGTTGCTGGCGAAATGAAAGCAATCGGCGCAAACGAAGACCTATCGAATGTAAAACTACCATAATTACATCGAACTGATATTTGATTAGAGACCTCCTTCGGGAGGTCTTTTTTTGTTTCAGTGCTTTGAATCTGCTGTGCATTCACGCGAACTCGATAAATATTGCCGTTTTAGCGCGAGTTCTTGTTGTCTAATGGCTTAGAATTGTGGATCATTAGAAACAATGTACTCTGTAAAACCATATCGGATACAGAGTTCCGTTTTCTCTGACAATACTTATATTTTTGAGGTGCTATAGATGAGTGAAGCTGATGCTCGTCCATCAAACTTTATTCGCCAGATCATTGATAAGGATCTAGCGGATGGCAAACACACTAGCGTGCATACTCGATTCCCGCCGGAGCCAAATGGCTACCTGCACATCGGTCATGCTAAGTCTATCTGTTTGAACTTCGGTATTGCTCAGGACTATCAGGGTCAATGTAACTTACGTTTCGACGATACAAACCCTGAAAAAGAAGACATCGAATACGTTGAGTCTATCAAGAAAGATGTAAACTGGTTAGGCTTCGAGTGGGATGGTGAAGTATGTTACTCATCAAACTACTTCGACAAGCTTTACGAATATGCAATTGAATTGATTAACAAAGGCTTAGCGTACGTAGATGAGCTAAGTCCAGAGCAGATTCGTGAGTACCGTGGCACGCTAAAAGAGCCAGGTAAGCCAAGCCCATACCGCGACCGTTCTGTTGAAGAAAACTTAGCGCTATTTGAAAAAATGCGCGCAGGTGAATTTGAAGAAGGTAAAGCGTGTCTTCGTGCGAAGATCGATATGGGTTCGTCATTCATGGTTATGCGTGATCCAGTGCTATACCGTGTACGTTTTGCTACTCACCATCAAACGGGTGATAAGTGGTGCATTTACCCAATGTACGACTTCACACACTGTATCTCTGATGCGCTAGAAGGCATTACGCACTCTATCTGTACGCTAGAGTTCATGGACAACCGTCGTTTGTACGACTGGGTATTAGACAACATCACAATTGATTGTCGTCCTCATCAATACGAGTTCAGCCGTCTAAACCTAGAATACACAGTGATGTCTAAGCGTAAGCTAAACCAACTAGTAACCGAAAAATTGGTTAACGGTTGGGATGATCCTCGTATGCCAACAGTATCTGGTTTACGTCGTCGTGGTTTCACACCTGCGTCAATCCGCGAATTCTGTAAGCGTATCGGCGTGACGAAGCAAGAAAACATGATCGAGTTTAGCTCGCTTGAATCTTGTATTCGTGACGACCTAAACGAAAATGCACCTCGTGCGATGGCTGTGTTGGACCCTGTTAAAGTTGTTATTGAGAACTTTGAAGAGGGCGCTGTAGAAAATCTAACGCTGGCTAACCATCCAAATAAACCTGAAATGGGTGAGCGTGAAGTACCGTTTACTCGTGAAGTTTGGATCGAGCGTGAAGACTTCCGTGAAGAAGCGAATAAAAAGTACAAGCGTCTAGTTCTTGGTAAAGAAGTTCGTTTACGTGGTGCTTACGTGATCAAAGCTGAGCGTGTTGAAAAAGACGCGGAAGGCAACATCACAACGATTTACTGTACTTACGATCCTGAAACGCTAGGCAAAAACCCAGCAGATGGTCGTAAAGTTAAAGGCGTAATTCACTGGGTATCTGCGGATAAAGCGCTACCAGCAGAAATTCGCCTATACGATCGTTTGTTCACTGTTCCAAATCCTGCAGCAGCAGAAGACTTCGCTTCAACCATTAACCCTGATTCACTCGTTGTGATCAACGGTTTCGTTGAGCCAAGCCTGGCATCTGCAGAAGCAGAGCAAGGCTACCAGTTCGAGCGTATGGGTTACTTCTGTGCGGATTCTAAAGATTCAACTGCAAATAACCTAGTGTTCAACCGCACGGTTGGCCTACGTGATACATGGGCGAAAATTGAGAACCAATAATCTCAATCGTTACCTATAGAAAAATGCCAGCAAATTGCTGGCATTTTTGTTTTTGGATTAAGCAAAACAAAAAGTACAGATACAAAAAACGCCAGCTTTAACTGGCGTTTATTTTTAATCTACAAGCAAATTATTTTGCAGGTTTGTGCGCATCTGGGTTTTCTTTGCAATCACCGTCACTGCATTTACCGTATAGGTATAAGCTGTGGTTTGTTAGCGTCACATTGTACTTAGCTGCGATTTCGCGTTGGCGCTCTTCAATGATGTCGTCAGAAAACTCAATTACCTCACCACAGTCTAGACACACTAGGTGGTCGTGGTGATGTTGAGTTGACAATTCGAAGACTGACTTGCCACCTTCAAAGTGGTGACGAGTAACAATACCTGCATCGTCGAATTGGTTTAGAACGCGATAAACAGTTGCTAGACCTATCTCTTCACCTAGATCAATCAGCTTTTTGTACAAATCTTCAGCACTGATGTGCTGGCAGTCTGGCTGCTGAAGTACTTCTAGAATTTTTAGCCTTGGAAGGGTAACTTTTAGACCCGCATCCTTCAGCGCCTGATTATTATCTGACATATACTTTCCCGTTGGATCATCTGCAGCGATTTAACAGAATTCAATATTCCTACCATTATAGGCGAAGCGCTAAAAACATTAAACCACGAACTTCAAAGGGTTAATAGAATCTTTTTGTAAATTGGAAATGGGTCGATTATATTACAGATCTGACCAGTTACAATTTTGTAACATGAGCTTGGGGAGGGCACGGACTGCAATGAATAAGCGACTCGCGAAGATTTATAAACCAGGGATTGTGAAATTTGCGTTGAATGTATGGCCACCATTTTGGGGGGCCGGAATTAAAATCTTACATATTTCTGAAGACTTCCGAACGGTTAAAGTTCGTTTGAAACTTCGCTGGTGGAACAAAAATGCCAATCGTACGCAGTATGGAGGCAGTATTTTTTCCTTAACAGATCCCATTTACTCTCTTATGTTGATGGGTATTCTACGTGAAGAGTATTACGTGTGGGATAAAGAGGCGAGCATCAACTTTATCAAGCCAGGACAAAGCGATTTGTTTGCTGAGTTTAAGATCACGGATGGCATGCTAGACGAGATCTATCAGATGACTCGAAACGGCGAAAAGTGCTTTCCTGAATTCATTACGCATGTAAAAGACAAACAAGGGAATGTGGTATCTGAAGTTCAGCGCAAGTTATATGTGAGAAAGAAGCCTCAATATCGAGAAGAAGAGGCGGTAACGGAAGCGCCTTAATTTAATGCTATAAAAAAGACCTCTAATCGGAGGTCTTTTTTAATACTTACTTAGCCTTCTAGCTCAGCTAGGCACATTTCTTCGTAAATCTGCTTAACCCAGTTTTCGACGCGTTGGTCAGTCAACTCAGGTTGACGGTCTTCATCAATACATAGACCTACGAATTGGCTGTCGTCGCCTTCAACAAGTGCTTTTGAAGCTTCAAACTCGTAGCCTTCAGTTGAAGTATGACCAAGAATTGTGCCGCCTTTAGACTCAACGATGTCACGCACTGTACCCATCGCATCGCAGAAGTATTCTGCGTAGTCTTCTTGGTCGCCACAGCCGAAGATAGCCACTAGCTTAGTAGAGAAATCGATCTGCTCAAGTTCAGGGAAGAAATCATCCCAATCACATTGTGCTTCGCCGTAGTACCAAGTAGGGATACCTAGAAGAAGAAGATCAAAGTTATCAATGTCTTCTTTGCTGCTTTTCGCGATGTCTTGAACATGAACTAGATGTTTGCCTAGTTGCTTTTGAATCATCTTTGCAACGGCTTCAGTATTACCTGTGTCGCTACCGAAGAAGATACCTACACTTGCCATAGAGTCTATACCTTTACATTGTTTGTTATGGGCAATAGTACTGAGGGTTTAACCTAACCCCGAGCCTTCCCAAGTGAGCTGAATAATACCTTTTGCAATAAAGCCAGCACAGCCTAGGAAAAGGACTAACCATACAATACGACGACCAAAAACAGGTACATTGCCTTGCTTTAGCACATCTTTTATTGCCATCCCGATGAAAAAGAAGATAGCAGCAAAAAGAAGATCGAGCCCAATAGACTCGAGCATATCCATATAGTCGTAAAGCATTTTAGTCCTTCATGCCGAAAAATCTTGGGCGCACTATACCACTGTTACACAGCATTGTTAATGCACTACAAGGAGGGTTATTTCAATAATCTATTGTTGCTTTTCGAATTTGTTAACTCGAAATGTATTTCCGGATCACTCGCATCACTTCAGCAGGTTTTTCTGCGTGTAACCAATGGCCTGTGTTGGCAATAATGTGTGCTTTAGCTTGTTTGAATTGTCGTTGTACTGACGGTTGGTGCTCTGGCATTAAGTAGTCCGAATCTCCGCCTTTAATGAAGAGTGTCGGGATCTCGGTAGGAGCAATATCTTGCCAGCCAATGATCTCAGCATAGTTACTTAATAAACTGTTGACGTTAAATCGCCAAGCCATATGGTCTTCGTTTTTAAACAGCGATTTTGAGAGAAATTGCCTAACGCCATCCATCTCAATGTGTTGAGCTAATATTTCTAACGTTTGTTGACGGTTCGCAGGTTTTTCTTTGATAACGGCCAGCAAACCATCAAATACGTTGTCGTGACGATTGGTCTGGTAAGCTACTGGTGCCATGTCCAATACGACCAACTGTTTCACAAGATTTGGTGCTATATCAGCGAGTTTCATCGCGACTTTACCGCCCATTGAATGGCCGACGATTATCGATGGCTCAACGTTTAAGTGCTGAAGAAGCGTCGCGACATCTTGTGCCATGTCAGTGTAGTTATGAGTATCAGAGTGGAAAGAGAGACCGTGATTGCGTAGGTCGATACTGATCACTGAGTGATCTTCAACAAGATCACGAGCCAATAGGCCCAGATTACTTAAACTACCAAACAATCCGTGAATCAAAACAACTGTTTGGCCTTGGCCTTCCTGCTTATAGTTGAGTAATGCTGACATTTTATCTTATTCGTGATGGGTTTAACGTGGAGTATCCGAAAGGATCTCGTTATAATCCCCCAGAGTTTAAACATTGAGAATGTGAAAAGCGAATGAAAACAATTGAGGTTGATGAGGATCTATACCGTTACATTGCTAGCCAAACTAAGCATATCGGTGAAAGCGCCTCGGATATTTTGCGACGCCTTTTAAACCTTGATGGTCAGTTGCAGGTAGCAGAATCGGCACCAGCAGTAGAGAAGCCACAAGGGATTGTAGTAAGTAAAGATGCGGGCAAAGCAGAATCTATTGATGTAGTGAAAGAGATGCGTTCGCTGCTAATTTCTGATGAGTTTGCCGGTCTAAAGAAAGCGATTGATCGCTTTATGTTAGTACTATCGACCTTACATAAGTTAAATCCAGAAGGCTTCGCACAAGCGACAAACGTAAAGGGACGCAAACGCGTTTACTTTGCAGACAATGAAGAAACCTTACTGGCCAATGGTAACACCACTAAGCCTAAAGCCATTCCAGGTACGCCGTTTTGGGTTATCACAAACAACAATACCAGTCGTAAGAGACAAATGGTTGAACAAGTGATGACGCACATGGAGTTCCAACCTGACTTGATAGAAAAAGTAACAGGTTCAATCTAAGAAACCTGATAGAAGCCTCATAATGCGTCGAAGTTAGCAGATATTATGAGGCTTTTTTGTAATTTTATTATTTTTAAAAGAAAGGATGTCAAACATGGCTATGCACCCTCGTGCTGGGCAAAAAGCGCAGCAGGAAGATCTCCATAATATTCCAGCGTTAGTTGCTAACTACTTCTTACTTCAGCCTGATGCTAATAATGCGGAACATAAGGTTCAATTCGGTACTTCTGGTCACCGTGGCACAGCAGACAAGCAAACTTTTAATGAAAACCACATTCTTGCTATCGCACAAGCAGTTGCAGAAGTACGTGCCAAGCAGGGGACTACAGGGCCGTTGTTTGTGGGCAAAGATACCCACGCGTTGTCAGAACCTGCGTTTTCAAGCGTAATCGAAGTTTTGATTGCGAATGGTGTAAAAGTCATCGTACAGCAGGATAATGGCTACACACCAACACCAGGCGTTTCTCACGCTATCTTAACTTACAATCTAAAGCATGATGAGAAAGCGGATGGCATCGTTATCACACCATCTCATAATCCACCACAAGATGGCGGTATTAAGTACAATCCAACACATGGCGGTCCAGCAGAAGCAGAATTGACTCAAGCGATTGAAGATCGTGCGAACGAGATCATTGCTGGTGGCCTAAAAGATGTGAAGCGTCTAGCGCTAGCAGAAGCGAAAGCATCTGAGCTATTCGTTGAAATGGATTTGGTGAAACCTTACATCGATGACTTAGTTAATGTTATCGACATGGAAGCGATTCAGAAATCGAAGTTGAAAATTGGTGTTGATCCACTTGGTGGCAGCGGCATTGATTACTGGCGTCAAATCGGCCAAGCATACAACTTAGATCTGACCTTGGTCAGCGAAGCGATTGATCCATCATTCCAGTTCATGTCGCTTGATAAGGACGGCGTGGTTCGTATGGACTGTTCTTCTCCATACGCAATGGCTGGTCTGCTAGCTCTGAAAGATGAATACGATCTTGCGTTTGGTAACGACCCAGACTATGACCGTCATGGTATCGTGACGCCGAAAGGTTTGATGAACCCGAACCATTTCTTAGCGGTTTGTATCGACTACCTATACCGTCATCGTGAGGCGTGGGGTAAAGATGTTGCTGTTGGTAAGACGCTGGTTTCAAGTGCACTTATTGACCGAGTAGTAGCCGATTTGGGTCGTGAACTGTGTGAAGTGCCTGTCGGCTTCAAGTGGTTTGTCGATGGCCTTTACACTGGCAAGTTTGGTTTTGGTGGTGAAGAGAGCGCTGGTGCCTCTTTCCTACGTAAAGATGGAACACCATGGTCAACAGACAAAGACGGCATCTTACTATGTTTGTTAGCGGCAGAGATTACTGCGGTAACGGGTAAAAACCCACAAGAGTACTACGAAGAGCTTGCCGCTAAACATGGTGAGTCTAAGTACAATCGTATTCAAGCGGTAGCGAATGGACCTCAAAAAGACGTGTTGAAGAAACTGTCGCCAGAAATGGTTGCAGCAGAAACACTGGCAGGTGATCCGATTACGGCGCGTCTAACACACGCTCCTGGTAACGGTGCGGCGATTGGCGGATTGAAAGTGACGACTGAAAATGGTTGGTTTGCTGCTCGTCCATCGGGTACGGAAGACATCTACAAAATCTATTGTGAAAGCTTCAAGGGTGAAGAACACCTAAAACAAATTGAAGCTGAAGCACAAGAGATTGTGAATCAAGTATTTGCAGCCGCAGGTTTGTAATTAAACCTACTCTGACAAAAAGGCGACCAGATGGTCGCCTTTTTTACAACTCGTCGTTAACTCTCTATTTATGAGCCTTTGGATTTTGTGGCCAATTATCTGGCACGATAAACCAGAACTCGCCATCTGCTGTTTGTGCATGCTCAAATCGCTCCATTGGTTTTTCAATCGGCTGAGAAAAATCATCCGTACCAATAGCCCAGTTGGGTTTGCTTAAGTGGTAAAGCGGTTTATTGATCAAACTCCATTGGCTTTGATAACACCAATATCCACTGATTTGGCTTGGATTGAGAGCAAAGCCTAAGCACTCTTTCGGTGGTACTTCATTAGAAAATGGATTGATGTAAAGTCGCCCTTGCATCAACAAGCGTTCCTTTGGAGACTGATCTAGAGGAAGCATTTGCCTAAATTCAGGCCTTTCGCTCATTTTCAATTGGTGGGAGAGCATTCTATCCAGTTTTGTATGCAATTGATCGTGCGCGTTTGGGCCATACCAAACACCTTCATGTAAAAGATAAAACTTAATCGCTACTTCCCAATGTTCTAGTTGGTCCAATGTTCTATTTTTAAGTATGAGATCTATCGCACCGATGGTTTTTCCGTCGCTATCGTTGAGTTGAATTTCTTCTGCAACAATTTCATATTGTTCTGAATTCGCAAGTGCAGCGGTACATAAATGCTGATACAAAAAACCCAGTCTCGGGTTCCCTTGGTACTCTTCAGATTCACCCAGAGGTTTAATCGATAAGTCTTCCAATGTAGCAAAAGGAGGGAGCAACTGAAAAAGAGGAGGAGAAGAGGTGATCCATTGATAAAGACGTTGCAGTTGATTCATCCTGATTCCTTAGTGATGTTGATAAAGCAGCGAGCCTCGTTATTGTAACTAAATTTGGTTAGTAGAATAGGGTAGCTAGCATCAGTGTCATAGTTCGATATACACTTTGAGGTACTCGCTCGAAATTGGAAGTGATAATGAATAATTTACAGTTAGAAAAGATTCTCAACAGCAAACTCTCGCCCGAGTTAATTAAAGATTACGCGCCAAATGGCTTACAGGTTGAAGGCTGTCCACAGATCAAGCGCGTAGTTACTGGAGTAACTGCTTCTCAAGCATTAATTGATAAAGCGATTGAACTCAGAGCCGATGCGTTATTGGTCCACCATGGTTATTTTTGGAAAGGGGAGCCAGAACCCATTCGCGGTATGAAAGGTAAGCGCATTCGTAGCCTAATTAAAAGTGACATTAATCTGTACGGCTACCATCTACCGCTCGACATTCATCCTGAACTTGGCAACAACGCAGAGCTTGCTCGTCTTCTTGATATTGAAATCGATGGTGGGCTAGAAGGTCATCCGCAGTCTGTCGCCCTATTTGGACGCTTGAAAAAACCGATGACTGGTTCTCAATTTGCGAGCAATATCAACCAAGCACTTAATCGAGAGCCTCTGCATATCGCTCCAGATAATGCGGAGAAAATGATCGAAACCGTTGGTTGGTGTACTGGCGGTGGACAAGATTTCATTGAACTTGCGGTTCAGCATGGATTAGATGCATTCATTTCTGGTGAAATTTCGGAGCGAACAACTTACACCGCTCGTGAGATGGACATCCACTATTTTGCTGCGGGTCACCATGCAACAGAGCGTTATGGCATCAAAGCACTTGGTAAGTGGTTAGCCGATGAATACGGTTTAGATGTCGAGTTTGTGGATATTGATAATCCAGTGTAGCGTGTATTTTTATCGTTAAAACTAAAAAAGGGTTGAGACTTACATCTCAACCCTTTTGTTTATCTGATAACTCTAGTAACGATTATTCGCGCTCATGAAGCGGCGAAAATTCACGTTGCGTCTCGCCTTTGTAAAGCTGACGTGGGCGACCGATACGGTTTAGTGGGTCGCTGTGCATCTCGTTCCAGTGGGCAATCCAACCAATAGTACGAGAAATCGCGAAGATAACCGTAAACATTGATACAGGAATACCGATCGCTTTCAGAATGATACCTGAATAGAAATCTACGTTCGGGTACAGTTTCTTAGAAACAAAGTATTCGTCAGAAAGAGCGATACGCTCAAGTTCCATTGCTACGTCCAGCAGAGGATCTTTAATGTTCAGCTCTTTTAGAACTTCGTGACATGTTTCGCGCATTACGGTCGCACGTGGATCGTAGTTCTTGTAAACACGGTGACCGAAGCCCATCAAACGGAATGGGTCATCTTTGTCTTTCGCACGTTCCACGTACTCTGGAATGTTATCCACGCTGCCGATTTCTTCTAGCATCTTCAGACATGCTTCGTTTGCGCCACCGTGAGCTGGGCCCCAAAGTGATGCGATACCAGCGGCAATACATGCGAATGGGTTTGCACCAGAAGAACCTGCTAAACGGACTGTTGATGTCGACGCGTTTTGCTCGTGATCTGCGTGAAGTGTGAAGATTTTATCCATCGCACGAGCAACAACAGGGTTCACTTCATACTCTTCACATGGGTTAGCAAACATCATGTGTAGGAAGTTTTCCGCGTAGCTCAAATCGTTGCGTGGGTAGATAAATGGCTGACCAACAGAGTATTTGAAACACATTGCAGCCAGAGTTGGCATTTTAGATAGCAGACGATAAGCCGCAATTTCACGGTGCTCGTCGTTATTGATATCAAGTGAATCGTGGTAGAAGGCTGCAAGAGCACCAACCACACCACACATTACTGCCATTGGGTGAGCATCACGACGGAAGCCGTGGAAGAAGCTTGCGATTTGCTCGTGTACCATTGTGTGACGAGTAACAGTCGTTTTGAATTGCTCGTATTGTTCTCGGGTAGGGGCTTCACCGTAAAGAAGGATGTAACATACTTCTAGGTAATCTGCGTTATTGGCTAATTGATCAATCGGGTAACCGCGGTGCAAAAGAATACCTTTGCCGCCATCGATGTAAGTGATTGATGATTCACAAGATGCAGTGGCAAGAAAACCTGGGTCAAAAGTAAAGTAACCATTGGCTCCCAGTTTACGAACGTCAATTACAGGTGTACCTAGCGTACCGTCCATAATTGGCAGTTCGATTGGCGCTTGACCTTCAACATGAAGGGTCGCTTTCTTATCCGCCATAACAATCTCCTTTGTTTATTATTTAATCCGTCCAGGATGTTTATGTGCCATTTTTGTACTGTTGTTAAAGCTTAAAGTCAATTTTTCTCCATCTTTGTGTGCACTTGTTATGATTTTTCTCATGAAAATCGTTAAAAATCTGTTCTATGTAGCATAATTTGTTACACCAATTGTATTAGAATGTTGCTCGCCGTATATTGGCAAAGAAAATTTTAGTTAAATCCTTATAAATTCGGGGCTAGAAACAAAAGTGAGGTTTGTTTGTGGACTCCGATTGTTAACAAAGTGTTTACAATTATCTCTGAGTTTATTGCGATAATTTGTTAATCAAATGTTAATTTTTGTACGTTTGGAAGCTGAAATTGGTTATAACAATAAATGCTCAATGGAGCTGAGTGAGCAAGCCCGTGAAAGAAAGAAAGTCAAGACCTGTTAATTTAGATTTACAGACCATTCGCTTTCCTATCACAGCAATCGCATCGATCCTGCACCGTGTGTCTGGGGTAATTACGTTTGTTGCGGTGGGTATATTACTTTGGTTACTGTCCATTTCTCTGTCATCCCCTATGGGTTTTATGGAAGCCGCAGATATCGTTGATGGCTTCTTCGTAAAATTCATCCTGTGGGGTATCCTGACTGCACTTGCCTACCACATCGCTGGTGGTATTCGTCATTTGCTGATGGATCTAGGTCATTTTGAAGAACTAGATTCAGGCGCGATGAGCGCGAAAGTTGCCTTTGGTGCAACTGCAGTATTATCACTATTGGCGGGGATCTTGGTATGGTAAAACACGTATCTTCATTTGGTCGTAATGGTGTACACGATTTCCTACTGATTCGTGCAACAGCCATCATTATGACGTTATACACGATTTATCTGGTTAGCTTCTGTGCATTTTCAGATATCTCTTACGCATCATGGACCCAATTCTTTGGTGGTACTTTCACCAAAGTCTTCACCATGTTGGCGCTTGCATCTGTTCTGATTCATGCATGGATCGGTATGTGGCAAGTGTTCACCGACTACATTAAGTGCGCGAAACTTCGTGGTGCACTTCAACTTGGTGTGATTGCCGTTTTATTCGGTTATGTCTTCTCTGGTCTATTTATTCTGTGGGGTGCGTAAGTGTCTATTCCAGTTCGTGAGTTTGATGCCGTAGTAATCGGCGCTGGTGGTGCAGGTATGCGCGCTGCACTACAAATTTCGGAACAAGGCCTTTCTTGTGCTTTGTTGTCTAAAGTATTCCCAACCCGTTCTCATACTGTATCTGCTCAAGGCGGTATCACAGTTGCGCTTGGTAACTCGCATAAGGACGATTGGCAATGGCACATGTACGACACAGTAAAAGGTTCTGATTACATTGGTGACCAGAACGCGATTGAATACATGTGTAAAAATGGTCCTGAGTCAGTTATCGAGCTAGAAAAAATGGGTCTTCCATTCTCTCGTTTTGATAACGGTACCATCTACCAACGTCCATTCGGCGGTCAGTCAAAAGAGTTTGGTGGTGAGCAGGCGGCGCGCACAGCAGCTGCAGCAGACCGTACAGGTCACGCTCTTCTTCATACGCTTTACCAACAAAACGTCAAACATAAGACAACCATCTTTTCTGAATGGTACGCTTTGGATCTTGTGAAAAACCAAGATGGCGCAATCATGGGTTGTACTGCGATCTGTATGGAAACGGGTGAAATCTGTTACTTCAAATCGAAAGCAACAATTCTAGCTACTGGTGGTGCAGGTCGTATTTACGCATCGACAACTAACGCGCACATCAACACGGGTGATGGCGTTGGTATGGCACTTCGTGCAGGCGTTCCAATGCAAGACATGGAAATGTGGCAGTTCCACCCAACGGGTATTGCTGGCGCGGGTGTTCTTGTGACAGAAGGCTGTCGTGGTGAAGGTGGTTACCTTCTAAACAAAGACGGCGAACGTTTTATGGAACGTTACGCTCCAAACGCGAAAGACCTCGCTGGTCGCGACGTTGTTGCTCGCTCTATGATGATTGAAATCCGTGAAGGCCGCGGTTGTGATGGCCCTTGGGGTCCACATATCAAGTTGAAACTTGATCACCTTGGCAAAGAAGTACTTGAATCACGTCTGCCAGGTATCTGTGAACTGTCCCGTACATTCGCACACGTTGATCCAGTGAAAGAACCAATTCCAGTAATTCCAACTTGTCACTACATGATGGGTGGTGTTCCGACTCAAGTTTCTGGTCAAGCGATTAAGCAACTTGCGGATGGCAGCGAAGCGGAAGTTCAAGGTCTATACGCTTGTGGTGAAATTGCTTCTGTATCTGTACACGGTGCAAACCGTCTAGGTGGTAACTCACTACTAGACTTGGTGGTATTTGGTCGTGCAACAGGCCTACACCTAGGTGAGACTCTTGCTGCTCAAGTTGAAGCTCGCCCTGCAACTGAATCAGACATCGAAGCTTCTCTAGCGCGCACTATGCGTTGGGAAAATAGCACTGGTGGCGAAGATCCAGTACAAATCCGTAAAGACCTACAACGCTGTATGCAAAACAGCTTCTCGGTATTCCGCGAAGGTGATGCAATGGCGACGGGCCTAGAAGAGTTGAAGGTAATTCGTGAACGTCTGAAAGATGCTCATTTAGCCGACAAATCTTCTGAGTTCAACACGCAACGTATTGAGTGTCTAGAACTAGATAACCTGATGGAAACCGCGTTCTCAACAGCAGTTGCAGCAAACTACCGTACAGAAAGCCGTGGTGCTCATGCTCGCTTCGACTTCCCTGAGCGTGATGATGAGAATTGGCTATGCCACTCTATCTACAACCCGGAAACCGAAGCGATGACAAAGCGTGATGTAAACATGACGCCAGTACACCGTGACGCGTTCCCACCGAAAGTACGTACATACTAAGGGAGGATATGAATATGAAACTGAACTTCTCTTTGTACCGTTACAACCCGGACGTAGATACTAAGCCTTACATGAAAGAGTACACACTTGAGGTAGACGAAGGCTCAGACATGATGGTGCTTGATGCATTGATTCTGCTAAAAGAGCAAGATCCAAGCATCGCATTCCGTCGTTCTTGTCGTGAAGGTGTGTGTGGTTCTGATGGTTTGAACATGAACGGCAAAAATGGTCTGGCATGTATCACTCCATTATCGGCTCTACAAGGTGACAAGATCGTCATTCGTCCTCTACCGGGTCTACCTGTAGTGCGCGATCTTATCGTTGACATGACGCAGTTCTATGATAACTATGCGAAAGTTAAGCCTTTCTTAATTGATGACGGTGCTCTACCGCCATCACGCGAGAACCTGCAATCTCCAGATGAGCGTGCGCATTTAGATGGATTGTACGAATGTATCATGTGTGCATGTTGTACAACTTCTTGTCCGTCATTCTGGTGGAACCCAGATAAGTTTATTGGCCCTGCAGGCCTACTTGCGGCTTACCGCTGGTTGATTGATAGCCGAGATACGGCAACAGATGAACGTTTGTCTGATCTTGATGATGCATTTAGCGTTTTTCGTTGCCATGGCATCATGAATTGTGTAAGTGTTTGTCCTAAGGGACTAAATCCGACGAAAGCCATCGGTCACATTAAGTCGATGCTGGTGAATCGCTCGGTTTAATTACTCGCAAGCCATAAAGTTGCAGTAAAGTGAGCACGCAACGTACTGACTTTGCTGCAGCCTTCAAGCACGAGTAAAAGGATACTAAAATTGCCGGCTATTTCGGTCGGCTTTTATTAGCTCGGCGTAAGACCGAAGCAAACGTGAAAACTACTGGTTAAGGGAAAATATGCACAACGGCGTGATGAAGGCATGGCTCGAGTCTTCACACTTGGCTGGCGCCAATGCAACGTATGTAGAGGACCTCTACGAACTGTATCTAAGTGATCCCGATCTGGTAAGTGAGGAGTGGAAACGTGTTTTTGAGGGCTTGCCTAAGCCATCAGAAGAAGTGGCAGAACAGCCGCATTCACGTGTCCGTGACTACTTCCGACGACTCGCTAGAGAAACAAAGCATTACAATGTCCAAGTTAGTGATCCAGATGTCGATGCAAAACAAGTAAAAGTTCTACAGCTTATCAACGCATACCGCTTCCGCGGACACGAGGCTGCAGAATTGGATCCACTAGGTCTGTGGCAACGTCCACCTGTGGCGGAGCTAGACCCAGCATTTCATAATCTTACCGAAGACGACTTCGAAGAAACTTTCAACGTAGGTTCTTTTGCTGTTGGGCAAGAAACCATGAAGTTGAAAGACATCTACGCAGCCCTCAAGAAAACTTACTGCGGTTCCATCGGTGCTGAATACATGCACATGACTGACACAGAGCAAAAGCGTTGGATCCAACAACGTCTTGAGTCTGTCGTAGGCCAGCCATCATTCAACCAAGATGAAAAACGCACGTTCCTTGAAGAGTTGACTGCAGCGGAAGGCCTTGAGCGTTATTTAGGCGCAAAATTCCCTGGTGCGAAGCGATTCTCTCTAGAAGGTGGTGATGCGCTTATCCCAATGACGAAAGAACTGATTCGTCATGCGGGTAAGAGTGGCATGCGTGAAGTGGTTATTGGTATGGCTCACCGTGGTCGTTTGAACATGCTGGTGAACGTACTGGGTAAGAAACCACAAGATCTATTTGATGAATTCGCGGGTAAGCACGATGAAACGTGGGGTACCGGTGACGTTAAATACCACCAAGGTTTCTCTGCAGACTTCGCAACTCCTGGTGGCGATGTTCACTTAGCGCTTGCGTTTAACCCATCTCACTTAGAAATCGTAAACCCAGTGGTTATCGGTTCAGTGCGTGCACGTCAAGACCGTTTGGGTGACAACCACGGCAGCAAAGTTCTTCCTATCACTATTCATGGTGACTCTGCGATTGCTGGCCAAGGTGTAGTGGCTGAAACGTTCAACATGTCACTTGCTCGTGGTTTCTGCGTTGGCGGTACGGTTCGTATTGTTGTAAACAACCAGGTTGGTTTTACAACGTCTAACCCGCGTGACACTCGATCAACCATGTATTGTACTGACATCGCTAAGATGGTTCAGGCACCGATTTTCCACGTTAACGCCGATGATCCAGAAGCGGTTGCTTTTGTTACTCGCATTGCACTGGATTACCGCAACGAGTTCAAACGTGATGTCGTGATTGATTTGGTTTGTTACCGTCGTCATGGTCACAACGAAGCGGATGAACCGAACGCGACTCAACCGTTGATGTACCAAAAAATCAAAAAGCACCCAACTCCTCGTAAACTGTACGCCGATGTTCTGATTGATAAGAATGAGTCGGATATTGAAACTGCAACGCAGTTGGTGAACGAGTATCGTGATGCACTTGACCGCGGTGAAGTCGTGGTGAAAGAGTGGCGTCCGATGGCATTGCATTCTGTAGACTGGTCTCCTTACTTGGGACACGAATGGGATATGCAATGGGAGTCGACCTACGATAAGCAACGCCTTGTCGAGCTAGGTAATCGTTTATGTCAGTACCCGGAAAGCCACAAGCTGCAAAGCCGAGTAAACAAGCTGTACAACGATCGCTTAGCAATGATGACAGGTGAGAAGGCTATTGACTGGGGTATGGCTGAAACATTGGCTTACGCGACATTGGTAGACGATGGTAAGCGTATCCGTATTTCTGGTCAGGACTCAGGTCGTGGTACTTTCTTCCATCGTCACTCAGTTCTTCACAACCAATCAGATGCAAGCACTTACATCCCGTTGGCGAATATCCATGACAAGCAGGGGCCTTTCCAAGTTTTTGACTCTGTGTTGTCGGAAGAAGCTGTTCTTGCATTTGAGTACGGTTATGCAACAGCTGAACCTGGCGGTTTGACCATTTGGGAAGCGCAGTTTGGTGACTTCGCTAACGGCGCACAAGTGGTTATTGACCAATTCATTTCGTCTGGTGAGCAAAAGTGGGGACGTTTGTGCGGCCTGACGATGCTTCTGCCTCATGGTTACGAAGGCCAAGGTCCGGAGCACTCATCTGCTCGTCTAGAGCGTTACCTTCAATTGTGTGCTGAGCAAAACATGCAGGTCGTTGTACCATCAACGCCAGCTCAGGTGTACCACATGATTCGTCGTCAAGTAGTACGCCCAATGCGTCGACCATTGATTGTAATGTCTCCTAAATCATTGCTTCGTCATCCTCTTTGTACTTCGACTCTAGAAGACCTTGCAGAAGGTACGTTCCAAGCAGCGATCCCTGAAGTGGATAACTTGGAGCCAAGCAAAGTGAAACGCGTCGTGTTCTGTTCGGGTAAGGTGTATTTCGACCTTCTTGAGCAGCGTCGCAACAACGAGCAAGAAGACGTAGCAATCGTGCGTATTGAGCAGCTTTACCCATTCCCGATGGAAGAAGTACAAGCGGCTATTGCTCAATACACTAACGTTGAAGACTTCGTGTGGTGTCAGGAAGAGCCTCAGAACCAAGGTGCTTGGTACTGTAGTCACCATAACTTCCGTGCCGCTATTCCTGCAGGTGCAGATCTTAAATACGCAGGTCGCCCAGCTTCTGCTTCGCCAGCAGTTGGCTACATGTCGGTGCACTTGAAACAACAAAAAGCGTTGGTTGAAGACGCTCTGAACGTGAACTCAAAAACTTCGGACTAAGAACTAGAAGTTAAAGGAAGAAACAGATATGACAATTGAAATTCTGGTTCCAGATTTACCTGAATCAGTTGCTGATGCAACCGTGGCGACATGGCACAAACAACCAGGCGACACCGTAGAGCGTGATGAAGTTCTGGTTGATATTGAAACTGACAAAGTTGTACTAGAAGTGCCAGCTCCAGAAGCCGGCGTTTTAGAAGCCATTCTTGAAGTAGAAGGTGCAACAGTACTTTCAAAGCAACTTCTTGCTAAATTGAAAGCCGGCGCTGTTGCGGGCGAGCCAACCGCAGACAAAACAGAAGCAACAGAAGCTTCCCCAGATAAGCGTCACAAAGCGACACTGACTGAAGAAAGCAATGATGCACTTAGCCCTGCCGTTCGTCGTCTACTTGCGGAACATGGTCTAGAAGCACACCAAGTTAAAGGTACTGGTGTTGGCGGTCGTATTACTCGTGAAGATATCGAAGCGCATCTAGCAAACGCTAAAGCGGCTCCAAAAGCTGATGCTCCAGCAGTTGAAGCACCAGCAACCGCTCGTAGTGAGAAGCGTGTGCCAATGACTCGCCTACGTAAGACGGTTGCAAACCGCCTGCTGGAAGCGAAAAACAGCACCGCAATGCTAACGACGTTTAACGAAGTGAACATGAAGCCAATCATGGATCTTCGTAAGCAATACAAAGACCAGTTCGAAGAGCGTCACGGTATTCGTCTTGGCTTCATGTCTTTCTATGTGAAAGCAGTGACAGAAGCACTAAAACGTTACCCAGAAGTAAATGCATCAATCGATGGTGATGATATCGTTTACCACAATTACTTTGACATTAGCATGGCGGTATCAACGCCACGTGGTCTAGTAACTCCAGTGCTAAAAGACTGTGACAAGCTTGGTTTTGCAGATGTTGAAAAAGGCATCAAAGAGCTAGCGATCAAAGGTCGTGATGGCAAGTTAACAGTAGATGAGTTGATGGGGGGTAACTTCACTATCACTAACGGTGGTGTGTTCGGTTCTCTAATGTCTACGCCTATCATCAACCCACCGCAATCGGCAATCCTTGGTATGCATAAAATCCAAGAACGCCCGATGGCTGTAAACGGTAAAGTTGAAATCCTACCGATGATGTACCTAGCGCTATCTTACGACCACCGTTTGATCGATGGCCGTGAGTCAGTTGGCTTCCTAGTAACGATTAAAGAGCTACTAGAAGATCCAGCGCGTCTCCTATTAGACGTTTAATATCGCTAAAACGTCTAGTTACCTTGGGTGGCTAGACGTTGAAAATTTCAATGGCTAGACTAGCTCAACGTCTGGCCTTCATTTGAATCACTCAGTGATTTACTTGAGAAGACCCTACAGACGTACAAGCAGCCAAGACTGCAGCGTTATGGAAATAATAAATCCCTCAAGGGAAAAACAAACGGAATATCGAAATGAATTTGCATGAATACCAAGCCAAACAGCTGTTTGCAGAATTCGGTTTGCCTGTGCCAGAAGGCTACGCATGTGATACACCACAAGAAGCGTTTGAAGCAGCAGGCCGTATCAGCACAGCAAAGAAAGTAGTCAAGTGTCAGGTTCACGCTGGTGGCCGCGGTAAAGCGGGTGGCGTAGAGCTTCACGACACTAAAGAAGGTGTAAAAGAGTTTGCGCAAAAGTGGCTAGGTAAAAATCTAGTAACTTACCAAACAGATGCAAATGGTCAGCCAGTTACAAAAATCCTTGTTGAAGAAGCGTCAAACATTGCCAACGAACTTTACTTAGGTGCGGTAGTTGACCGTGCTAGCCGTAAGATCGTTTTCATGGCTTCTACAGAAGGCGGTGTGGAAATCGAAAAAGTTGCGGAAGAAACGCCGGAGCTAATCCACAAAGCAGCCATCGATCCACTAGTAGGCCCTCAAGCTTACCAAGGTCGTGAGCTTGCGTTCAAACTTGGTCTTGAAGGTGACCAAATCAAACAATTCGTTAAGATCTTTATGGGTCTTGGCACTATGTTCTCTCAGTACGACCTTGCTCTACTAGAGATCAACCCGCTTGTGATTACTGCTGAAGGCAACCTGCTATGTCTTGACGGTAAGATCAACATCGACTCAAACGCACTTTACCGTCAGCCTAAGCTGCGTGAAATGCACGATCCATCACAAGAAGATGAGCGTGAAGCGCACGCAGCTCAGTGGGAACTGAACTACGTAGCACTAGACGGCAACGTTGGCTGTATGGTTAACGGTGCAGGCCTAGCAATGGGTACGATGGATATCGTAAACCTACATGGCGGCAAACCAGCGAACTTCTTAGACGTAGGTGGCGGTGCAACTAAAGAACGCGTTGCTGAAGCATTCAAGATCATCCTATCTGATGACAATGTGAAAGCGGTACTTGTAAACATCTTCGGTGGTATCGTTCGTTGTGACATGATCGCAGAAGGTATTATCGGTGCGGTTAAAGAAGTTGGCGTAACGGTTCCTGTTGTTGTTCGTCTAGAAGGTACTAACGCTGACCTAGGTCGCGAAGTTCTTGCTAATTCTGATGTTGATATCATTGCTGCTGAGTCGCTAACAGATGCTGCTCAGAAAGTTGTTGCTGCTGCGGAGGCTAAATAATGTCTGTATTAATTAACAAAGACACTAAAGTAATCTGTCAGGGTTTCACTGGTGGTCAAGGTACTTTCCACTCAGAGCAAGCTATCGCATACGGTACGCAAATGGTTGGTGGTGTGTCTCCAGGTAAAGGTGGCCAAACTCACCTAGGTCTACCTGTATTCAACACAGTACGCGAAGCAGTAGAAGCGACTGGTGCAACTGCAACAGTAATCTACGTTCCAGCACCTTTCTGTAAAGATGCAATCCTAGAAGCGATTGATGCGGGTATCGAGCTAATCGTAACCATCACTGAAGGTATTCCTACAACAGATATGATCGACGTGAAAGTGAAGCTAGAAGAAACTGGCGTTCGCATGATTGGTCCTAACTGTCCAGGCGTTATCACTCCTGATGAGTGTAAGATTGGTATCATGCCAGGCCATATCCACAAGAAAGGTAAAGTGGGTATCGTTTCACGCTCAGGTACACTAACGTACGAAGCAGTTAAACAGACAACTGACGAAGGTTTCGGCCAGTCTACTTGTGTAGGTATCGGTGGTGACCCAATCCCAGGTTCAAACTTCATTGATATTCTAAAACTGTTCCAAGAAGACCCAGAAACTGAAGCGATCGTAATGATCGGTGAAATCGGTGGCACAGCAGAAGAAGAAGCGGCGGCGTTCATTAAAGAGAATGTAACTAAGCCAGTTGTTTCTTACATCGCTGGTGTAACTGCTCCTCCGGGTAAGCGTATGGGCCACGCTGGTGCGATTATCTCTGGTGGTAAAGGTACTGCTGAAGATAAATTCGCTGCACTAGAAGCGGCAGGCGTTAAGACAGTTAAGTCTCTAGCAGACATCGGTCAAGGTCTACGTGAAGTAACTGGTTGGTAATTTCTGACTCGTAAAATAAAAAGCCTGGCATTGCCAGGCTTTTTTGCGTTAAAAAGTACTTATTCTTCTTCAGCGGCTGCGTAGCCATGAGGGCCGAGTTCTTTGCCATCTAACCAAGCTCTGCCATCTTGCATGATTAAACGCTCTTCAACGAGCCATTTAGTCACGATAGGGTAAATGGTGTGCTCTTGAGTTTGTACACGCGCAGCGAGTACTGCTGCATCATCATCTTCAAATACTGGCACTTTTGCTTGAAGAACTACGGGACCGCCGTCTAACTCTTCTGTGACAAAGTGAACACTTGTGCCGTGCTCTTTGTCTTTGGCGTCAATCGCGCGCTGGTGGGTGTGTAACCCCGGGTATTTAGGTAGAAGAGAAGGGTGAATGTTGATCATCTTACCGAGATAGTGCGAAACAAATGCACCGCTAAGAATGCGCATGTACCCTGCAAGAACGACAACATTGGGCTGATACTTGTCAATTTGTTGCATCAACTCGGCATCGAATGCCTCGCGTGACTCGAACGCTTTTGGGTCAACAAAGTGGCCATCAACATTAAACTGTTTTGCACGTTCTAGGCCGTATGCGTCAGATTTATTAGAAAATACTGCTGCAACGTGTGCGTTAGGCATGCTGTTTTCACAAGCTTCTAAAATGGCTTGTAAGTTACTGCCGTTACCTGAAATTAGGACCACGATGTTTTTCATGATGTTGGGACTGCCTTGATATTGTAGGTTCTATAAATTACCTACTATTAGAATGGTTTTCGATGTTCCAGATAGCAGAATGAGGACGTGGCGTCCTCATTCATTTTATTTTTTAGCGTGATTCACAAGTTAGTTGATTTCAACTTGCTCTTCATTTGCTTCTGCTTGAGCAATTTCACCAATCACCCATGCGTTTTCGCCTTCTTCTTTAAGAAGTGCAACCGCCGTGTCTGCTTGGTCTTTTGGTAGTGCAACGACTAGACCAACACCACAGTTGAATGTACGGTACATTTCGTGCGTTTCAACGTTGCCTTTCTCTTGCAGCCATTTGAAAATGATTGGCCATTCCCAGCTGTTACCGTCGATAACGGCTTTTGTGCCTTCAGGCAGTACGCGAGGGATGTTTTCCCAGAAACCACCACCCGTAATGTGAGAAATCGCGTGGATATCGTGTTTCTCAATCATCTTAAGTGCAGACTTGATGTAAATCTTCGTTGGTTCTAGTAGGTGATCACCGATAGTGCGACCTGCTAGCTCTTCGTTTTTATCTGCGCCAGAAACTTCTAGAATCTTACGGATCAGTGAGTAACCGTTTGAGTGTGGACCGCTTGAGCCGACAGCGATAAGTGCGTCGCCTGCTGCTACTTTAGTGCCGTCAATCACGTCTTCTTTTTCCACTACGCCTACACAGAAACCCGCAACGTCGTAGTCTTCGCCTTCGTACATGCCTGGCATTTCAGCCGTTTCACCACCGATAAGTGCACAACCAGCTTGAACACAGCCATCAGCAATACCAGAAACCACGTCTGCTGCTGTGTCTACGTCTAGTTTGCCTGTAGCGTAGTAGTCTAGGAAAAACAGAGGCTCAGCACCTTGAACGATTAGGTCGTTTACGCACATTGCCACTAGGTCGATGCCGATAGTGTCGTGCTTGTTCATATCCAGTGCTAGGCGAAGTTTTGTGCCTACACCGTCAGTACCAGAAACCAGTACAGGTTGTTTGTATTTGGTTGGCAATTCGCATAAAGCGCCAAAACCACCGATACCACCCATCACTTCAGGGCGACGAGTACGTTTCACCGCACCCTTAATACGATCTACAAGCGCATTGCCTGCATCAATATCGACACCAGCGTCTTTATAGCTAAGAGAAGAGTTGTTACCACTCACAGGGAAGTCCTCGGTATTTAAGTTGGATATGAAAACGGCGCTATTCTACCAGTGGTTAAATACAGATAGCAAACGTTTGCGTCGGTTTTTTTCTTTAGTGATATATCCTGAAATCCTTGTGAAAATCATGTATAATCTGAAGGTTTGTTTAAATATTGCCAACTATAGCCGGAGATGGACATGAAAGTTGTTGAAGTAAAGCACCCTCTTGTAAAACACAAAATTGGTCTAATGAGAGAAGGTGACATCAGCACAAAGCGTTTTCGTGAGTTAGCGACAGAAGTCGGTAGCCTACTTACTTACGAAGCGACAGCAGACTTTGAAACAGAGAAAGTAACCATTGAAGGTTGGAACGGTCCGGTAGAAGTTGACCAAATCAAAGGTAAAAAAGTAACAGTAGTGCCAATCCTACGTGCAGGTCTAGGCATGATGGATGGCGTTCTTGAGCACATGCCAAGCGCTCGTATCAGTGTTGTTGGTATTTACCGTGATGAAGAAACACTTGAGCCAGTACCTTACTTCAACAAGCTTGCGTCTAACATTGATGAGCGTATTGCTCTAGTTGTTGACCCAATGCTAGCAACTGGCGGTTCTATGATCGCAACTATCGACCTACTAAAAGAGAAAGGCTGTCAGTCAATTAAAGTTCTTGTTCTAGTTGCTGCTCCAGAAGGTATTGAAGCACTAGAAAAAGCGCACCCAGACGTTGAGCTTTACACTGCGGCAATCGATGAGAAGCTAAACGACAAAGGCTACATCGTTCCTGGTCTTGGTGATGCAGGTGATAAGATTTTCGGTACTAAGTAATTAGTTACTCCGAATAAAACAAAGGCTTGGTTTTCACCAAGCCTTTTTTGTTGCTGTTTATTTATTTAGAAAGGTTAAAGTGCGCCACTTAAAAGTCGCGCAGTCGAATTACTTCGCGCTTTCTTCTTCCATTTGAGCGTTATCAACCACGTGGTTTTCACCAAGGTCGTGTGGCAGCACTAGGTTAAGAAGGATTGCCACGATACCACATAGGCTTACACCTTGTAGGCTGAACTCGCCGATACCGAAAGCCATACCACCGATACCAAATACCAGTGTTACTGCAACGATCACCAGGTTACGAGATTTGTGTAGATCAACGTTGTTCTTAATCAGCGTATTCAAACCGACGGTTGCGATAGAACCGAACAGAAGAATCATGATGCCGCCCATTACTGGCACAGGAATGGTTTGCAGAATCGCACCTAGCTTACCTACCAGCGCAAGAACAATAGCGGTAATGGCAGCCCAAGTCATGATTACAGGGTTGAAAGCTTTGGTCAGCATTACCGCGCCTGTTACTTCACTGTAAGTAGTGTTTGGCGGCGCACCAACCATTGATGCTGCAATTGTCGCGATTCCGTCACCCGCGATAGTGCGGTGTAGGCCTGGTTTCTTCAGGTAGTTTTTACCCGTTACATTTGAGATAGCCAACATGTCACCCACGTGCTCCACCGCAGGAGCGATTGCAACTGGGATCATGAATAGAATCGCGTTGATGTTGAACTCAGGCATGGTGAAGTTGGGCATTGCAAGCCAAGCTGCTTGAGCCACAGGTGTAAAGTCAACCACACCGTAGAATAGGGATACTGAATAGCCCGCCAAAATACCACCCACGATAGGAACCAGTTTTAGGAACCCTTTTGCGAACACGCTAAGTGCAATTGTCGTTAGTAGTGAAACAGCAGAGATAATGACCGCAGCATCGCCATTTACTAACTGAACCGCACCGTCGCCCGTTTTACCTACCGCCATGTTGACTGCCGTTGGCGCAAGGCCAAGGCCGATAACCATGATCACTGGGCCAACTACAACCGGTGGCAAAATCTTATGGATAAACCCTACACCACGCACTTTGATCATCGCGCCAAGCGCAACGTAAACCAAACCTGCCGCCATCAAGCCGCCCATAGTTGCACCAATACCCCAAGTTTGGATACCGAACATAATAGGAGCAATAAACGCAAAAGAAGAGGCAAGGAAGATTGGGACAGAACGTTTAGTGATTAATTGGAAGAGGAGAGTACCGACACCGGCACCAAAGAGGGCTACGTTTGGATCGAGACCAGTCAGAAGCGGCACGAGCACGAGAGCACCAAAAGCGACAAAGAGCATTTGAGCGCCTTGTAACGCATTTTTCATAATAATTCCCTATTTCAAAGATACGCAGACAAATCCGACGAATTCTATCATCCTGCAATCGTTTGCAACGTTGCTTAGATCAAACTTTCGAATGAATTTATCATCCAAACGAATGTTTTGAGAGTTGGTTGCTTGCAAAATGGACGATTTTACGAGTCCAAATTAAGCCATTCAAAGAATATCGATGTGCTGTGATCTAATAAGCGCTCTTGAAAATGAAGCTTCAAGAGCAATGAATATCAGGTTTTATGTCTTTCAATATGCATCGATATGAGTTCATGTTGATGGGGTAACGTTAATTAATCACCTAGTGATGCAAAAAACGGCATTAACTTGGTCAAACTACAAACAATTCACTCAGTACGCGCCTTGCTCAAGATTTGATAGTTGCTTATTATGCGGGTTCTTGTTTAGAGGATTATGAAAACTATGCGCTATTTAGCTCTCTTACTGATCGGTTGGTTGTCCCTGCCGGTGTATGCATTAACTCAGGTAGATATCTATCGTGCCGAAGTGGTTATCGACAGTGAGCAGAACGACGGTGAGTCTGCGGCTCGTGAACAAGGTATGAAAGATGTGATTGTTCGAGCGACTGGTTCTCAATCTTCTCTAAGCAACCCTGTTATCCAAAAGGCGCTGAGTTCTAGCTCTCACTATATTTCTCAGCTTGGGAAAAGCCAAGTTGATGGCAAAGCAAGTCTTAAAATGTTGTTTAACAGTGGGCAAATTCAATCGCTTTTGACTCAAGCTCAGTTGCCTTCATGGTCACCGAATCGTGCCAATATTTTGGTTTGGCTGGTGGAAGAGCAAGATTACGACCGCGCAATTGCATGGGAACATTCTGATTCTGTCAACGTTGCTGCGTTGAAAAAAGCAACGGAAGCTCGTGGCCTTCCAATTACGATTCCTGTTGGGGATTTTGACGATGTCACGGGCGTAAACACGTCTGATCTTTGGGGCGGTTTCATTGAACCGATTAGCCAAGCCAGCCAGCGTTACCCAGCGGACGCGGTATTAATTATTCGTGCGCAAGGCGAGCAGATTCGTTGGACTTTGTATGACCAAGCGCCTGCAAAGATTATTGATGCGCAAACTTCTCCACGCAGCGGGTCGGCAACAGGTGCAGACGCTATTTCCGCAATGGTGGATGGTATTGCTGATTACTACGCAAGTAAAAACGCCGTTGTTGTCTCAGGCAAGTCTTCTAAAGCTGTGAACGTGAAAGTGTTAAATGTAACGTCTGCTGCTGATTTCTTCCGTTTAGAAAATGCACTTACCAAATTGAATTCAGTGGCGGGCACAGAAATCAAGCGTGTACAAGGCAGTGAGTTAACGCTGACTATTCATTTGCTTGCTTCACAACAAGCATTTGAGCAAGAGGCTTCGTCTATCTCACAATTGATGGAATTTGAAGATCCACTCGGTGACGTTGAAGAAGTGACGCCATCGGAAGAGCAATCGGTAGAAACTCTACCTTCAGAGGCTCAAGCTATAGAAGGGCAACCAAAAACGGTGGTTCAAGCCGTTGAGGAAACTGTGCCAGCAGTGCAAGTACAACAGCCTGTTGTGATTCCTCAAGTGCAAGATCAATACGATCTGATTTATGAGTGGAATTCTACTTCGCAAAGTTAATCTGCGTTTGAGCATAGAATAAAGAAAGAGTCGCAATTGCGACTCTTTTTGTTTTTGAATCAGAGAAGTTATTTATTGAACTTCGCTTTTTCTTCTTTTTCTACTTGTGACAAGCGTTTGAGTTTAAGGCCTAGCTCTTTTCCTCGAGCACGAGCAAATAAAATATTGCCAGCAAAACCAAGAGAGGTAAGCACCAGCTCAACCGCTGCCAACCACCGTTCACCACCGTCCACGTACAAGATAGTGAGTGCGTGCAAGAAATACAGCATCAAGACAAAGTTCGCCCATGCATGCGTGTAAGGTTTGCCCGCTAAGATGCCAGGTAACGGTAGCAATAACGGAATACACCATGCAATCGCGAGTGTTGTGCTACTCAGATGAGGGTGAGGAGATAAAGCGAGTTGCCAAATCGCGACCCATGCTAATAAAGCTAAGTTGCCGAACAAAGCGAGGTAGCGATACGTTTTTGCTTGAGCACCAAGAGGTGGTTGTTCTTCGAAAGAGTCAGACATCGATTCTCTATCCTTGAATTGATACCAATTCTACTAATTATTAATACTGGTATTAGTGACAAGCTTTGAGCTTTAACGCTGCTGTTGCTAGTCGTTTACCTAATTGTTGTGCCAGGCGAGTCTCCTCCGCTGTGAGACTTGGTTCGTGTCCTACACTGCTGGCACCGTAGGGCGTGCCACCAGATTGGGTCGAATGCAGCTCTGGTTCAGCGTAAGGAATACCAAGTACCATCATCCCGTGATGCAGTAGTGGCGTCATCATGCTTTGAAGTGTGGTCTCCTGACCGCCATGCATCGAAGATGATGAGGTAAATACACAAGCTGGCTTATCGATTAAGTCACCGCTGACCCACAAAGGGGTGGTTTGATCCCAAAAGTGCTTTAAAGGCGCTGCCATATTGCCAAACCAAACGGGACTACCGAACGCTAGACCGTCGCACTTTTTCAGTTCCTCTAGAGTAACAATTGGATCGGAAGGGGTATGTGAGTGAGGTGACAATTCTTCAACTGTACGCAAAATTGCTTGGCATTGAGGAGTCGATTCGACTCCTCTTGCTATCTGTCTTGCCAGTTGTTTTGTTGAGCCATGACGGCTGAAGTATAAAATAAGGATCTGGCAATCCATTTATAGAATATCCAATACTTGCTCTGGTGGGCGACCAATTTTAGCTTTGCCGTTTGCTACAACAACTGGACGTTCGAACAATTTTGGGTTTTGCGCCATCGCTTCGAACAATTGTTCGTCACTTACTGATGCTTCGCCTAAACCAAGTTCTTTGTAAACGTCTTCTTTTGTACGCATCATTTCACGTACTGATGAGAAACCGAGTTGAGCGTATAGCGCTTTTAGTTCATCCACATTTAGTGGTGTGTCTAGGTATTTTACGACTTCCGGTGTAACACCATTTTGCTCAAGTAACTCAAGAGTTTGACGGCTCTTTGAGCAACGTGGGTTGTGATAAATCACGACTGACATGGTTTTCTCCATTTCGTTATTGTAATGCCATGAATCGATCTCGTTGGATCATGAGTTGGTCGATACGAGCATCGTATCGCGCTTGTTCTAAGCTACCCAATTCGGCCATTTTACTTGCTTCACTGTAATATTGAATCGCTTTATTCCAGTTTGCTCTTAGTGCCAGAATTTCCGCGCGAGCTGCAAGCTCTTCATCACTACGTCCAAGGGCATGATAGCCTTTCGATAATAGCTGCCAGCCATTGCTATCTTCTGGGTTATCGTGTGTATAACGCTGAAGCGTACGCACCGCTTGATCATTTTGGTTTGCTTCAAGCAACGCGTTGGCGTAGTTAATGGTTAATACTTTGTTTTGAGGATTACGCTTTAGCGCGCTATTTAGCAACTCAACAGCTTTTTGTGGCTGTTTTTTCTCGATGTATAGATCGGTCATTGCATCTAAATAGAATGGGTTGCCCGGATCTTGCGCTAACAGTTTTTTCAAAATCGGTTCTGCTTGTGATAAGCGTTTGTTGTCCAGATGAACCAGCGCTCGGCCGTAATCAAATGACGGCATGATGTCCGCTGAAGCTTTCTTTTGAGTACGCTCAAACCAACCTAGTGCGGCTTGTCCGTCGATACCGGCATATCGCGCGACAATGCGTGCGCGCGCCAAATGGTAATCGATAGAGGGTGCAATGCGCATTGGGGGATAAGCTTGTGCTCGTTGACGGCTATCTGCTACACGGTCTTCTGGTAAAGGGTGAGTCAGTAGCATTGGTGGTGGCTTACTCGCGTAGCGGTACTCATCGGCTAAACGGCCAAAAAAACGCGGCATTGCTTGCACATCAAATCCTGCTTTCGCCAAGGTTGCGATACCGAAGCGGTCGGCTTCTTTCTCGTTTGAGCGAGTGTAGTTGATTTGGCTTTGCATGTTGCCTGCTGTTGCGGCGGTAATCGCTGCCATGCCTGCTTCTGGTGAAGCAATCGAAAGTAATAATGCACCAGCAAGCGCAGCTAAAGTCGCTGGAGAGCGTCTTGCTTGGTCTTCCATACTGCGTGCTAGGTGGCGCTGTGTTACGTGTGCAATTTCGTGCGCGACAACGGATGCGAGTTCACTTTCGCTACGAGCATGAAGAAATAGCCCTGAGTGCAATGCAACGTAACCGCCAAAAAAGGCAAAGGCGTTGATATTACGATCACGAATCATGAAGAAGTGGAACGGCGTTTTTACATCGTTCGCGTTGGCCACGAGGCGGTGTCCGAGGGAATCGATATATTCGTTGATGACCGGATCGTTGACGATAGGCTTACTGGCTCTGAGCATGCGCATGTACGCGTCGCCATAAATCAACTCTTGGTCTATAGAAAGCGTGCCGCCAGCTGCTGTACCAATATCAGGCAAGTCGATGCTATTGGCGTAAGTCGTTGGTGAACTGATTGCAGCAGCAAGGCACAAACAAACGAGCGAGCGAGTGCGTTTTAACATACGGTTTAAAGATTCTCCAAAATACCTAAGTACGTGGTTGGAGGTCGAGTACCTCACAACATCACCACTATACTTTATGGTCATCCCCTAGGATGAATAGGCTAGCACTAAGACCAAAAATAAATGAATTGGTTTCGTAAATTGTTTTATATCCGAGTCATTTCAGCATGCGGTTAAATCATGTCAGAAGTGCTAGCACCAGCTCAAAAAGCCGTTACAATACAACCCTATCATAAGTGCAGAGCAATACAATGGAATCCATGTTACTTGATTTGCGCGAGCAACGCTGCCCAATGGCGCTGTTACTTGCCAAGCGTCACGCTGCTGAGGTCTTTCAGGATGAAGAATCGCAGTATCATCACCTTGTCATTCAAGTGGTGGATAACAGCTCTAAACGAGACATTGTGAATTACCTTCGTACTCAAGGGTACGTGGTTGATTGCCAATCTACACCAGAGCACTACACATTGACTGTTTTCAATAAGGAATCCGCATAAGATGTTCGAAATGGTAAGTCGTTGGTATCAACGCCGCTTCTCAGATCCCCACGCAGTAAGCCTTGTCGCCATTTTGCTGTTTGGTTTTATCACCATTTACTTCTTTGGGCATTTGATTGCGCCATTGCTGGTGGCGATCGTATTGGCATATCTCCTAGAATGGCCAGTGGTTAAATTGTCTCGTATGGGTGTGCCTCGCACCTTATCAGTGATTATTGTTCTCTTGATTTTTATCAGCATCATGTTGATCGCCTTATTTGGCTTGGTTCCGACGATCTGGACTCAGGTTGGCAACTTAATCAACGATATTCCGAACATGTATAACGGGCTGCAAAAGTTCATCATGACGTTGCCTGAGCGCCATCCGGAACTGGCGAACCTACAAATTGTAGAAACCGTCGTGACCAACGCGAAAAACCAAGCACTAGGTTTGGGTGAAAGCGTGGTAAAAGGCTCACTTGCATCGTTAGTCAGTATTGCCACATTGGCGGTGTACTTGATTTTGGTGCCGCTGCTGATTTTCTTCCTACTTAAAGACAAAGAAGAAATGCTTAGAATGGCGAGCGGCATTTTGCCGAAAAACCGTAAGCTGGCGAACAAAGTTTGGCACGAGATGAACGAGCAAATCTCGAACTACATTCGCGGGAAAGTGCTGGAAATCTTGATTGTTGGTGGCGTGAGCTACGTAACATTCGCGATTCTAGACCTACGTTACTCCGCGCTATTGGCCGTTGCTGTAGGCTTGTCGGTATTGATTCCATATATTGGTGCAGCTGCGGTAACCGTACCGGTTGCGATTGTTGGTTTGTTCCAATGGGGCATGACGCCACAATTCTACTGGTTGTTGCTGGCTTACGGCATCATCCAAGCGCTAGATGGTAATGTGCTTGTGCCAGTTCTATTTTCAGAAGCGGTTAACCTTCACCCGGTTGCGATTATTGTTGCGGTATTGGTGTTTGGCGGTTTATGGGGATTCTGGGGAGTCTTCTTTGCGATCCCATTAGCGACGTTAGTGAAAGCCGTTTGGAATGCGCTACCAAGCACCGAAGAGAGCGAACCCGTCCAAGAGTAACGCGTTCGACATTGAGCAAAGCTTAGTAATTATTCGATTGAATAAAAAGCCCAGCAATCAATGCTGGGCTTTTTCGATTCTTAGAACGTTAACTCTTAACGTATGACTCTAAACGAGCTCGCATTAGGCGTTTTCGTTTAGGTAGTTCAGAACCACTTCGTGGTGATCTTTCGTTTTGAACTTGTTGAATACGTGCTCAATCACGCCTTCTTCATTAATTAAGAAGCTGATGCGGTGAAGGCCATCGTAAACTTTGCCCATAAATTTCTTTTCGCCCCACACACCGAATTGTTCAGCAACAGCGTGGTCTTCGTCAGACAGTAGCGTGAAGTTTAGCTCATCACGTTCAATGAACTTACCTAGGCGCTTAACTGGGTCGATACTGACACCCAGAACAACCACGTTGTGCGCATCTAGTTCTGCTTTTACATCACGCAGGCCCTTTGCTTGCGTGGTACAGCCTGGAGTCATGGCTTTTGGGTAGAAATAGAAAAGGACTTTCTTGCCTTTAAAGTCATCAAGAGTAACAGTATTGCCGTCTTGGTCGAGCAAAGAGAAGGCTGGCGCTGGCGAGCCTGCTGTCAGCGTATTCATTATAATTTCCTTTACTTTATAGTGTGTTTTTAATGAAATTCAGAGAACCTTGTACGTTGAGCGACTTACAAAGTTCATCAAAATCTTCTTGTAATTGCATCAGGTTGCAATCGGCACTGACCGATGCAGTGATCGCAATATGAAATTGGTCAGCATCAAGCTGCAGTTTGGATTTGCTAATGGTTTGTGCACTGAGCGAATCTAAGCCAATGTGTTGGTCTGCGAAGAACTGAGTAAATTTCTCTGTCAGTCCTGGACGATCTTCAGATTCGATGAAGACTTCCATCGTGTAACTGTTGTCGAGCAGTTCGTGCGCAGACGTTCGCTTCATGATGGTGATTAGGTCATGCTCTTGCCCTAATAGTGGCAGTTGTGTTTCAACACGAGTGATGTGACTGGCATTTCCAGTCAGTAGCATGATCAGAGTAAATTCATTGCCAAAGATAGCGATGCGGCTATCAACGATGTTACAACCAGCTTGAGTCACGAGCTTAACCACTTGGTTACAAATGCCCGGACGATCCGTTCCAACTGCTGTAAGTACCAGATGTTGCTTCATAAATAAGCTTCTTGTCCTTTCTTCAATAGAGAGATGTTAGCACAGATATCGAAGAGAAATATCGAGCGAGTTCTTTTTTTAGTTCGCAGGATAATTGAGATTAAAAAAGGTGAAGTGCTAAGCAGTGAGTATGGGGTAGACTGGGACACAGAAGGCCATCGAGCAGGGAAAATGCTGAAAATAAGCACAATATGAGCAGTGAAAACTTGGCGAGCCGCTATCAGTGGTTTATTTGGCGCTAAACTAGCCTTTTTATTCACTAAAACCTGACTTGATAAATGTCGCTAAAGCGTATATTTCTGAGCGTAACAATAGGCCGCAAAAATTCTTTGGTGAAGTTACCCGTGGCCTGTCGCCTAGATAATTAAAGGGCACATATCCAAGTCATTCTCGCTAAAACAAGCCTTTTCAGGCTGCTAAGGCACAGAACCAGATAACCAAGACGATTATCAAAATTGCTGGGAATAAGACCAAATTGCGCAATTAAGTTGCTAGACCTCTAACAACTGATAATTATTCATTCATTTGTACTTTGTAAGCGAGTTTACGCTCTTGTGTTTTTCAATCGCATTACAGTACCATGCAGAAAGAGTTAAATGAGGGAGATAAACATGTTTTCAGGAAGTATCGTAGCGCTGATTACACCATTCAAAGCAGATGGTGAAGTAGATTTCGACGGTCTACAAAAGCTAGTAGAGTACCACATCGAAGCGGGTACAGACGGTATTGTGGCAGTAGGCACGACAGGTGAGTCAGCGACACTGACCATTGAAGAGCATGTAAAGGTCGTTAATAAAACTGTTGAGTTTGCCAACGGTCGCATCCCTGTGATTGCCGGCACGGGTGCAAATGCAACCCACGAAGCCGTGACATTTAGCAAATTACTCGCGGATTCTGGTATCGCAGGTTTCTTGAGTGTGACGCCTTATTACAACAAACCAACACAAGAAGGTTTGTTCCAGCATTACAAAGCGATCGCAGAAGCGAGTGACGTACCTCTAATTTTGTACAATGTACCGGGTCGTACTGCCGTAGATCTGCAACCTGAGACAGTGGCACGCTTGTCAAAGCTTGATAATATCGTTGCTCTAAAAGACGCGACGGGCGATTTGAGCCGAATTGCACTTCACCGTGAACTTTGTGGCGAAGATTTTATCTTACTAAGTGGTGATGATGCGACGGGCTTGGAATTCGTGAAACTGGGCGGCAATGGTGTTATCTCGGTAACGAACAATATTGCAGCGAAAGACATGGCAGACATGTTCCATTTGGCAAGTGAAGGTAAATTCGAAGAGGCAGAAATCATTAACCAACGTTTGATGACTCTGCATAAAAACCTATTCGTTGAATCAAGCCCGATCCCAGTAAAATGGGCAGCGCATAAGCTGGGTTTGATTGAAGAAGGTGGCTTGCGTCTTCCTTTAACCGCACTTTCTGAAAAATCGCAGCCGATCGTGGAACAGGCGTTGACAGACGCAGGTATTTACTAGGATTGAAGTTCATACTGGGGGCGATTAAGCCCTCAGTGTTTTAGGAGTATAGATGAAGCTTTCAAGCCAGTTAGTGTTAAGTTCATTAGCTGTATTCGTATTGACTGCCTGTTCAGGTGGTGCCAACCAACGTCGTCAAGCAAAAGACGATTTCGAGTATTTGAACACACCAGCTCTAGAGGCATGGAACGTTCCGCAAGGAGCTCAACCTCAGTTCTACCCAAACTATGACATCCCTCAGGGCAATTATGCGGGTGGCTTAGGGAAGTCGGTTGATATCCGTCCACCTCAGCAAGTACTTGAGTTGATTCCTGGTGCGCGCCTAGATCGCAGTAGTAACGGTGAAGTGACACTTTGGCTATTGCGCAAAGATGAGCTAGATAAAGTTTGGCAAACTGTGCAAGGCATGGTTGAAGCAAGAAAAATTCCAGTGGAAAGTCAAACTGATTCTCGAATCGAGACAGGTTGGGTAACGTGGAACTCTCCTGACGAAGAGCTAGAAATTGGTAGCCGATACGAGATCTCTCGTGCAGAAGCAAATGGCCGACACGGTTTCAAAGTGAGCTTAATTGACTGGCGTGAAGGCGATCAAGTTAAGGAAGTGACTGCGACTAACCGCGAGCGTTACAACGTGTTCATGACTAACTTAGTAACGGCTCGTTACGATCAAGAAGTTCGTGAAGAAGCGCAGCGTAAAGCTCAAGAGTTGGTGAAACAGATTCCTGTCACGATGGGCAAAGACCGCAGTGGTCTGCCAGTTATCATCGCTCGTGCGCAATACAATGTATTGTGGCAGCGTTTACCGAACATTCTGCCTAAGATGGGCTTCACGATTGAAGAGCGCAGCCAGTCACAAGGTACGGTAACAGCGAAGTATGCATCTCCAGATGATGAATTCTGGAATGAAATTGGCGTGAAGCCAGTCGACCTAAAAGCAGGTAAATACACCTTCTTGCTAGGGGACTTGGGCAACCGCACTTCTATCAACATTACCGATTCATCAGGCAAACCTGTTGAAGAAGAGTTCTTGAAATCACTGGTGCCAGTCCTTGGTGCGGTGGTGAAAGAGTAAGTTAGATAGTTGAATTAAAAAGGGACCATTCGGTCCCTTTTTTGATCGTTTTTCGTTGCTCGGAGCACAGTCCAAATCACAGCATTCTGATGCTTAACTCAATTAGCAAGAGCGACTAAAAAGCCGCTTATTTTTGTTCGTGCTTGTTACTTTCATCGTCGCCGTAACGTTCTTTATCTAGCTCATTTAGACGATCCAAATCGTTCTTGCGACCTTTATCCATCTGGTTGAACTTCATTTTGGCGGTGTACTTCAGAGCGGCAATGTTCCCGATGATCACACTCAAGACCACAATGATGATCACCCAAGGGTTGGTAAGAAATTCGATCATAACGCCTCCGGTGGTGGGGTGATATTGCGAATATAGGTAGATAAGATGCTATCTAAATTATTCAGTATCGATTCTAGCCCTGCAATGTTGTGTTGTTGATTTTGTCGAACCAGCTCATCTTTTAGCATTTCGGCGTTCAGTTGAGCAGCACATTGTTGACCGATGGTTTTGTGGCTGATGTGCCAAGGTTCAATGGCGACGCCACCTAAATCTTGCAGATAAGGGAAGAAAAAGCCGAACTCATCAATGTGATCTTTTAACCAACAATAAAACGCCAGCTGATGACCTTCTAGATATTCCCAAGGTTCCAATTGCAACTTGGTGTCTGGTGGAAGTAAGTTGCGAGCATACACATCGAAATCACACCCCCAATGATGACGACTTCCTCCTGGTAATGCCGACCAGCGAAGAATGGCCTTTAGTTTTTCTTCGTCACTTAACGCAGCCTTATTTAAAGGCTGCGAGTTAGAATCTAAAATCGGCAACTCACCTTCGAACTTCCCATTCCAAATTGCTCGCTGGCGAGAAAAGTCTCGAAAGCCACTGGCAATTTCCATTTTAAATCCCGCTTTTTTCGCTGCTTCGATCATATTGAGCAGATCGTTCGCGACATCGGGATGCATTAAAAAAGCCTTCTGACCAACCATGGTTGATTGAAGGTGAGAATCGGTTGTTCCGGTGAGTTGCGCAGGAGTCATGGTATGCTCATCAATGGGTTAACTACGTGCGACTACTTCGCGAGTAGGTGTTTTAAGGTGTTTTCGTACATGTCAGTCAACTTCTCAAGATCGTCCACTTTTACGCACTCGTTCACTTTGTGAATCGTGGCATTGACAGGTCCAAGCTCAACAACTTGACCGCCCATGCGAGCAATGAAACGTCCGTCTGATGTACCCCCCGTTGTGAGCAGAGCTGGTTTAGTGTTGTTCACTTCCGCTACGGCAGCGACCACAGCATCAAGTAGGGCACCCGTGTCCGTTAAGAATGGGTCGCCGTTGAATGTCCAATGTAGATCGTAGTTGAGATCATGCTTATCCAGTGTTTCTGTTACGCGCTGGACGATAGTGTCATTGTTCAGTTCGGTGCTAAAACGTAGGTTGAATTGAACGTTGAACTCGCCAGGAATCACGTTGGAAGCCCCTGTACCCGCAGAAACATTGGGAATCTGGAAGCTTGTTGGTGGGAAGTAATCATTGCCTTTATCCCACTCTGTTGTTGCCAGTTCGTGGATGGCAAGTAGCGATGCGTGAACAGGGTTATTGGCTAGGTGAGGGTAGGCTACATGGCCTTGTGTGCCTTTTACGGTTAGGTCGCCGGTAATTGAACCACGGCGGCCATTTTTCACAACATCGCCCACAATTTCTGTGCTAGAAGGCTCGCCAACGATGCACATGTCGATGTTCTCACCACGCTCCATCAGCGCTTCTACGACGCGAACGGTACCGTTAATGAAAGGGCCTTCTTCATCAGAAGTGATCAAAAAGCCAATAGAGCCTTTGTGATTTGGGTGCTCGGCAATGAAGCGTTCAACGGCCACGACCATCGCCGCCAAAGAGCCTTTCATATCGGCTGCACCACGACCATGAAGGTAACCATCAATGATGGTTGGCTCGAACGGTGGTGTATCCCATTGTTCTAGCTTGCCTGCGGGTACAACGTCTGTGTGACCTGCAAAAGCAAACAATGGCGCTTCGTTACCGCGACGCGCCCAAAAGTTGGTGGTGTCTTCAAACACCATGACTTCAATTTCAAAACCGAGCGCTTTTAAACGCTCGATCATTAGGTCCTGACAACCTGCATCTTCAGGTGTTACGGACTGGCGGCTGATCAGGTCTTTTGCAAGTGCCAGTACTGGACTGTCTGTCATCCTTGAGTCTTCCTTACATTTATGAATTAAAAATCGTAGCGTATTGGTCTGCTTTGAAACCGATATGGAGTTGGCCGTCTACGTTCAGAATTGGGCGCTTAATCATCGCTGGGTTGTCAACCAACAGCGCAATAGCATTTTCTTCGTTAAGCGTGTCTTTTTGTTCTTGAGTCAGTTGGCGGAACGTGGTGCCACGTTTGTTGAGAACTTGTTCCCAGCCTAGCGCCTGACAAAATTCAGTCACCATTTGAGCATCAATACCTTGTTTGCGGTAGTCGTGAAAATCAAACGCAATGTTTTCAGCTTCCAACCATTTCTTTGCTTTTTTGATGGTGTCGCAGTTTGGAATGCCGAACATGGTAATTGTCATAATGTTTCCCTTTTTTATTCTGTTTTTACTCTCTAGAGCGCAACGCGCTTTGGGGAGGTATTTCTTGGCTGATTCAGCATCCTATCAAGAAGCAATCAAACTGACAAAACGCTGTGGAGAATAATTTTCATATAGAAGTGGATAACTGGTCTCACATGCCAAAACAGAACTTAATTTGGCATAAAGCGGATAAAAAAACGCCTAAATCAAGTGGAAAAGTCGAGTTATTGATCAAACGCAACATCTTACTTGGCAAAAACGAAATAATGATTCAGCACAATTTTAGGAGGTGTCAATGGAATTGAGTCCTGTTTTTGCAAGGCGGCTATATTTGGCCTTGTTGGTGGAAAACCTAGAAAGGCCGAATGTGCCAAAGTTGATCGAAAAAACGGGGTGGCCTCGTCGTACAATTCAAGATGTACTAAAGGCATTACCGGGGATCGGCATTGAACTCATATTCGTTCAAGATGGCCGACGTCATAATGACGGCTATTACCAACTTTCGGATTGGGGACCTTTTGATAGCCAATGGGTTTTAGATCGGGAGAGAGATATCGCTAGCAGTCTTGGATTTCGTGCATAAGCCAGCAATCGCTGGCTTTTTTCATATCTAGGCGTCACTCATTGCAGAGGTAAGCAGAACCCAGCACGCTAAATGAGGTGATGAAATCTTGCGGAGAAACCATGAACACTGTGTCCGCGCCAATGGCCGCAGTATTGTTTTTTAAATCGTTCATCGCCCCTTGCATCATCGCGTCATTGGTCATGAAAATGTAGTTATACCAATGGCCCTCACTTCCAGTGACTTCACCTTTGTATTCGCATCGCTCAGGGTTGAACTGACCGTCAATGCGAATATGAACATCTTGGCTTTGAGCATGAGTCACGTGAGAAGGCATCGTACAACCAGAGAGAAGTACGGCAAAAAATCCAAGTAATACCTGTTTCATCCGTTATCTACCCAACATAATGTAGGCCGCAAAGCCAATCCAACTTAACGCAAGTAGCGCCCAAGGCAGCTTACTTGAGAAGTGGTTTGGCGTATCATCTGTGATGTTGTCTGACTCGATAACATCTTCTTCATGCTGGCGCAGTTTTTCACGCTGCTGTTTTTTCTTTGCTTTATCTGCTTGACGATTTCGCTCTTTTTGCTGTTTTTTGTATTGAGCGATGCCTTTTTCGATACCTTGAGCAATCAGTTTGGTTTGTTCTTTCGTTTGACCCGGTTTCTGTGTCGCTTTTGCGATCTTCATGGCTTCGGTTTGAGTTTCTAGAGAAGGAACTGGGGTTGCAGGGGTTCTTTTTTTCATGTTTCTCATCGACGTCACTGTAAATCTGCGTTTAGTTTACCTGCGTAAGATGATGAAATGAACTTTAGTTCTCATCTTTGCTTGCTTGCAACTCTGAATCGATCGGTTAAAGTGGCGTTTTTATGAAACTAAGAAGACGATATTGTGCGCTACTCATTTGACCAATATGACGCTCATGGATTTTTGAAAGCGCCTATTCTTGTTTGGCTAGGATGGATGTTTCTGGCTCGCTCTTGGGTGGTTTTTGCAATGGCGGGTGTCAGCCGAGAAAGCGGCAGCAAGCTTTTGTCCATTGTCTATCCTGATTCCAGCACGTTGTATTTAGGTTTGTCGATTGGTATTCCAAGCCTGTTATTGATGTGGCTGATGGGATTGCGTCACCCAGATCGTGGTTGGGTAAATCAAATAACGCGATATGGCCGTGAGATGACTTTGATCTTGTGCGGTATTCAACTCGCTCAGACCATGTATCATGTGTACCTAGAACATGGTGTATTCAATTGGGCAAATGCTCTAACCATCACCTTATTAACTTGGTTTATGATCTATCTTCTCAACGGAAGATGGGTAAAAGACTGTTTTAACGTGCCACAGATTGAGCACGATGCGAAACAGCCTTCAAAAAATTAAAAACAATAATTTCCCGCAATGGGGCAAAGTATAGAGGATACCTCAATGTCACAAGCTCAAACGGCGATCGTGCCAGAAGCAGGGCCATTTGCACTGTACACTCAACTAAAAGTGAACCAAAACCGTGAAAACGTATTGGCGAAACTGAAAGCACTTCCTGAGCTGGTTAAAGACTTAAACAACAGTCAACCGGGCGCTAATCTGACGATTTCCATCGCATTCACCAAATCATTCTGGCAGCACCTAAATATTGACGCACCAGAAGAGCTGATTGATTTCCCGCAACTTGGTGAAGGCGACATTATTGCGCCAACAACAGATGTTGATGTGCTTATTCACTGCCATTCTACTCGCCACGATTTGCACTTTTACGTATTGCGCAAATTCCTAACCGATATTGCAGAAGATGTGACGGTCGTGGATGAAACGTACGGCTACCGCTACCTAGATGCACGTGACATGACGGACTTTATCGACGGTACAGAAAACCCGAAAGGGGACGCTCGCGCTGACGTAGCATTGGTAAAAGATGGCCCATATGCTGGTGGTAGCTATGTTATGGTTCAACGTTTTGAGCACAACTTGCCAGCTTGGAATCGCCTAAATATCAAAGCTCAAGAGAAAGTTATTGGTCGCACCAAACCAGATTCAGTCGAGCTAGAAGACGTACCGGCAGCATCTCACGTTGGTCGAGTTGATATTAAAGAAGAAGGCAAAGGTTTGAAGATTGTTCGTCATAGCTTGCCATACGGCACAGTGACTGGCGCGCACGGTCTGTTGTTCATCTCTTACTGCAATACCCTTCACAATATCAAAGTGATGCTAGAGAGCATGTACGGCGTAACCGACGGTAAAACAGACCAACTGCTTCGCTTCACTAAAGCGGTAACAGGTGCGTACTTCTTCGCTCCTTCACAAGAAATGCTAGCAGAACTGGCCATTAAGTAATGAATAGTTAAAAGTTTCCAAAGCCCTCCATTCGGAGGGTTTTTTGTTTTCTATTCTCTCATTCCAATCTCTTTTCAAAAAACACTAAATCTTTCTGTTTCTTGGTCGATAAGTATCCAAAGCCTTAATTTATTTGGAGTCTGTGTCTCTTGGCTATCACCGTTAATACCAATGTTGCAGCACTTGTCGCACAACGTCATTTGACCAGTGCAACGGATATGCTGAATCAATCCATGGAGCGTTTGTCTTCAGGGAAGCGTATTAACAGCGCAAAAGATGACGCGGCAGGCCTGCAAATCTCCAATCGTCTGCAATCACAAATGCGTGGTTTGGATGTGGCGGTTCGTAACGCTAATGATGGCATCTCCATCATGCAAACCGCAGAAGGCGCGATGAATGAGGTGACGAACATCATGCAACGTATGCGTGATTTGTCGCTTCAGTCGGCTAATGGCTCAAACAGTCAAGCCGAGCGTACCGCGTTGCAAGAAGAAGTCACTGCGTTAAACGATGAGTTGAACCGCATTGCGGAAACCACATCTTTTGGTGGACGCAAACTGTTGAATGGCACATTCGGCAAATCGTCTTTTCAAATCGGTGCTGCTTCTGGTGAAGCCGTACAGATTGAGTTGAAATCGATGCGCACTGACGGGTTGGAAATGGGGGGCTTTAGTTATGTCGCTCAAGGGCGTGCTGATTATGATTGGCAGGTAAAAGAGAACGCCAATGATCTGACGATGTCTTTCACCAACCGTTCTGGCGAGACGGAAAAAATCCAAATCAATGCCAAAGCCGGTGATGATATTGAAGAACTCGCGACCTACATTAATGGTCAAACCGACAAAGTGACGGCTTCTGTTAATGAAAAAGGCCAGTTACAGATCTTTATGGCAGGAGAAGAAACCGCCGGAACGATTTCATTCTCAGGAGATCTTGCGAGTGAGCTTGGGATGTCGTTGAAAGGTTATGATGCGGTCAATAACCTGAACATCACAACCGTTGGTGGGGCGCAGCAAGCTGTCGCTGTACTAGACACGGCGATGAAATTTGTCGATAGCCAACGTGCCGAGTTAGGTGCATATCAAAATCGCTTCAATCATGCGATCAATAATCTAGATAACATCCACGAAAATTTAGCAGCATCGAACAGTCGTATTCAAGATACTGATTACGCCAAAGAAACCACGCAAATGGTGAAGCAGCAGATTTTGCAACAAGTCAGTACCACTATTTTAGCCCAAGCTAAACAGGCGCCAAACCTCGCACTTACCTTGCTTGGTTAGGCGATTTGGATTCTTAATTTCAACGCAAAATCAGGTTGTATCGACAGCTCGAAAAGAAGCTTTAGCGAAAAATTGAAGTTTTTTTACTTTTTTATCTGCTTCATCACGATTCCCTTTCCAAACGAACTTTTTTCAAAAAAATCCAAAAAATTCCCTAAAGAAATCAGGTTGAGCGCCGTTAATA
>NZ_JBICJH010000024.1:0-228053 GCF_043102935.1 Vibrio sp. zbq_1
GAGAGTCGTCTCATTAAACACGAACTACAGGGGTGTAGCTCCAATTGGCAGAGCAGCGGATTCCAAATCCGCGTGTTGGGAGTTCGAATCTCTCCACCCCTGCCATATTTAAAGCCTCAGTCGAAAGACTGGGGCTTTTTTACGTTTGTAAAATGGCAAAATTTATTCTTTGTGAACTCAAGTTCCCAAATAGGCGATTCTAGGCGCGTAGCTAATGGTAGCTAAGTCTGAACTGCCCTAATCTCTTATCTACTTTCCCTATATAAAGAACAGCAGATTTCCAGCGGGATTGATATCTAGCCGCTAGTGATCCCTTATCGTTGAATGTCACTGATTGGAATCTCAAGCTCTTGTTGATATTTATTAGCGTTTTTCTGGGTATTTTTAAGAACGCGTCTAGTTGTTGTTGGGATGATTAGCGTTGTTGTTCCTGTTATCATCTTAGGACAATACAAATATAGGATTAACCTTATGCCACATCTACGATTTCGCGCTGTAGAACCTCAAGCAGTACAAGCTTTGTCAAAGCCACTGACTGACGAGCTCCAGCCACTAATGAATAGTCCACGAGAAGATTTTACTTTTGAGTACATCTACACAACTTTCTTTAGTGAGGGCGAGGTAAGTCCTGCTTATCCTTTTGTTGAAGTTTTGTGGTTTGATCGAGGACAAGAGACCCAAGACAAGGTGGCGAAAGTAATTACACAACAAGTTCGTGGTGTAGTCGGTGAAGATATTGATGTAGCAGTCATTTTTTCTGCACTATCGCCAAATGCCTACTATGATAATGGTGAACATTACTAAAGGGGATGTATGATGCGGCTGAGTCTTTCTTTTTATTTCAGTTTATTTGTCTCAGCTCCTCTTTATGCTACGCCATGGGAGCAAGTTAGTGCTCCCACTCATAATATGTCCTCTTCTATTGGTAGTTACGCGAACGGCTGCTTAGATGGGGCCTCCCCCCTGCCTTTAGAAGGTACAGGTTATCAAGTGTTACGTAGTCGAACGAATCGCTACTATGGGCACCCTAACACTATAGATTTTGTTGAAAGCCTAGCTTTAAAGGCGAATCAAAAGTTAAAAACTACTTTACTAATTGGCGACCTTTCTTTACCTCGTGGCGGCCGTTTTTCATCTGGTCATTCAAGCCATCAAACGGGGCTGGATATTGATATCTGGTTGCGTTTAGCTGACTCTCCTCTCTCCTATAACGAACTTCAATTGCCGAAACCGATGAGTGTGGTTGATCTGCAAGACTACTCGATATTAAATCATCGATGGGATAAGAGGCATTTTGAACTCATCCGTTATGCTGCTAAGAGCGATGAGGTGGCTCGTATCTTTGTTCACCCTGTTATCAAGGAGCAACTGTGTGCTCAGGAAGGGGGAAAAGATCGTTCTTGGCTACGTAAAGTTCGTCCTTGGTGGGGACATCATTATCATTTTCATGTGCGCTTATCATGCCCTGACTCAAGCTCTAATTGTGTCGATCAAGCACCTCCTCCTTCTGGTGATGGGTGCGGTTCGGAGTTAGCGAGTTGGAAGCCAAAAGCAGTTGTCCCAGCGAAGCCCCAGCCAGAAAAAGTAGCGGCTAAACCTAAAAAGAAAAAAGCGATTCCACCACAATGTCAGCCACTTATCGTCAGTAAATAACGTCTTATCTTTGTTCTTGTTTCGGCTCAGGTATCTCTTTTATGAAACTGGAGAAACATCATACTTTTGTCTACAGTGAATAATACCAATACAAAAACTAACCCAACTCGTTTGGGTGGCATATTATAGAAATCTTAAATAAACAACGGGTTGTATGTATTGTTGAGTGGTAACGACTCTGTTTTGAAAGATCTTTCGTCACGATACTCTGATTTCTGAACAATATGTCTGTCGGTTGGTAAGTAAAATAGGCAACGCAGACAAGGTATTGAGGCGGGGTTGTGGAGTGACCTGCCGTAGAATGAATCAAGGACAAAACCATGACTATGATTTGTGCAAAAGAATTTGCAGAGTGGTTAAGACACAGATTTAGCAGTGATCCCAAGGGAGTTTTATTGACTCGTGAAGATGTTAATCACCTGACGGGACGTCAGCGTCTCGATCCGGGATTTGTTAATGATGTGCATTACGAGCTAATGCAATATGGAATGGCTTTCGTTACAGATACGAGCAGGGAAAACTTCTATTTAATTCCTGTATCTCAAGCTGAAAATTGGCGTGAAAGACTCGAGTATCACTTTGAGAAAGAGTTGTTTTGCAATATCTATCCAATCGAAAAATCAGGATAAAAAAAGGTTCAACTTTGTTCGCAAAGTTGAACCTCATTTTATTTAGGCGAGTCCCTGAATCACCACAAACTTTTCAAGCAATTGCTCTTCTGTCTCAATGTGGTTTGGATCAGTAATAATACATTTTGTTATTGGACAAACTGACTGACAGGTAGGCTTTTCGTAATGACCTTTGCACTCAGTACATAAGTTAGGGTCGATTTCGAAGATGCTGTCTCCCATGCTGATCGCGCCATTCGGGCATTCCGGATCACACATGTCGCAGTTAATGCATTTGTCAGTGATGAGTAACGCCATGATTACTTACCAGTAGGGTTACGAGTGTCCTGGCCTGCGTTTAGATTGCGCATCAACAGACCGTATTCTAGGTCCATGTCTTCAGGAACAGGAATGAATACGAAGTGGCCGTTACCTTTTGCGTCTTCAATTGACTCTGATTTGCGGTTTTCCATCGCTTCTAGAGTGAAAACAACGTTACCTTTTGGTGTCATTAACTCCAGGCTGTCACCTACAACGAATTTGTTTTTCACTTCAACTTCTGCCATGTCGCCACGACGTTTACCTGTGAACTCACCAACAAATTGTTGTGCGTCAGAGACTGAGTAACCGTAGTCGTAGTTTTGGTAAGTATCGTGTGTATGACGACGTAGGAAACCTTCTGTGTAACCACGGTGAGCTAGGCTTTCTAGTGTACCCATTAGGCTTTCATCGAATGGTTTACCTGCAACTGCGTCGTCGATCGCTTTACGGTAAACTTGCGCTGTACGTGCGCAGTAGTAGAACGACTTAGTGCGGCCTTCGATTTTTAGTGAGTGAACACCCATCTTAGTTAGACGCTCTACGTGCTGAACCGCGCGTAGGTCTTTTGAGTTCATGATGTAAGTGCCGTGTTCATCTTCGTAGGCAGCCATTTTTTCTTCTGGACGATGCGCTTCAGAAAGCAGAACCACTTCATCCGTTGGTTTACCACGACCGATAGTGGTTTCAGGGCGCTCGTCTTGAACTTCAACAGGCTGTGCTTCAGTTGGGTCAAACTTCTCAACGATGTCGCCAGCGTCGTTTTCTTTGCCTTCTTCAACTTTGTATTCCCAACGACATGCGTTAGTACATGTACCTTGGTTAGGGTCACGCTTGTTAATGTAACCAGAAAGTAGGCAACGACCAGAGTAAGCCATACATAGTGCACCGTGAACGAATACTTCTAGTTCAGTTTCAGGGCAATGCTCACGAATTTCTTCGATTTCTTCTAGAGAAAGCTCGCGAGAAACGATTACACGTTCAACGCCATTCGCTGCCCAGAACTTAACGGTTGCCCAGTTTACAGCGTTTGCTTGTACAGAAAGGTGAATTGGCATTTCTGGGAAAGCTTCACGAACCATCATGATTAGACCAGGATCTGACATGATCAACGCGTCAGGGCCCATCTCAACGACTGGTTTAAGGTCACGAATGAAGGTTTTTAGCTTCGAGTTATGTGGTTGGATGTTGCATACCACGTAAAGCTTTTTGCCTAAGGTATGTGCTTCATCGATACCGATTTTTAGGTTCTCGTGGTTAAACTCGTTGTTACGTACGCGTAGGCTGTAGCGAGGTTGGCCAGCGTAAACTGCATCTGCGCCGTAGGCGAATGCGTAACGCATATTTTTCAGGCTGCCCGCTGGAGACAGTAGCTCAGGTACGAATGCTTTCTCAGTTGTCATTGCTCAATTCTCTTTTATCTGATCACAAGTCAGGCCAATTCCACCTTATGGAAATGGGGCGCAAATTTTACGTCAAAATGTGAACTGTGACTAGGAGAATTGTGCTTTAGATGAACAAACGCCCTACAAAAAGTGAGGGCGTATTTATTAAAAAGTAGGGTTATCTTATGCGTTAGGGTTAGGCAGGCCGCCTAGCGCTTCATATAGATTTGGTAGGAAAGAGCTGAATTCACCGCACATTAGTGAGAAGTCAGCATCAAAGCGAGCCGCTTGATCTTCACGTGGGATATCGTCGTTTTGATCTTTCAACTCATCTGAGAATTTTAGACGTTTGATGCCGGAATCTTCAGCCATGATGAACTCGATTCGGTCTTGCCAGTTAAGTGCAAGTTTCGTCACGACTTTGTCAGCTGCGATGTGATTGCGGATTTCATCTGTGGTCAGCTCTTGCTTCTTACAGCGAATCACGCCACCTTCTTCAAGTACCGATTTTAACTCAGCTTCGTCCATCATGGTGATGCCTTGCGGCGTGTTACCTGTTTTAACCCACTCAGTTAGCGTTGTTTCAATTGCTACTTCTGGAATCGCAGGAACAACAGGTAAGCTACCAATGGTTTTACGCAGTAGCGCTAATACGTCTTCTGCTTTTTTGTAGCTGCTTGCATCGACAAGGATGAAGCCTTCTTTTGGCATAATCAACACGTGAGTGTGGCTGCTGCGGCTAAAGGCACGAGGCAGCAAGTCCATCACGATGTCATCTTTTAAGTTGTCTTTCTCTTTCTTCTTCAGAGGGCGACCTTCTTGCGCTTCCATAGCGTCTACTTTTGCATTCAGAGACTCTTTAATCACAGAAGCAGGCAGCATTTTCTCCTCTTTTTTTGCACAGATCAGAATGCGGTTTTCTGACACGTGCGTCATCATGTCGCCATGTCGACCCATAGCACTAACCCAACCAAACTTTTGTTTATCTTGGCTACCACAAGGGGTGAATCGAAACTCAGCGAGTTGAGTTTCTAGTTGATCGGCGTTGAAGTTAACCTCGCGGTTAACGCGATATACCAGACAGTTTTTAAACCACATAAATCTTCTCTAGGCTTGATGACAAGGGAGTAATCATAGGGAATTTTTGAGCTGATGTCTTAATAGAAATGAAAAATATCAGGATGAACCCCAAAAGAAAGTTATATGAAAATTTGTTTTCAAAGGTCACAAAAGTGTCATAATTGGTAGTGATAATGCTTATGCATCGAGGGGCGCGCTTTGTCTCTTAAATTCATTAGCTCAACAAACATAAGGTTACTCAATTATGTCTAGAAGGATTCTGGTTGTTGAAGACGAAGCTCCAATTCGTGAAATGCTTTGCTTCGTGCTTGAACAAAAAGGTTACCAAGCGGTAGAGGCGGAAGATTACGATACTGCTGTAACCAAACTGGCTGAACCCTTCCCTGATTTAGTATTACTGGATTGGATGTTACCTGGCGGTAGTGGCATTAACTTTATCAAACACATGAAACGTGAAGAGCTTACACGCAACATTCCTGTTGTGATGCTGACTGCTCGCGGTGAAGAAGAAGATAAAGTTCGCGGTTTAGAGGTTGGTGCAGATGACTACATTACCAAACCGTTTTCTCCTAAAGAGTTAGTTGCTCGCCTTAAAGCGGTTATTCGCCGTGTTACGCCGACCGCATTAGAAGATGTGATTGATGTTCAAGGTCTTAAACTCGATCCTGTTTCTCACCGTGTTACTGCGAATGATGAAGCGGTTGATATGGGGCCTACCGAGTTCAAGATGCTGCACTTCTTTATGACCCATCAAGAGCGTGTTTACAGCCGTGAGCAGCTGCTAAATAACGTGTGGGGCACCAATGTTTATGTTGAAGACCGTACTGTTGACGTTCATATCCGTCGTCTTCGTAAAGCACTGGAAGCTGCCGGTCACGACAAACTGATTCAAACCGTTCGTGGCGCTGGTTACCGCTTCTCAACAAAGGCTTAGATTTTTACGCAGCTTATCAATGCCATTTCTGGAGTAATGAGTGGTTGAAAGATTAACGTGGAAAAAGCTGGCCTGGGAGCTGGCTTTTTTTTACACCCCTTGGGTGATAGTGGGGTGGATATTCGGTTATATGCCGTGGTTGCTTTTGGCTGCCACGGCTTTGCAGCTTGTGTGGCATTTACATAACCAAGTGCGCTTGTCTTCTTGGTTATGGGATGAAAAACGCCTGACTCCTCCGTCTGGCAGTGGTAACTGGGAGTCCCTCTTTAACGGTCTCTATCGTTTGCAACAGCGTCAGCGTCGTAAACGCAAAGAGCTCACCAATCTGATCCGTCGCTTTAGAAACGGTGCCGAATCATTGCCCGATGCCGTCGTAGTATTTCGCGCGGAAGGCAACATTGTTTGGTGTAACCGATTAGCTCAACACCTGTTAGGCTTCCATTGGCCAGAAGATTCCGGTCAACCTATCTCGAACCTGATTCGAACTCCAGATTTCATCAAGTACCTCAATAAAAAAGATTTCTCTGAACCGCTAGAAATGCGCTCGCCGTTGAATGTCGAACGTATGTTAGAACTGCGTATCGTGCCTTACACTGAAGGTGAACACCTGATGGTGGTGCGTGACGTGAGCCAACTTAAGCAACTTGAAGGAATGCGTCGTAACTTCTTCGCCAACGTTTCTCATGAGCTACGCACTCCGATGACCGTACTACAAGGTTATCTGGAGATGACGGAAGACCCAGATATGATCGTCGGCCCGATGTGGACTAAAGCGCATGGGGTGATGACGGAGCAGCTTAACCGCATGAACAGCTTAGTGAATCAACTTCTTACCTTATCTAAGATTGAAGCCGCGCCGATGCATGAGTTGGAAGATGTCGTAAACGTGCCAGCAATGCTTGAAGTCTTAGAGAAAGAAGCGATCAGCTTAAGTGGTGATGACCAACATAAACTCAAGTTTGATGTCGATACCAGCCTTCGTGTGCTTGGAGATGATGACCAATTGCGCAGCGCGATCTCCAACCTTGTTTACAACGCAGTGAAGTACACTCCTCCGGGAGCCAATATTCATGTTCGTTGGTATCAAACCGCACAAGGTGCGTGCCTTGAAGTTGAAGACAGTGGTGATGGCATTGAGCCACAACACTTGCATCGACTGACAGAGCGTTTCTACCGAGTTGATAAAGCACGTTCACGCGATACGGGTGGCAGTGGTTTAGGATTGGCAATTGTGAAGCATGCGCTGAGCCATCATGACTCACACCTGGAAATTCAAAGTGAAGTCGGTGTAGGCAGTAAGTTCTCGTTCGTACTTCCAAGTCGTTTAGTGGTGAAATAATGGGACGTCGAGTCAGTAAAGCCATCGCTTGTATCGCGCTTATTTGTTCGAGTATGGCGGTTGCTCAAGATAAGCCATTACCGAACTACCATAAAACCACTGGCATTGTTGGTAACTTGCTCTCGGTAGGCTCAGACACTTTGGCGGGGATGACCACACTTTGGGTGGAAGAGTTTAAATCCATTTACCCGAACATCAACGCGCAAGTTCAAGCTTCAGGCTCGTCAACGGCGCCACCTGCTTTAACAGAGCAAACGGCGCAGTTTGGCCCAATGAGCCGCCCGATGCGTTTGAAAGAAATCGAAGCGTTTGAGCGACAGCATGGTTACAAACCTACAGCATTGCGCGTTGCTATTGATGCTATCGGTATTTTTGTGCATCAAGACAATCCCATTCAAGGTTTGAACTTTAATCAATTGGACGCCATGTTTTCCGCTACGTTGCGTTGTGGAGAAAGTCAGTTCATCACTAACTGGCAGCAACTAGGTTTAAAAGCCGAATGGGCGAAGCGCAACTTGCAGTTGTTTGGGCGTAACTCTGTGTCCGGGACGTATGGTTACTTCAAAAGCAATGCGCTGTGTGGCGGTGACTTCAAAACCCGAGTGAATGAACAACCGGGCTCGGCTTCTGTGGTGCAATCTGTGGCATCGACCATCAGCGGAGTTGGTTATTCTGGCGTTGGTTATCGAGTGGCTGGCGTAAGGTTGGTTCCCATCGCTAAACGCGGGGGTAACTATGTTAGCCCGACTCGTACAAATATTGTCTCAGGTAAGTACCCACTATCACGCTACCTTTATGTATACGTAAACAAGCATCCTGATTACCCGTTATCTCCAATAGAAGCCGAGTTTATTCGTTTTATGTTCTCTGCTCAGGGACAAGCATTAGTCGAAAAAGATGGCTATGTACCGATCACTGCAGATTTCGCAGCGGAAGAGTTAAAAAAAGTCGGCCTTTAAGCCGACTTTTTTCATTGTACCGAAAACTAAAAAGTGAGTGTCCACTTCGCACTTGCCCATCTATCTTGTTCTTCCAGTAAATCTGCATGCAGCAACTTATTATTATCTAACCATGCTTCATCGGTACAAGCGAGCATCCATTCATCGCCTTTGATCGATAAAGTGATGTCAGGTAGTGGGTCGTCGTTGCGTTGCCCATTAAGGACTATGGACAGACGAAGAATCTTAATCAGGCTTAACACATCACTTTGTTTGTAGAGGTTGAACTCTGGCAACTCATTGAGCCTTAGCGCTTTGCGTTGAAAGCGTGCAAGCGTCGCCAAGACGAGTTGTTGCTCACGGTTAAAACCTTGCAGGGTTGAATGCAGAAGAATATAAAACGAGTGACGATGGAAGCTGCGTAGGTTGATGCTTAGCCCAACTTCATGCAGCAGAGCGGCCCATTCTAATAAATCAAACAGTTCGCTTTTCTTTTTAATCCCAAGCTCAGAATGTACTTGTTCAAGCATCTCGCGTGCGTGACCTTTTACGCGTGCAGCGTGCTCGAGATCCACACGATGTTTTTGTGCTAGGTTTTCCGTGGTACGCATGCGAATGTCAGAGCGAGCAAACCGCTCTTCCATTTCATATAACAAGCCTTCTCTCAATGCTCCATCAGAGAAAAACATCTGGTCGATTTTTAGTGCCTGAAAAATCGCAGCTAAAATCGCCACACCAGCGGCAAATACCGGTTTACGTTCATCGGTCAAGCCAGTCAACTGAATATCATCAATTGACGCGAACTCGTTTAAAGTATCAATGAGCTTACTCAGACGCTTTGCTGTGATTAAACCGTCTTCAAAGCCCAGCCCAATCAATACCTCTTGAATCGCTTTGATGGTGCCTGATGAGCCGAGTGCAATATCCCAACCTTTCTTGCGGTATTTGGTCGCGATGGACTCTAACTTTTGTTCGGCAGCGAGCATGGCTTTGCTGAAGTTTTTGCTCGATAACTTGCCATTTTTGAAGTACTGCTGTGTAAAGCTGACGCAGCCCATCTGTTTGCTATTAAGCAGTTCTGGCTCGAACTCTTGTCCGATGATCATCTCGGTGCTGCCACCGCCAATATCGACCACCAGTTTAGAATTAGATTCCACTTGAGTGTGTGCGACACCCAAGTAAATTAGGCGCGCTTCTTCCTCTCCCGGAATAATCTCTATCGGGAATGGCATGACTGCTTTTGCTCGTTGGATAAACAAATGCGCGTTTTTCGCTCTTCTTAGCGTGTGTGTAGCAGCAATGCGCACATTGGATTCATCAAAGCCTTGCAGCCTCTCTGCGAACATCGCAAGACACTCCAACGCTCGCTCCATGGAGGCGTGACTTAAATTCAATTCACTGTCTAGGCCAGAGGCTAAACGAACCCTCTGTTTATGGCGACTGATGAGCTGTAGGTCGCTGCCGACCACCTTCGCCACCACCATGTGGAAGCTATTAGAGCCGAGATCGATCGCGGCAATATAGCGTTCATCTTTTTCAAGTATCTGAGACATCTGACTTTTGTCTTCTTGTTTGCTTTTCTATATTTTTAAGATAGTCGTAGATGGCAACTTGTGAGCGAACTTTTTTACGGTTTCCGCGCGGTACATAGCTATTGCTCATCTCTTTGTCTATCAAACGTGCCTTTACTGTATCGGTAAAGTGGATGTTAGTTATATCAATAATTCTCTGTTTCAAACGTGGATCACGAACAGGAGCGGCAACTTCGATACGATGATCGATGTTTCGTGTCATCCAATCGGCAGATGAAATGTAGACTTGAGGATCCCCATCATTGTGCGTGATCACTACGCGTGGGTGTTCCAAAAAGCGATCAACGATACTGATGATTCGAATGTTTTCGCTGACGCCTTCAATTCCAGGAACCAACGCACACATGCCGCGGATGATCATGTTGATCTTTACCCCCGCGTTGCTTGCTGCGTAAAGACGGGTGACGATGCCTTTATCGACGAGGTTGTTGACCTTTATGGTTAATCCTGCCTTTTTGCCCGCCTTTGCATTGGCGATTTCATTGTCAATCAGGCGGTAAATTTGGGTGCGCGAATTACGTGGAGAAACCATCAAGTGATTGAACTTCACTGGGCGATAAGGGTTCTCAATGTATCCAAACACGTTGCGCACTTCATTGGTGATTTCTTGGTCTGCGGTGAGCAGCGAAAAGTCGGTATAGATTCGAGCGGTTTTTTCGTGGAAGTTGCCCGTGCCAATGTGCGCGTAGCGAATAATATCGTCACCTTCACGGCGACTGATCATCAATAACTTTGAGTGAATCTTTAAACCGGGCGCACCAAAGATGACGTGCACGCCAGCTTCAGTCAGAACTTTTGACCATTCAATATTTGCTTCTTCATCAAATCGCGCCTGCAGCTCAACGACTACAGTAACGTTTTTGCCGTTATGCACTGCATCAATCAAAGAGTTCATCAAGCGAGAGTCTTTGGCTACGCGGTAGATATTAATTTTGATGCTGAGCACTTTCGGGTCAAAGGATGCCTGGCGAACCAATTCACCAATATGGTCAAAGGTGTGATAAGGGTAGTAGAGCAGAATGTCTTTGGCTTTGATGGCTTCGAAACTGTTGGCGTAACCTTCAAAGTCTGCACACTTCATTGGTGGCATTGGTTTGTTTTCGAGGTATTCTCGCCCGACGTTTGGAAAAGCGATGAAATCTTTGAAGTTGTGGTAGCGTCCACCTGGAATTAGGTTGTCGTAATTGGAAATTCTTAGTTTGCTGCACAAGAAGTCGAGCATCTCTTGCGGCATTTCACGCTCATACACAAAGCGTACTGGCATGGCGGTTAAACGTTGGTTTACGCCTGCTGACATTTGCTCTAGCAAGCTGTATTCGATTTCATTACGCAAGTCGTACTCTGCATCACGCGTCATTTTCATCGCGTAACCAGCGAGCTCATCATAATCGAAAAAGCCTTTAAATAGCTCGTCTAAACAGTATCGGATGATGTTATCAAGCAAGATGATGGTCTTACGGCGTTTGCCTTTTTGCTCTGGCACCATCACGAAGCGTGGCAGGTGGTCGGTTGGAATTTCGATGAGAGCGTATTGAGAGTGGTCTTCTTTGCGCAGTTCGACGGCGATGTAAGCGTATTCGTCTTTGAGGAATTGCAGCACGTCGATTTCATCTTTCATCAACAAAGGCGTGATATGTGGCATGACTTCTTTGCGGAAGTATTTGGTGATCCACTTTTCCTGCGCTTCATCGAGTTGATGCTCATTGACCAAGAAAATGCGACGCCGTGCCATTTCTCTAATTAATTCACTGTAAAGTTCGTCGAATTGTTCGTTAAGCTTAAGGGCTTTGGCTTGCATCTTACTTAACAGACGCTTGGAGTTGTCACTCCCTCCTCGCTCTTGGTTGATCAAAATACGACGTTTCACATCAGCGAAGCGCACTTTGTAGAATTCGTCGAGGTTGTTGGAAAAGATCCCAAGAAAACGAATACGCTCGATCAACGGAACGGTTTTGTCGGCCGCTTCTTGTAACACTCGTTCATTGAAAGATAACCAACTAAGCTCTTTTTCTATATATAGTTTTTCTGCGCTCATAACCTTACCTAGCCTAAAGTGAAGTAATCGTACTGATCATGGGGATAAACAGACGAGTGAAAACATTATGAGATTTTTGTTACAGATATATTTCATACCACGCATTGCATAAGAGTTGTATTCTTTTCAGGTGTTTAATGTGATCTGTAATATAATTGTCATCTTAACGACATATTCTAGTACTAAGTCAAAAAAGGTAGAGAGATAAATGGCCCAAGCCGAGTTTTCATTGCAGGAAAAAGATAAGAAACGGTTGATTAAAGATCGTTTAGTTCGACTTGCAGTGACATCTGGTGGAGTGGGTGTGCTCGCTGCCCTTATTCTGATCTTTGTCTACCTTGCGATGGTGATCATTCCTCTGTTTTCTGATGCAGAGATCAAACCTAATCACGCGACTCGAACCACGCAAGTGGGCATGCCTCTGGCCATTTCTGTCGATGACTATTCACAACTTGCTTTCGTTTTAACGCAAAGTGGTGAGATTCAATATTTATCGATAGACGCAACTGACAAGCCCGCCATTTATACTCAACAGTTAGCGACTAATCCGGTATCTTTTTCTCAATCGGCTCCTGGCCTTGGTTGGTATGGATTAGTGGATGATCAAGGTCTAGCACATATCTTCAAGCCAGAATTCAACGCGACGTTGAGAGAAAATACTCGCCCGCCAGAAGTGGTGGCGTTGTCGACGGATATGAATTTGACGCTTACCGACGCGCAAGATCCTGTGACGCAATTTGTCTTCAGTGCATCAACGCAAACTCCAACTATTGTTTGGCAGACTCGCAGCGGGAAAGTCAAAGCGCGTTGGCAAGAGAAGTCTGCGCTAGGCGTCGCTCCAACCACGATTGATTTCTCCTTTTCTGCGGGCTTTGACGCTCCCCAACAGATGCTCTTAACACCGGATGGTGAAACGCTTTATCTGCGTGATGGTTCGGAGTTAATTGTTCTGACCAAAGCTGCTCAAAAGTTTACGGTGCGCGAAGTTATCGATCTTACTCAAGGGGATAAAAAGCATTCTGTAAGAACGATTGATTTGCTTGCGGGCGCATATTCCCTGTTGGTGACGCACAATGATGGTCGCGTTTCGCAATGGTTTGATACTTTGCAAAATGATAAGCGAACCTTAACTCATATTCGTGACTTCAAATTAGCGTCTGAACTTAAATACTTATTGCCAGATTCACACCGCAAAGGATTCTACAGTTTCTACACCAATGGTACGCTTCAGAGTCATTACACGACCAGTGAAAAACTGGTGTTGTTTAAGCGAGCTTATAAAGAAGCGCCTGCGATGGCGGCAATGTCGAACAATGAACGCTATCTGATTACTTGGAATGATGACTCGTTAAAGGTGGCAGAGGTCGATAACTCTTACCCTGAAGTCTCGCTTTCTTCACTGTGGCAGAAAGTGTGGTACGAAGGCTATCCAGAGCCTGAATTTGTATGGCAATCTACATCGGCCAGTGACAACTTTGAAGCCAAATTTAGCTTGGTGCCGATTGCGTTCGGCACGATAAAAGCGGCTATGTTTGCGATGCTGTTTTCAGTGCCTTTGGCGGTGCTAGGCGCTATTTATACGGCGTATTTTATGTCGCCACGCATGCGTCGAGTGGTTAAGCCGTCCATTGAATTGATGGAAGCACTGCCGACCGTCATCATCGGTTTCCTTGCAGGATTATGGTTTGCTCCGATAGTCGAAGATCATCTGATTACGGTCGTGGTGATGTTGTTTGTGTTGCCATTGAGCACTATGGTCATGGGGGGCTTGTGGGCTCTGATACCTCAATCTCTGCGTAATCGTCTACCTAATGGGTGGCATGCGCTGGTTCTTATGCCAGTGATTTTACTGTTGATTGGTATCGGAGTTTGGATTTCTCCAAGTATTGAACAAACCTTCTTTGGTGGCGACATGCGCTTGTTTTTGACCAATCACGGGATTGGTTTTGATCAGCGTAATTCTTTGGTGGTTGGCCTTGCGATGGGCTTTGCCGTGATTCCTACCATTTTTACCATTGCGGAAGATGCCATTTTCTCTGTGCCAAAGCACTTGTCTGATGGATCGTTAGCGCTTGGGGCCACTCCTTGGCAAACCTTGATTTACGTCGTGCTCCTTACGGCCAGCCCAGGTATTTTCTCCGCCATTATGATGGGGCTTGGACGTGCAGTTGGTGAGACGATGATTGTCTTGATGGCGACTGGCAACACGCCTTTGATGGACTGGAACATTTTAGAAGGCCTTCGCAGCTTATCGGCAACCATTGCGGTGGAGTTACCAGAGTCTGAGGTTGGCAGTTCGCATTATCGTTTGTTGTTCCTCGCTGCGTTGATTTTGTTTGTCTTCACCTTTGCTGTGAACGCGCTGGCAGAGTTGGTGCGTCAAAGATTGAGAGATAAATACCGTGCGTTGTAGTTTAGATCAGGAAAAAGAGCGAGTGACCGAATGTTAAATTGGATTCGTTCTGGCGCACCGTGGATATGGCTAACAGGCGGTGCGGTCAGCATCAGTTTGTTATCGGTGTTAGGGTTATTGCTCCTCATTGGTTGGAAAGGATTAACCTATTTCTGGCCTGCGCCATTGTATCAATGGAACGTAACGTCGTTGACGCCGGTGCAAGGTGAAGTGCTGCATGAAAACACCATTTTGATTGGCCAAATTTACGAGCGTAGCTTTGTTCCGAGAAGCTATCTTCCAGTGGATGCCGTCAAGAAGTTAGACGAAGATGAGGACTTCGCGACTCGATTGAACATCAAAATTGCGAATCGCGAGTTATATCCGGCCGATTTTATTTCCGTATTGCAGATGCAGCTGGATGAGCCAACCACACCCAAAGAGTGGGCGGTGATTGAGCGCAGCAGCGGCGGATACTTTTTTGGTAAGCTGGTGGCGTTTCAAGATGGCGACAAGCTCTATCAAACTGATATCCAAACGGTGTTGAACAAAAAACTTGATGACGCAGAAACGCTGCGCCACGAGATTGATTCTTTGGTCGTCGACCAACTGAAAGACCTGGGTTGGAAGCTTGAGCAATTGCGTTTAGACAAGCGCAAACATGAGCTCAACAACACCGTAACGGAGGATTTTTTAGCGCAGAACTTGCAACAAAAAGAGCAAGTGGAACAAGAGCTGGCGAAGTTGGACTTACAACTGGATGGCTTGCGTTTACAGCTTTCTGGCTATGCACTAATTGTTGAGGACATGACGGGTTCTCATGTTTCGATTCCCCTTGAAGATATTTTGGACTACTGGTACCCAAACCAAATGTCGTTACCTGACAAAGTGATGCATTGGGGTAAACAAGTCTGGAAATTCTTATCCGAAGACCCAAGAGAATCGAACTCTGAGGGCGGCGTTTTTCCTGCAATATTCGGAACCGTTTTCTTGGTGCTTATCATGTCGATTATCGTGATGCCGCTTGGGGTGGTTGCTGCGATTTACTTGCATGAATACGCGAAGAACAACGCACTTACGCGAATTATTCGAATTGCGGTCATCAATTTGGCGGGGGTTCCTTCGATCGTGTATGGCGTGTTCGGGTTGGGTTTCTTTGTCTATACCATCGGAGCCTCCATCGATAACGTGTTTTATGCCGAGCGATTGCCAGCGCCAACTTTCGGTACGCCGGGTTTGTTGTGGTCAGCTTTGACGCTAGCAGTATTAACATTACCCGTGGTTATTGTTACGACAGAGGAAGGCTTAACACGTATTCCGAGCTCAGTACGCCACGGCTCTTTGGCGCTTGGCGCGACGCAATTTGAAACGTTGTGGCGCGTGGTATTACCAATGGCAACGCCTGCGATTATCACCGGTTTGATTCTGGCGATTGCGCGTGCCGCAGGGGAAGTCGCGCCACTAATGCTAGTGGGGGTTGTGAAACTGGCGTCCAGTTTGCCTGTTGATGGTCAGTTCCCTTACGTGCATTTGGACAGAAAGTTCATGCACTTAGGTTTTCATATTTACGACGTTGGATTTCAAACCTCCAACATTGAAGCGGCGCGCCCGCTGGTGTATGCCACTTCCTTCTTACTCGTTACCGTGATTGTCGGACTAAACTTAACAGCAATCAGCATTCGCAATAATTTACGAGAAAAATACAGAACGTTAGGACAAGATTAAGTATGTTTAATTTCGATAATACATTAGGTTATGAGCCACCACTGGACGTCCATAACTTAACGGATGAACAAACGGCGATCTCGATAGAGAACCTTAATCTTTTCTACGGTCAAGCGCAGGCATTACACGATATTTCGATGCGTATCCCAAAAGGGCGAGTGACAGCATTTATCGGCCCGTCTGGTTGTGGTAAATCGACATTGTTGCGCTGTATCAATCGTATGAACGACTTGGTGGAAGGATGTAAAGTCACCGGAAAAGTTCGTTTGCACGGTAAGAACGTCTATCACCCGAATGTCGATGTAGCAACGCTTAGGCGTCGCGTTGGAATGGTTTTTCAGCGTCCTAACCCATTTCCTAAGTCGATTTATGAGAATGTGGTTTATGGCTTACGCTTACAAGGTGTCAAGAACAGTCGCACATTAGATGATGCGGTTGAACGCTCGCTTCGCTCTGCTGCGTTGTGGGATGAAGTGAAAGATAGATTGCACGAAAACGCATTTGGACTTTCGGGTGGTCAGCAGCAACGTTTGGTTATTGCGCGTGCGGTAGCAATTGAACCAGAAGTACTGTTATTGGATGAGCCAACATCGGCACTGGATCCAATATCAACTTTAACTATTGAAGAACTTATCAACGAGCTTAAGACTCAATATACTGTCGTGATCGTTACCCACAACATGCAGCAAGCCGCGCGAGTGAGTGACCACACCGCATTCATTCACATGGGTAAGTTGATTGAATACTCCGACGCAGATTCAATCTTCACATCGCCAATGAAGAAACAGACAGAAGACTACATTACTGGTCGATACGGCTAAGGCTCGACCAAACACGGAATAAGGAAAATCATGCACTTTGGACGTCATATTTCAGGACAATTTAACGTAGAGCTAGAATCGATTCGTACTCATGTGTTGACCATGGGTGGCTTGGTGGAACAGCAGCTTTCGTATGCTATTCAAGCCTTGCATAAAGAAGACATTGAGCTCGCGCGAAAGGTTGTGCGTGACGATCATAAAGTGAATGCGATGGAAGTGTCGATTGATGACGCGTGTACTCGAATCATCGCCAAACGTCAGCCGACCGCGAAAGATTTGCGCTTGATTATGGCGATCATCAAGACCATTACTGATCTTGAACGCATTGGGGATGTCGCGACACGCATTGCTTATGTCGCTATCGAAAGCCCTTCATCGAAAGAACGCCAATTCCAAGTTTCATTAGAACCTCTCTGCCGTCAGGCGATTCAAATGTTGCATCAGGTTTTGGATGCATTCGCTCGTATGGATGTTGAAGCTGCCGCAGAGGTTCACAAACTCGATGACAAGCTGGATGCCGAATACGAAGCGGTGATCCGTCAGCTCATGACTTACATGATGGAAGACCCAAAAAATATTCCGCATATTCTTCAGGTGATGTGGTCTGCTCGCGCTATTGAACGAGTAGGGGATCGTTGCCAAAACATTTGTGAATACATTATTTACTTTGTGAAAGGTAAGGACGTTCGTCACCTTGGTGATCAAAGCATTGATGATGTGTTGAAGTAACGCTTCATATAAATGAAAAAGACCAGCGAACGCTGGTCTTTTGGATCTTAGAAGCCGAGATCAGTACTTATCCGGTACAAACGTTTGATCGTCTATTGGCGCTCTGACGTAGCCCTCTTTATTGATCTCTGGTAACTCAATTGGTGGGTACTCTAGCGCTTTATATTCAATTTGACTGAGTAGATGGCTAATGCAATTTAAGCGCGCTTTTTGTTTTGAATCTGAAGGTACAACCCACCAAGGACAGTTTTTGGTGTCGGTGTAAGCGAACATCTTGTCTTTTGCTTCAGAATACTCCGCCCAGCGGTGTCGAGATTCTAGATCCATCGGGCTGAACTTCCAGCGCTTTATCGGCGTGTTGATGCGCCCTAAGAAGCGTTTTTCCTGCTCCTCGTCGGAGACCGAAAACCAGTACTTGAGCAAAATAATGCCTGAGCGTTGCAGCATTCTCTCGAATTCAGGGCAAGAGCGTAGAAATTCTTCATATTCATCTGGCGTACAAAAGCCCATGACTTTTTCGACGCCAGCTCGGTTATACCAACTGCGGTCAAACAAGACGATTTCACCGGCGGATGGCAGGTGCGCGACATAACGTTGAAAGTACCATTGTGTCTTTTCTTTTTCAGTCGGTGCGGGCAATGCCACTACGCGGCAAACTCGGTGATTTAACTTTTCCGTAATTCTCTTAATTACGCCGCCTTTGCCTGCGGCATCACGGCCTTCAAACAGAACGACGACTTTTAGTCCTTTGTGTTTAACCCATTCTTGCAGCTTTACCAATTCGACCTGCAGCTTTTTAAGCTCTTGTTCGTATTCCTTTTTCTTTAGCTTAGACATTATTCGTTCCTCACTCCTTGATGCTCAATATGTTAGCACTCAACGTAGAAAGTGGGGATTTCGATTGTGTTATTTGAGAGCTGCTGCGACGTTGGCGATGGCTTGAGTACTGGTAATAGGAATCGCAAAATCATCGACATCTGAAGCGCCCATTTTGCTTTGTTCAGCAATAAAGGTCATTTGGCTAGGGCGTGTGGTCTTGCCTGAAAGATGGACTTCTTGCACGTTCGTGTTTTTGACTAAATGACGGACGTTGTCTGCATTCACTCCCGCCCCGGCCATGATCGCTATGCGCCCTTGGGCTTGTTCCACAAGAGATTTAAGTACGCTCTCGCCTGCTGGTGCAGATGGAGCGAGGCCTGAAGTCAGAATACGTTCACAACCTAAATAGATGATATCTTCCAACGCTTGTTCTGCATTGCGGCATTGATCAAACGCACGATGAAACGTGATGCCAAGACCCAGTGCTTGTGCAAACTCGCACAATGCGGTGGCAAACGGCATGTGGATATCACCTTCTTGGGTCAGTACGCCTAGCACCACTCCATCTAAACCAGATTGATGGGCGGCTTCGATGTCCCAACGCATCATGTCTAGCTCCTCTTCGTTATAGAAAAAGTCGCCTTGGCGTGGACGAATCATGGCATACACTGGAACAGAAGATTGTTTGGCCGCTTGCTGCATAAAACCGTAGCTTGGCGTTAAGCCACCCAATGCGAGAGATGAGCAAAGCTCAATACGAGTTGCGCCACCAGCAATGGCGTAATGAAGAGATTCAATATTATCAATACAGACTTCTAGATGAGTAACCACTTTGATTCATCCTACTAACGTTACAGTAAGTGTTATGGCTAAGATATTAGCAGGGCCAACAGGCAGAATCTGTATGATGTCGATGGGAAATAGAGGTAAAGTTTTCGCCTAGGTGTTACCTCATTTGAGCACATTTATTGAAGATAAAAGAAAGCCCAGAGCATATACTCTGGGCTTCGATAGGACTTTACTTAGACTGATTGGCGTTTGCGGTTTTCCCGCTATAGCTTTTTGCTTTATATATACATCCAACCATCACACCCGTTGAGCTTGGGTGAAGGTCTATTATTTTTTGCCTAGGTCAGCTGCGTGCTCAGATAGGAACGCTGCAACACCTTTTGGAGATGCGTCCATACCTGCTTTGCCTTCTTCCCATTGTGCAGGACATACTTCGCCGTGCTTCTGGTGGAAGTTTAGAGCATCAACCATACGTAGCATTTCGTCGATGTTACGGCCTAGAGGTAGGTCGTTAACTACTTGGTGACGTACAACGCCTTCTTCGTCGATTAGGAAAGAACCACGGAAAGCAACACCTGCTTCTGGGTGCTCAACGTCGTAAGCTTTACAGATTTCATGCTTAACGTCAGCAACTAGTGGGTACTTAACTTGACCGATACCGCCATCTTCGATAGCAGTGTTACGCCATGCGTTGTGAGAGAACTGAGAGTCGATAGAAACACCGATAACTTCAACACCTTTAGCTTGGAAATCAGCTAGACGGTTGTCGAATGCAATTAGCTCAGATGGGCAAACGAAAGTGAAATCTAGTGGGTAGAAGAAAACTACTGCTTTCTTACCTTTAGTGAACTCTGCAAAGTTGAAGTTTTCAACGATTTCACCGTTACCTAGAACAGCTGCTGCAGTAAAATCAGGGGCTTGACGACCTACTAGTACCATTTTTTTGCTCCTAAAAAGTATGGTTAGTTCCAAACCGAATACAGTAATGTCGGTTTGGTCCGTGTTTGTTCGAGACAAACTATAGTACAGATTGTAGTATTGAAAAAAGCGAAATAAATAGATTGAGTTAATCGAAAAAAGCGATAACAACAAAACTATTAACTCGATCACTGGAACAGCGGTAGATACAAATACAATTATGAATAAATGGCCCAGTCTGAAGCAGTTACATTATTTAGTGACACTGCATGAAACTCGACATTTTAGCGAGGCAGCAGAACGCTGCTTTGTCAGTCAATCAACGTTAAGTAAAGGGATTCAGAATCTTGAAGAGTTGATCGGTTGTCCGCTTTACGAAAAGAAAGACAAGAAAAGCCCGTTGGTTTTTACCCAGACGGGAGAAATGGTCGTAAAGCAAGGTCGAGAGCTATTGGCCAAAGGACAAGATTTAGTAGAACTTGGCCGATTATGTCAGGGCGATGATATGAAAGGCCAGTTGAAGGTTGGGTGTATTCCGACGATTGCACCGTTCCTATTGTGTGACCTCGTCCAAGAGGTGAATTATCGATTCCCTCAACTAAACCTTCTATTAAGAGAAGACACCACCACCAATTTGTTGCAAGCGCTGCGTCATGGTGAGTTAGATGTATTGATCTTAGCGTTGCCTGTTGAAATCGATGGTATGGAGAGTCGCGTCGTCGGCAAAGATCCGTTCCGTATGGTGATCAGTGCAAACCAAGTCGATTCGATTCCTGTACCGATCCGTTATGACGATCTGCCGGATGAGTCGGTGTTCCTATTAGAGAAAGAGCATTGTTTAACTGAACATGCAGTTTCCGCTTGTAAGCTGACCGATAAAGAGAAAATTAACCCGTTTACGGCAACCAGCTTACATACATTGGTGCAGATGGTCGCGAACGGCTTAGGTACCACTTTTATTCCTCAAATGGCAATCGAACACGGCTTGTTACACAACCAAAATTTGGTGGTGATCGACCCTCCTGGCCAGCAAGCGTATCGCGAAATTGGTTTGGTTTGGCGCCCTAGTTCATCAAGAACAAACACTTTTAACCAACTTGCAGATGTGGTTTCCGAACTGCTTTAGCTATTAGTATTAGCCTTTACTTCCTCACTATTTCTCTAAAAGCGCACTGGAAACGGTGCGCTTTCTAGTATTTTATTCTGTTGGTGAACTTTGACTTGTAAAATTTCACAGCTTTATTTTCGTGAAGCTTTCATAAAATTGTGAAATTTCACAATGTTAATTTTACACAATTGGCTGCGCATTGTGTTTAACCTCCGTTTAAATTCCTTACGCTAGACCTTATGAATACAAGGTTTTCTCGCTTGCCTCTATATTCATACACCTGTTTTAAATCATATTTCATTGCAAAATTTAATGTAATTTAATTACGTAATAACTTACAAATTGGCATCAAAAATCAGTGCTTTGTTTGGTGCCGAATAAAACTTCGAATTTTGTGTTTTGTTTGTCTGGGGGGTTTCGTTAACCCCTTTGTTGATATAGCTTATTTAAAGGCTGCTAAGACTTATGTCTAGATTGAAAAAGCACTCAGGCTTAAGCAATCTATGAACACGGCCACACAGATTGAACACAAAGTTAAAGGATGTATTTTGTTGTTCATAACTTACAAATGTAGCTTTACGCTGACTGCCCAAGATAGATAAAGCACGTTAAGGATGAATGATTATGCTTGCTCAGACAGAACAAAAAACACAACCATCACAGCAAACCCAAGGCATGCTTGAGGTGACTGGAGCACTTGCTCCGGAGCATCAAGCTATTTTCCCTGTTGAAGCCCAAACCTTTTTATCTCTGCTGTGTGAAAAATTTGCTGGGCGTGTTGAAGAGTTGTTGGAAGCGAGAGAAGAAAAGCAAGCACGCATCGACGCTGGGGAGTTGCCAGACTTCCTGCCTGACACACAAGATATTCGTGAAGGTAGTTGGAAGATCTTAGGTATTCCTCAGGATCTACAAGATCGCCGTGTTGAGATTACAGGCCCAACGGATCGCAAAATGGTGATCAACGCTTTGAATGCAAATGTAAAAGTATTCATGGCGGATTTCGAAGACTCTATGTCGCCAGCTTGGGACAAGGTTCTCGATGGTCAAGTTAACTTGCGAGATGCCGTTAATGGCAACATTAGCTACACCAACCCTAGCAATGGCAAGCATTATCAGCTGGTGGACGACCCAGCGGTGTTGATCTGCCGTGTTCGCGGCCTTCACTTAAAAGAAAAACACGTGACGTGGCACGGTCAGATCATTCCAGGCGCGCTTTTTGATTTTGCACTGTATTTCTACAACAACCACAAGGCATTGCTTCAAAAAGGTAGCGGTCCATATTTCTATCTTCCTAAACTGCAGTCTCATCATGAGGCGAAGTGGTGGAGTGAAGTGTTCCATTTCACAGAAGAATATTTTGGTTTAGAGACTGGCACGATCAAAGCGACCGTGCTGATCGAAACGTTACCAGCTGTGTTTGAGATGGATGAGATTTTGTTCTCACTTAAAGAGCATATCGTAGGGCTGAATTGTGGTCGTTGGGATTACATTTTCAGTTACATCAAAACACTGAAGAAACACCCAGATCGTGTTCTGCCGGATCGCCAAGTCGTCACCATGGACAAACCATTTTTGAACGCCTATTCGCGTTTGCTGGTTCGTACTTGTCACAAGCGTGGTGCTTTCGCGATGGGAGGAATGGCCGCCTTTATTCCCGCGAAAGACCCGCAAGAAAACCAGAAAGTGTTGGATAAAATTCACAACGATAAGTCACTTGAAGCGAATAACGGTCACGACGGTACGTGGGTTGCTCACCCGGGTCTCGCCGATACTGCTATGGAAGTATTCAGTGCGGCACTTGGAGAGCGAACAAATCAACTAGATGTTAGTCGCTCCGAAGATGCGCCAATTACCGCAGCCGAGTTGCTAGAACCGTGTGACGGTGAACGTACAGAAGAAGGCATGCGCCACAACATTCGCGTTGCGCTGCAATACATCGAAGCTTGGATTTCTGGAAACGGCTGTGTACCAATCTACGGATTAATGGAAGATGCTGCGACTGCTGAGATTTCTCGCGCCTCAATCTGGCAATGGATTCAGCACGGGAAGTCACTCGACAATGGCCAACAGGTGACAAAAGCACTGTTCGAAACCTACTTGCAAGAAGAAGTGGAAGTAGTGAAACAAGAAGTGGGCGAAGAACGTTATCAAGCCGGGCGTTTTGAAGAAGCCGCACAATTGATGGCGAAGCTAACAACTAGCGATGAGCTAACCAACTTCTTAACCGTTCCTGGTTATGACTATCTGGACTAAGAATTCTTAACTGTAATACCAATAACGTGAAAACTTTCGAGGCAGATAGGGATGTACTGCCTGAGAACGGAAACTCAACGCACAAACAAAAGTGCAAATAATAAAGAGGGATAGACCAATGACATTGACTCGCCGCCAACAAATTGAAGCTCTGGAAAAAGACTGGGCAACGAATCCACGCTGGAAAAACGTAAAGCGTACGTATACTGCAGAAGAAGTCGTAGAACTGCGTGGCTCGATGGTACCAGCAAATACAATAGCACAACGTGGTGCTGATAAGCTGTGGTCACTGGTCAACGGCAGTGCGAAAAAAGGTTATGTAAACTGTCTTGGTGCACTGACAGGTGGTCAAGCCGTACAACAAGCGAAAGCGGGTATCGAAGCGATTTACCTATCAGGCTGGCAGGTAGCAGCAGATAATAACACTGCATCGACTATGTACCCGGATCAGTCGCTATACCCAGTGGACTCAGTGCCTTCAGTGGTTAAACGCATTAACAACTCTTTCCGTCGTGCTGACCAAATTCAGTGGGCGAATGGCAAGTCTCCTGAAGATGAAGGTGGTATTGATTACTTCCTACCAATCGTAGCGGACGCAGAGGCGGGCTTTGGTGGCGTGCTAAACGCATACGAACTGATGAAGTCTATGATCGAAGCCGGTGCCGCTGGTGTTCACTTTGAAGACCAACTAGCTTCGGTTAAAAAATGTGGTCACATGGGCGGTAAAGTACTGGTTCCGACTCAAGAAGCGGTACAAAAACTGGTAGCTGCGCGTCTTGCTGCAGACGTTTCTGGCACAACAACGCTAGTTATTGCACGTACTGATGCGAACGCGGCAGATCTGCTAACTTCAGATTGCGACCCATACGATAAAGACTTTATTGAAGGTGAGCGTACTCAAGAAGGCTTCTACCGTGTACGTGCAGGTATCGACCAAGCGATTTCTCGTGGTTTGGCTTACGCACCATATGCAGACTTGATTTGGTGTGAAACTGCGACGCCGTGTCTAGAAGAGGCGCGTAAGTTCGCAGAAGCGATTCACGCTGAGTACCCAGATCAACTGCTGGCATACAACTGTTCACCATCGTTCAACTGGGAGAAAAATCTCGATGCAGAAACCATTGCGAAGTTCCAGCAAGAGCTTTCAGACATGGGCTACAAGTACCAGTTCATCACGCTAGCGGGTATCCACAACATGTGGTTTAACATGTTTGAATTGGCACACGCTTATGCGCAAGGTGAAGGTATGCGTCATTACGTTGAGAAAGTTCAACGTCCTGAATTCCAAGCAGCAGAGAAAGGCTACACTTTTGTAGCGCACCAACAAGAAGTGGGTACAGGTTACTTCGATAGAATGACGAACACCATCCAAGGTGGTAACTCATCTGTCACTGCGCTTACCGGTTCGACCGAAGAAGACCAATTCTAATTGGCACTGCAACACTTCCTTAATCAGCGTCAGTAATGGCATATTTTGAGCGGCATCCCGGCCGCTCTTTTTTCGTCTTTATAACGCCTCTTCATCCGGTTCAATTTCTTCCGGCTCAACCTCTTCTTGCAGTTCAAGCAAGTTGATCGCGATCGTAACGAAGTCCGTGTCAGTAATGATTCCAACCAGATGCCCTTTATGCACGATAGGCAAGCAACCCACTTTATGCTTTTGCATGTAAATGGCGCTCTCTTTTAGACCTGCTCTTGGCTCTGCAGTCATGATGTTAGTGTGCATCATTTCGTAGAGAGGCGTATCGAGGGTAAAAGATTGTTCAGCGTCATCTGGGTGCAAACAGGATTCTTGAGCAGCAAGAATATCACGTTGAGTCACCAAGCCTTGTAAGTGATGATTGGCGTCAACAACCGGAATATGTCGAATATCCAACGCGTCCATCATGCTCTTTGCATCGCGCAGGGTATGTGTGCGTAGCAAGGTATGAGGGTTGCGAGTCATCATGTCTTCAACCTTGATCATAGAGACCTCCAGCGGCATTGTCCTTTCTTTAAATATAGAGAATATTTTGCCGTATATCTGGGAGCCAACTCGTTTTTCATCAATTAAATAGCACAATGTTCTTGCGCCTCTTTTTTACTGCGTAATCTGTGTGTTATCGATGTTTTTATTAGTTTGAATAAGTCGGTTTGCGTGCGAGTCAGTTGGCATTTTTGATTGATATTGAATGTGTACCCAAGGTAATCCAATGAATTGAATCGCACATTTTTATTCGTTGGATTTTCCAAGATTCGTCTCTCGAAGAAGATACGCTCAGGCTTACCAAATTGAAGACGATTATGTACAAAAAATTATTTGCACTGATGGCTGCTGCAATGAGTGTCCAATCCGCTCAGGCCATCGTTTTGGGCAGCGTGGAGTCAAACCCTGCAGATCGCGTTGCGATTCGAGCCAGTAACATGGCGGAATTTCAAAACTGTGGCGGCACTATGGTCACTGACCAGTGGGTAATGACTGCGGCCCACTGTGTCGTAATGGGGCAAGGTTCGAACGAAGCGAGCTATTACGTTACCCAACCGGGTGAACTGTCTATCACTGCTCGTGTACATAATCTTCACGATACGAGTATCGACAACTACTACACCGTTTCGCATGTCGTCGTGCATCCAAACTACACTCGTATCTCGAAAGCGGATGTTGACAGCAAGGGGAATGTGAAGCCTATTCAAACGGCGCTCGATAATGACATTGCGCTGCTTTACCTTACTCGCCCAGTTACTGGGGTGAATGTGGCTGACCTCGCCACGAAAGAAGACATGATCAGCATTGAGGCTCGATTAGCGGCGGATTGGAACGATAACTACGACACCAACCAGCGAACTGAAAATGTTCAGGTGTATGGATGGGGAACAACAACGCCAATGGCATCGGAGGCTTCTCCTTTGTTACAAACCACTCAGATCGGTTTTCTTCCGATAGACAAGTGTTATGAGCGTCTGGAAATTGGCAATAGCTATCCGGGGTTGATTAACTCTAGAACCAACGCGACTAAGATCTGTACAGTGCCCACATTCAATAGGATTTTAGAGCCAAGCAGCAGCACTCAATATGGTAACTCTGCTTGTAAAGGGGACAGCGGTGGCCCGCTGCTGGACATTGCGACAGGCAAGCAAATTGGTGTCGTGAGTGGTGGTCCTTTGGTATTGCCGACTTGTGGCTCGCTGACCATTCCAAGTTTTTATACGAAGGTCAGTAACTACTACGATTGGGTTCAGTCTTACATTACTGCCGACACACCACCAAACCGTTACATCACTGAACCAAATTTTATTATCAATGCTAGAGAAGAAGCGGGCAAAGAGTGTCACGATGGTATTGCAACCAATAATTGTGATTTCAAAGGTTCCGATGACGATGGCGGCAGTCTAAATCTCTGGTTGTTGGCTCTGTTCGCTCCTGTTGCATGGTGGCGCAGACGCGAAGCTTAATCACGTTAACGATGTTGAAAGAAACGAGCAGCGCATGTCGCTGCTCGTTTTATTGCTAGGTTGGCGCTGTATAAATGACGATGAGTGCGTCGTCAAAATGAATGTCCTTACGCCGTGTAAGAATATTGCCAAGTGATCGCGGATTTTCACGTTTTATTACACTCTTCACCATGGCTTTTACAGCGATATTCTGGGGATTTGCTTGCTATTGCAGCATGTAAACATATACTAGTCTGCTGCGAAAAACTCGTCGCAATTTAATCGTCTTCTTTGACGTGATTTGACCAATATATAAGACAAGTAACATGCAAGTATCAGATTTCCATTTCGACCTTCCAGATGAACTCATCGCTCGTTACCCTCAACCAGAGCGTACCGCAAGCCGACTACTACAAATGGACGGCAATACTGGCGAGCTTATAGATGGCACATTTACCGATGTGTTAAACCAAGTTCAAGCTGGTGACTTAGTGGTTTTCAATAATACCCGCGTTATTCCAGCGCGTATGTTTGGTCGTAAAGAATCTGGCGGTAAGTTAGAGGTGCTAGTGGAGCGCATGCTAGATGAGAAAAGCATTCTTGCGCACGTTCGCTGCTCTAAATCACCAAAACCAGGCACTACTATTATTGTGGGCGAGAATGACGAATACTCAGCGGAAATGGTGGCTCGTCACGACGCCCTATTCGAACTGAAATTTAACTCTGATAAGACGGTATTAGACATCCTGGAAGAAATTGGCCACATGCCACTTCCTCCATACATTGACCGCCCAGATGAAGACGCAGATAAAGAGCGTTACCAAACCGTATATAACCAAAAACCAGGCGCAGTAGCAGCACCTACAGCTGGCCTGCACTTTGATGACGTTCTTTTAGATAAGATCAAAGCCAAAGGCGCTGAGTTTGCTTACGTTACACTACACGTCGGTGCAGGTACGTTCCAACCAGTAAAAGTGGATAATATCAACGATCACCACATGCATGCAGAGTATGTAGAAGTACCGCAAGAAGTGGTGGATGCCATCAATGCAACCAAAGCTCGCGGTGGTCGCATCATCGCAGTGGGTACAACATCAGTACGTTCACTCGAAAGTGCAGCGCAAGATGCATTGAAGAAAGGCTCAGAGTTGGTTCCATTCTTCGGCGATACTGAAATTTTTATCTACCCTGGTTACGAATACCAGCTGGTGGATTGCTTGATCACGAACTTCCACTTACCAGAATCAACATTGATCATGTTGGTGAGTGCGTTTGCTGGCTACGAGAACACCATGAATGCTTACAAGCATGCGGTGGAAAACAAATACCGCTTCTTCTCGTACGGTGATTCAATGTTCATCAAAAAGAAAACGATTTAGTAAAAAATAAGATTTACGAGTGCTAGCAGTAAGCTAGGAAATAAAGCATTCATTGCTTTGTCTCTCGCAAGGAAAAGCGACCGCTCCTTAAAGTAGGGCAGAGCCCTAAACACTCAGTCAGACTGTTTCTCTGACATTCGGAGGCATCGTGAAATTAAAATTCGATCTTAAGAAGAAAAACGGCAATGCGCGTCGTGGTCAACTGACTTTCGAACGCGGCACTGTCCAAACTCCAGCGTTCATGCCAGTCGGTACCTACGGTACGGTTAAAGGCATGACACCAGAAGAAGTAAAAGGCACAGGGGCAGAAATTCTGCTAGGCAACACGTTCCACTTGTGGCTGCGTCCTGGTCAAGAAGTGATGAAAATGCACGGTGACCTGCACGATTTCATGAACTGGCACGGTCCTATTCTTACCGATTCAGGCGGTTTCCAAGTATTCAGCCTAGGTAAGATGCGTACTATCACAGAGAAAGGTGTTCACTTCCGTAACCCTGTGAATGGCGACAAGATTTTCATGGATGCAGAAAAGTCGATGGAAATTCAAAAAGATCTAGGCTCTGACATCGTAATGATTTTCGACGAGTGTACGCCATACCCTGCGACACATAACGAAGCGAAAAAATCGATGGAAATGTCGCTACGTTGGGCTCAACGCTCACGTGATCACTTCGATAAGCTAGAAAACCCGAACAACCTATTTGGTATTGTTCAAGGTGGTGTTTACGAAGACCTTCGTGATGTATCGGTAAAAGGCCTAACTGAGATCGGTTTTGACGGCTACGCAGTGGGTGGTTTGGCAGTTGGTGAGCCAAAAGAAGACATGCACCGTATTCTTGAGCACACTTGTCCACAACTTCCAGAAGATAAGCCACGCTACCTAATGGGCGTAGGTAAACCGGAAGACTTGGTAGAAGGCGTTCGTCGCGGTATCGACATGTTTGACTGTGTAATGCCTACGCGTAACGCACGTAACGGCCACCTATTTGTGACTGGTGGTGTGATCAAGATCCGTAATGCGAAACATAAAACGGATACAACGCCGTTAGATCCGCACTGTGACTGTTACACTTGTCAGAACTACAGCAAGTCGTACCTTCATCACCTAGAGCGTTGTAACGAAATTCTAGGTGCTCGTCTGAATACGATCCACAACCTGCGTTACTACCAGCGTCTGATGGAAAGCATTCGCAAGGCGATTGATGAAGACCGTTTCGATGAGTTTGTTCAAGAGTTTTACGCTCGTCGTGACCGCGAAGTGCCACCACTAAGCAAAGCTTAAAAGAATTAAAGCCTTTGGCATGTCGCCAGAGGCTTTTGCTAATAAAGTAGGCTAACGCACGTTATTTTTGAGAGAGCGATCTCTATTAGTCACTCTCAGACTTGAATCTAAATTGCGAAAGCCCAACTTGTTGGATTATCAATAAAATATAATGAGGATGTTTTAATGTTTATTTCTCAGGCTCACGCAGCAGCAGAAGGCGCGCCAGCTGGCGGTGGTTTCGAAATGCTAATCATGCTTGGCATGTTCGCAGTGATTTTCTACTTCATGATTTACCGCCCACAAGCGAAACGTGTTAAAGAACACAAGAACCTAATGTCTTCTATGGGCAAAGGTGACGAAGTTCTGACCAGCGGCGGTCTAGTGGGTAAAATCACTAAAATCGCTGAAGACAACGACTACATTTCAATTGAGCTTAACGCGAACAATGAAGTTGTAATCAAGAAAGACTTCATCACTGCAGTGCTGCCAAAAGGTACGCTTAAGTCTCTATAAAACAGCTAAAGGGTCCTCGCTGTGCTAAACCGTTACCCATTATGGAAGTACTTGATGGTGTTTTTTGCCATCATCACCGCTGCATTGTATGCACTTCCAAATATCTACGGTGAAGATCCGGCTATTCAAGTTACAGGGGCGCGTGGCGCCTCTGTAGATATGTCAACGCTGGATGCTGTCACCACTGCTCTTGATAAAGAGCATCTCTCTCATAAATCCATTGCTCTCGAGAATGGATCAATTCTTGTTCGTTTCAACGACACTGATACTCAAATTAGTGCTCGTGATGTCATCAGCGAAGCGCTTGGCAAAGACAAAATTGTTGCACTTAACCTTGCTCCTTCTACTCCAGATTGGCTAGAAGCAATTGGTGCGTCGCCACTTAAACTAGGTCTAGACCTACGTGGTGGTGTTCACTTCTTGATGGAAGTGGATATGGACGCAGCAATGGAAAAGCTTGTTGGTCAACAAGAGGAAGCTTTCCGTAGTGAACTTCGTGACGCTAAGATTCGTTACCGTGCAATCCGTCCTTCTGGCAAAGAAGGGGTGGAAGTGCTGCTACGTGACGAAGAGCAACTGGCTGAAGCGAAGCGCACGCTAACGAAGAATCATCCTGATATGAACTTTGTCGAGTCTGATTCGAATGGTCGTTACGCTCTTATCGCCACTTTTACTGAGCAACGTTTGCAAGAGATTCGTAACTACGCTGTAGAACAAAACATCACGATTCTACGTAACCGTGTAAACGAGCTGGGTGTTGCTGAGCCGCTTGTGCAACGTCAAGGCGCTAGCCGCATCGTTGTTGAGCTGCCAGGTGTTCAAGACACTGCTCGTGCGAAAGAAATTCTCGGTGCCACGGCAACCCTTGAATTCCGTGAAGTTGATGATAAAGCTGATTTAGCAGCGGCGGCGAATGGCCGTGCACCTGCGGGTAGTGAAATCAAACAAGATCGCGATGGTCGTCCTGTTGTACTTAAAAAGCGTGTCATCCTAAGTGGCGCTAGCATCACGGATGCAAGTTCTAGTGTGGATGAATACGGTCGCCCTCAAGTTAACATCTCGCTAGACAGCGAGGGTGGTAACAAGATGTCGGCGTTCTCGAAGAAAAACATTGGTAAGTTAATGGCTACCGTGTTTGCTGAGTACAAAGACAGCGGTCGTAAAACGCCTGAAGGCAAAGTTATCCTGACTAAGCACGAAGAAGTGATTAACCAAGCAACGATTCAATCTGCACTTGGCCGTAACTTCCGTATTACAGGTATCGACTCTGCTGCTGAAGCGCACAACCTCGCACTTCTATTACGTGCAGGTGCACTTATCGCACCGATCTCTATCGTTGAAGAACGTACCATTGGTCCGTCAATGGGTCAGCAAAACATCGACATGGGTATCCAAGCGTGTGTTTGGGGTATGGTAGCTGTAATGCTATTTACTCTGCTTTACTACCGCGGCTTTGGTCTGATTGCCAATATTGCGTTGATGGCTAACTTAGTGTTGATCATTGGTGTGATGTCGATGATTCCAGGGGCAACGATGACGCTGCCAGGTATTGCCGGTATCGTATTGACTGTGGGTATGGCCGTCGATGCTAACGTACTGATCTTTGAACGTATCCGTGAAGAGCTGCGAGATGGACGTAGTCCACAACAAGCGATTCACCAAGGTTACGCCAACGCATTTAGTACCATTGCCGATGCGAACATCACGACGCTTATCACTGCAATCATTCTGTTTGCTGTTGGTACAGGTGCAGTGAAAGGTTTCGCAGTTACTCTATCTATCGGTATCTTAACTTCAATGTTCACCGCCATCATTGGTACACGTTGTATCGTGAACCTACTGTACGGTGGCAAACGCGTTGATAAATTGTCGATCTAAGGCTGGGAATTAATATGTTTCAAATTCTAAAAGCAGAGAAGTCGATCGGCTTTATGCGTTGGTCAAAAGTGGCGTTCGTATTCTCAATCTTCATGATTGCCGCTTCTATCTTCACATTATCAACCAAATGGCTGAACTGGGGTCTAGACTTCACGGGCGGTACGCTAATTGAAGTTGGCTTTGAAAAACCAGCTAACCTTGAAGAAATCCGCACAGCACTTGATGCAAAAGGTTTCGGAGATGCGACAGTACAGAACTTTGGTAGTGCTCGCGATGTGATGGTGCGTCTTCGTCCTCGTGACGACGTTTCTGGCGAAACGCTAGGTAACCAAATCATCGGTGCGATCAAAGAAGGTACCGGTGAAAGCGTAGAAATGCGCCGTATCGAGTTTGTTGGTCCAAACGTTGGTGATGAACTAACTGAAGCGGGCGGTCTGGCGATCCTTGTGTCGCTCATCTGTATCCTGATTTACGTATCAATGCGATTTGAATGGCGTCTAGCGGCTGGTGCTGTAATGGCGTTGGCGCACGATATTATTATCACGCTGGGTGTATTCTCATTCCTACAGATTGAAGTGGACCTAACTATCGTGGCTGCGTTGCTAACGGTTGTTGGTTACTCGCTCAACGATACCATCGTAGTTTTCGACCGTATTCGTGAAAATTTCCGCAAGATGCGTAAAGGTGATCCTGCGGACATCATGGATGCTTCGATTACACAAACATTGAGCCGTACGTTGATTACTTCTGGTACAACGTTGTTTGTAGTTATTGCACTGTTTGTACAGGGCGGGGCAATGATCCACGGCTTTGCAACGGCACTGTTGTTGGGTATCACGGTTGGTACTTACTCTTCTATTTACGTAGCATCTGCACTTGCTCTAAAACTGGGTATCCAGAAAGAGCACTTGATGCCACCGCAAGTAGAGAAAGAAGGCGCAGAATTCGACGAGATGCCATAAGGCTGATTGAGAATCGAAAACAAAAACCGCTGAACTCTCAGCGGTTTTTTTGTATCTAGACTTTGAGCAAAGAAGTAGAGTGTTTTGCGGCTATCAAGTTTTTATAATCTTGCCCATGTTTTTAGTATCTAAACAATGTTGGTTTGGATACAAAAAAGCCCCGCTCGTTGAGCGGGGCTTCTTAAAGTCATCAGCGTGACGGGCTAAATTGACTTTTAAATCTTACTTAAGGATCGCGCTGTTACCATTTTCGCGAATATGCTTAAGCATAGATTTCACACCACGAGCGCTTGAAGCAACAATGTTACCAGACTTCATGTACTCAGTGCCGCCAGCAAAGTCAGTTAGGATTGCGCCAGCTTCACGAGCAATAAGCTCACCTGCAGCCATATCCCAAGGTTTTAGACCTAGCTCGAAGTAACCATCAACACGGCCAGCAGCCACGTAACATAGGTCAAGAGCAGCAGAGCCGCTACGACGGAAGTCAGCACATTCAGTGAATAGAGAACCAACGATCTTAATGTAAGACTCTGAGTGTTGCTTCTGCTTGAATGGGAAACCTGTTGCTAGAACAGTACCTTGAAGGTCTTTCAGCGGAGTAACACGAATACGTGCACTGTTTAGCTGAGCACCAGCACCGCGTTGTGCAGTAAATAGTTCGTTTTGCATTGGGTCGTAAACACAAGCAACTTCAGTTTTGCCTTTGATACGAACAGCGATAGAAACCGCGAAGTGTGGGTAACCTTTTACAAAGTTAGTAGTGCCATCCAGTGGGTCGATGATCCATTGTACGTCTTTATCTTTACCTTCGATAAGACCTTGTTCTTCAGCAACGATGCAGTGCTCTGGGTAAGACTGCTTGATAGTATCGATGATGATGTATTCTGCTTCTTTGTCTACGTTAGTGACAAAGTCATTAGTGCCTTTAAGTGTAGATTCTACTTTATCAGTGTTTTCTAATGATTTAGCAATATGATTGCCTGCTTTTCGCGCAGCGCGAATAGCAATGTTTAGCATTGGATGCATACAAATTTCCCAACGGATGTTAAAGAACGAATAAAAGCGGCGGCGAGTATACCAAAGATAAACGAAAAAGGAAGTGGTTATTTTTTAGACGTTAATGAATGGTGTCATCTTTGATATCGCGTCATACAACACAACAATTGATGAGAATGCGAATAGAAGTCAGCTTCTCCCTAGGGTGTGTTAAAAAACTATGGTAACATCCTGCGGTTTTAATTTAGGTAGCAATCATAGATGTTGGATCAAGTAAAAGTCGTACTCGTAGGTACCTCACATTCTGGCAATATTGGCTCAGCAGCCCGAGCAATGAAAGTGATGGGTTTAAGCCAACTTGTATTGGTCGATCCACAATGTGAAGTGGATGAACAAACGCTAGCACTGGCCGCTGGTGCCGCTGATATCGCTCAGAATGCTCAAGTCGTAAGCACACTGGAAGAAGCTATTGAAGACTGTGGTCTTGTGGTCGGTTCAAGTGCTCGCTCTCGCACATTAGAATGGCCAATGCTTGAGCCACGTGAATGTGGTGAAAAGTTTGCAGTTGAAGGCCAAAAACATCCGGTAGCTTTAGTGTTTGGGCGTGAAAGAACAGGCCTAACTAACGAAGAGCTACAAAAGTGCCACTATCATGTATGCATTCCTGCTAACCCTGAATACAGTTCCTTGAACTTAGCGATGGCGGTTCAAACGCTAAGCTATGAAGTTCGTGTTGCTCATCTTAATCTTGAGCAGAAACAATTCTCACCAGTTGAAGTCGAAGAGTATCCTCGTCATAAAGAGCTAGAAATGTTCTTTGACCATCTTGAAAAGGTCATCGTAGAGACCCAGTTTATAAACAAAGAACAACCTGGCCAGGTGATGAATAAATTGCGTCGTCTTTTCTCTCGAGCACGACCAGAGACTCAAGAGTTGAATATTCTTCGCGGTATTTTGACCTCGATTGAAAAGAAGCTCTGAATAAAGAATAACCTTTTTAGGTGTAAGGATGAATACCTGAGTAATTTAGTCAAATAAATACTTGACCATTTTACTCGGGTATGGAAAAATCTTAACCATTACAAACCATGTGGATACGGTGTGGTATGAAACTTACATCTAAAGGAAGATATGCGGTGACAGCCATGCTGGATGTGGCACTGCATTCGCAACAAAACCCTGTACCTCTTGCTGATATTTCAGAACGTCAGGGGATCTCGCTCTCTTACTTAGAGCAGCTTTTTTCTAAATTGCGTAAAGCAGGTCTCGTTGCCAGCGTTCGTGGTCCTGGTGGTGGTTACCGACTTGGTGCCGACGCACATAGTATCGCTATCGGTACTGTGATTGCGGCCGTTGATGAGTCAGTTGACGCAACCAAATGTCAGGGCAAAGGAGATTGCCAAGGCGGGACTCGTTGCTTAACTCATACGCTATGGCGTGACCTAAGTTCTCGCATTAGTGACTTCTTGAATAACATCACTCTTGGAGAGTTGATGACAGACAATGAAGTGCTAGAAATTTCTGATCGTCAGGATATTGATCTGGCGGTAACTCATGGGCTTTCAAACAAAAATACAACCGCCGCGCCCATCGGTGTAAACGTCCGCTCTTAGCGGTCAGCATTTTACATTGGAGTAGAGAATGAAACTGCCGATTTATCTTGATTATTCCGCTACATGTCCAGTTGATCCACGTGTTGCTGAAAAAATGGTTCAGTACATGACAATGGATGGCACATTTGGCAACCCAGCTTCACGTTCGCACCGTTACGGCTGGCAGGCAGAAGAAGCGGTAGATACTGCTCGTGAGCAAATTGCTGACCTTCTAAATGCAGATCCTCGCGAAATCGTATTCACATCTGGTGCGACAGAGTCTGACAACCTTGCGATTAAAGGTGCTGCGCACTTTTACTCGAAAAAAGGCAAGCACGTAATCACTTGTAAAACAGAGCATAAAGCGGTTCTTGACCCATGTCGTCAGCTAGAGCGCGAAGGCTTTGAAGTGACTTACCTAGAGCCTGAATCAAATGGCCTTATCGATCTTGAGAAGCTGAAAGCGGCAATGCGCGATGACACAGTGCTTGTGTCTATTATGCACGTAAACAACGAAATCGGTGTAATTCAAGACATCGCAGCAATCGGCGAACTATGTCGTGAGCGCAAGATCGTGTTCCACGTGGATGCAGCTCAGTCTGCTGGTAAATTGCCAATCGACGTTCAAGAAATGAAAGTTGATTTGATTTCATTGTCAGCGCATAAGATTTACGGTCCAAAAGGTATCGGTGCACTTTACGTACGTCGTAAACCTCGTATCCGCCTTGAAGCACAAATGCACGGTGGCGGCCATGAGCGTGGTTTCCGTTCTGGTACGTTAGCAACTCACCAAATCGTAGGTATGGGTGAAGCTTTCCGCATTGCAAAAGAAGAGATGCAGAAAGATTACGACCACGCACTAGCACTTCGTAACCGCCTTCTTAATGGTGTGAAAGACCTTGAAGCGGTAACAGTGAACGGTGACCTAGAGCAGCGTGTACCACAAAACCTAAACATCAGTTTTGCTTTCGTAGAAGGTGAATCTCTGCTGATGTCGCTAAAAGATCTAGCGGTATCTTCAGGTAGTGCATGTACTTCTGCGAGTCTAGAGCCTTCTTACGTACTTCGTGCCCTAGGCATGGATGATGAGTTGGCTCACAGCTCGGTTCGTTTCTCATTCGGTCGTTTTACCACTGAAGAAGAAATTGATTACGCAATTGAACAAATCCGCGTTGCAGTGACTAAGCTACGCGACATGTCTCCTCTATGGGATATGTACAAGGAAGGGGTTGATCTGAGCACTGTTGAATGGGCTCACCATTAATCTCACGGACTGAATAGAGGATTCGAGGTAATTTATCATGGCATACAGCGAAAAAGTAATTGATCACTACGAGAACCCGCGTAACGTTGGTTCATTTGACAAAGAAGACCCATCAGTAGGTAGCGGCATGGTTGGCGCTCCAGCTTGTGGTGACGTAATGAAACTGCAAATCAAAGTGACACCGGAAGGTATCATCGAAGATGCGAAGTTCAAAACTTACGGTTGTGGTAGTGCAATCGCGTCAAGCTCACTAGTAACAGAGTGGGTAAAAGGCAAATCAATTGATGAAGCGGCTGCAATTAAGAACTCTGAAATTGCAGAAGAGCTAGAACTTCCACCTGTGAAAGTTCACTGTTCAATTCTTGCTGAAGACGCAATCAAAGCAGCGGTTGCTGACTACAAGAAAAAACACCAAGAATAATTATTCCGTAATATAATGGGAGCCTTTAACGCTCCCATTCCAATCGTAATTTAGACAGACTAAGGTGCAGTATGGCCATCACAATGACAGAAACAGCGGCAAGTCGCGTAAAAGCATTCCTAGATAACCGAGGCAAAGGTATCGGTTTACGTCTTGGAGTGAAGACGACAGGTTGTTCCGGCATGGCTTACGTACTTGAGTTTGTTGACGAGCTAAACGAAGAAGATGAAGTGTTTGATTTCTCAGGCGTGAAAATCATCATCGACAAGAAAAGCTTGGTGTACTTAGACGGTACCGAATTGGATTACGTGAAAGAAGGGTTGAATGAAGGTTTTGAATTCAACAACCCTAATGCAAAAAGTGAATGTGGTTGTGGTGAAAGCTTCAACGTCTAATTGATTGTCCTTCTGGGCAAGCGAGTCCGGAAGGCTTTACTAGGACCCGATCTTAATGAATCACTTTGAATTATTTGGGCTACCAAGTCAGTTTCAGCTGGATGGTAGCCTTCTTTCTTCTAAGTTCCGAGAACTACAAAAACGCTTCCACCCGGACAACTTTGCTACCGCCTCTGAGCGCGACCGCTTGATGTCGGTGCAAAAGGCTGCGCAAATTAACGATGCGTACCAAGTCCTCAAACATCCTATCTCTCGTGCGGAGTACATCTTGGCAGAGCAGGGAATGGAAATCCGTGGTGAGCAACAAACCATGCAAGATCCGATGTTCCTGATGGAACAAATGGAACTGCGCGAAGAACTAGAAGATATTGCTGACTGCTCTGATCCTGAATCGGCGCTTTTTGACTTCGATTCTAAGGTCAGCAAAATGTATAAGCAGCATTTGGCAAGCGTTGAGCAAGAGCTTAACGATGGTCTTTGGGCTGAAGCCGCAGACCGAGTTCGTAAATTGAAATTCATTGCCAAACTAAAGAACGAAATTGAACTGGTCGAAGATAAGCTTCTCGGCTAGTTAGCGTGACAAGGACCAATCATGGCACTACTTCAAATCGCAGAACCGGGCCAAAGCTCGGCACCTCATGAGCATAAGTTAGCGGCTGGTATCGACTTAGGTACTACCAACTCTTTGGTCGCTTCTGTACGCAGTGGCGATGCCACCACATTAAATGATGAGCAAGGTCGTAGCATTTTGCCATCGGTGGTGAATTACTCAGCAGAATCAACAGTGGTTGGTTACGATGCGAAAGCCAAAGCAGAGTTTGAACCTGAGAACACCATTATCTCAGTGAAACGCTTGATTGGCCGCTCGCTAAAAGACATTCAATCTCGCTACCCATCATTACCTTACCGTTTTAAAGAGAGTGATAATGGCTTACCAGTACTGCAAACTGCTCAAGGGGATAAAAACCCGATTGAAGTGTCTGCAGATATTCTAAAAGCGCTAGGTAAACGTGCAGAAGAAACGCTGGGTGGAGAGCTTGCGGGCGTGGTAATTACCGTTCCTGCGTACTTCGATGACGCGCAACGCGCGGGCACGAAAGATGCGGCTAAGCTAGCGGGTTTACATGTACTGCGTCTTCTTAATGAGCCAACCGCAGCGGCGATTGCCTACGGTCTGGATTCAGGTCAAGAGGGCGTGATTGCCGTTTACGATTTAGGTGGCGGTACGTTCGATATCTCTATCCTACGTTTGTCGAAAGGCGTATTTGAAGTATTAGCAACAGGCGGCGACTCTGCACTTGGCGGTGATGACTTTGACCACCTATTAGCGGATTACCTAATGGAGCAAGCTGGCCTAGAAGCGCCGCTTTCTGCTGAGAAAAACCGTGCATTACTGAACATTGCAACGGCGACCAAAATTGCTTTCTCTGAGCAAGACAGCGTAGAAGTTGACGTGTTTGGCTGGAAAGGCACTGTAACACGCGAGCAGTTCGAAGATCTGATTCGCCCACTCGTGAAGAAAACTCTGATGTCTTGTCGTCGTGCACTGAAAGATGCTGACGTAGAAGCGGAGGAAGTACTTGAAGTGGTGATGGTTGGTGGCTCAACTCGTACCTTGCTTGTCCGTGAAATGGTAGGCGAATTCTTTGGTCGCACACCACTCACTAGCATCAACCCTGATGAAGTGGTGGCTATTGGTGCGGGTATCCAAGCAGATATTCTTGCTGGTAACAAGCCTGACTCTGAAATGCTGCTGCTTGACGTGATTCCATTATCATTGGGTATTGAAACCATGGGTGGGTTGGTTGAGAAAATCATTCCGCGCAACACCACGATTCCTGTTGCTCGCGCGCAAGAGTTTACCACTTTCAAAGATGGTCAAACAGCGATGAGCGTGCACGTTGTGCAAGGTGAGCGCGAGATGGTGGATGATTGTCGTTCACTTGCGCGTTTCTCACTAAAAGGTATTCCTCCTATGGCGGCAGGTGCAGCGCACATCCGAGTGACGTACCAAGTTGATGCTGACGGTTTACTATCTGTGACTGCAATGGAAAAGAGCACTGGTGTTCAGTCCGAAATTCAAGTGAAACCTTCTTACGGTTTAAGCGATAACGAAGTTGCGAACATGCTGCGTGATTCGATGACTCACGCCAAAGAAGACATGCAAGCTCGTGCGTTAGCTGAACAACGCGTTGAAGCCGACCGGGTGATTGAAGGTTTGATCGCTGCAATGCAAGCTGATGGTGATGAACTACTATCAGAGCAAGAAAAACAAGATCTATTAAAAGCCATTGAAGCACTGATTGAGCTGCGTAATGGTGATGATGCAAATGCCATTGAGCAAGGTATCAAAGATACAGACAAAGCTAGCCAAGACTTTGCGTCACGCCGTATGGATAAATCGATTCGAGCTGCATTGTCAGGTCAATCAGTAGACGATATATAAGAGAAAGTAGTTATGCCTAAGATTATTGTATTACCACACGAAGATTTGTGCCCAGAAGGCGCAGTGTTGGAAGCGAAGACGGGTGAAACCGTTCTAGACGTAGCACTAAAAAACGGTATTGGTATTGAACACGCGTGTGAAAAATCGTGTGCTTGTACTACTTGCCACGTGATCATTCGTGAAGGTTTTGATTCTCTTGAAGAGAGCGAAGAGCTAGAAGATGACATGCTAGACAAAGCATGGGGTCTTGAGCCTGAGTCTCGTCTTGGTTGTCAGGCGAAAGTTGCGGATGAAGACTTGGTTGTTGAAATTCCAAAATACACGCTAAACCACGCATCAGAAGATCATTAATACTATCGCTCCAAAATAGGGGCGAAGAAAAAGGAAGATGAGCAATGAAATGGACAGATTCTCGCGATATCGCGATTGAGCTTTGTGACAAGTTTCCAGATGTGGATCCACAAACCGTGCGTTTTACCGATCTTCATCAATGGATCATGGAGTTAGATGAGTTTGACGATGAGCCAAACCATTGTAACGAAAAGATCCTAGAAGCGGTCATCATGTGCTGGATGGACGAAGCAGACTGATGCTCAATTCGGCGGTAAAACGCAGCTGAGTTAACAATTCTTACTAAAAAAAGCGGACCTCTAGGTCCGTTTTTTTATCAAGTTGACATTTTTACCCTACATAATGCTAACATCCGTGAGTTATTAAAAAGAAGCGGCGTAGGCTACGCCGATATAAGACAAGGAGAAACCATGTCTACACAGATGTCTGTATTTTTAAGTCAAGATTCTGCTGCTCCACACTGGGGTGAGAAAGCACTACTTTCATTCTCTGAAAACGGTGCGACGATTCACCTAGGTGAAGGTCACGATCTTGGTGCAATTCAGCGTGCAGCTCGTCAGCTAGATGGCCAAGGAATTCATTCTGTTCTACTTTCTGGTGAACATTGGGATTTGGAAAGCATCTGGGCTTTCCATCAAGGTTACCGCAACCCGAAAAAACACGGTTTACTAGAATGGACTGCGCTTTCTGAAGAAGACCAAACTGAACTTCAAGCTCGCATTAAAGCGACCGATTTTACGCGCGATATCATCAACAAAACGGCGGAAGAAGTTGCACCTCGTCAACTTGCTACGATGGCGGCTGAGTTCATCAAATCTGTCGCACCAGAAGGCACAGTAACGGCTCGTATTGTTAAAGATAAAGATCTACTAGCGGAAGGTTGGGAAGGTATCTATGCGGTTGGTCGCGGTTCGGATCGCACATCAGCAATGCTGCAATTGGATTACAACCCGACTGGCGATGAAAACGCACCAGTATTCGCGTGTCTAGTAGGTAAAGGCATTACGTTTGATTCAGGCGGTTACAGCCTTAAGCCTTCAAACTTTATGAGTGCAATGAAAGCCGATATGGGCGGTTCAGGTACGATTACTGGCGGTTTGGGGTTAGCTATTTTGCGTGGTTTGAACAAGCGCGTAAAACTGATCTTATGTTGTGCTGAGAATATGGTTTCTGGTCGTGCGCTTAAGCTTGGCGACATCATCACCTACAAAAACGGTAAGACTGTTGAGATCATGAACACCGACGCAGAAGGTCGTTTGGTACTTGCCGATGGTCTTATCTATGCAAGCGAGCATAACCCTGAGTTGATCATCGACTGCGCAACGTTAACCGGCGCGGCGAAAAACGCATTGGGTAACGACTACCACGCGTTAATGAGCTTTGATGATGAACTTTCTCATCAAGCGCTAACCGCAGCAAACAAAGAGAAAGAAGGCCTGTGGCCACTGCCTCTGGCTGATTTCCACCGTGGAATGTTGCCGTCAAACTTCGCTGACTTATCGAACATCAGCTCAGGAGACTACAGTCCAGGCGCAAGTACCGCTGCTGCATTTTTGTCTTACTTTGTTGAAGACTACAAGAAAGGCTGGTTGCACTTCGATTGTGCTGGTACTTACCGTAAGTCTGCATCAGACAAGTGGGCGGCTGGCGCGACTGGTATGGGTGTCCGCACTCTTGCTCGCCTTCTTAATGAGCAAGCAGAAAAATAATATTTATGGTGGCGTCAGTTAGGCGCTGCCGTAGTCAAGTAAGTCACTTTTAAACACTATTATTACAAGTACAAAAAGGAAACTTTATGGCTCTAGAAAGAACGTTTTCCATTGTTAAGCCTGACGCTGTGGAAAGAAACCTGATCGGTGAAATCTACAATCGAATCGAGAAGGCAGGCCTACGTATTATTGCTGCGAAAATGGTTCACCTGACTGAAGAGCAGGCGAGCGGCTTTTACGCAGAACATGAAGGTAAAGAATTCTTCCAACCTCTAAAAGAGTTCATGACTTCTGGCCCTATTATGGTTCAAGTGTTGGAAGGCGAAAATGCGATTGCACGTTACCGCGAATTGATGGGTAAAACCAACCCAGAAGAAGCGGCAGCAGGCACACTTCGCGCAGATTACGCGCTAAGCATGCGTTATAACTCTGTGCATGGTTCAGATAGTCCTGAATCAGCGGCTCGTGAGATTGAGTTCTTCTTCCCTGAGTCAGAAATTTGCCCTCGCTAATCGGTAGTTAGTTTGTGCTCGTAAAGATAGTTAGCCTCGGATAATTCCGGGGCTTTTTATTATCGAAATAGTTCGAAGGCGTATTGGTAGGGTTGTTTAATATTTAACCGATGTGTTTTTAATGCCTTAGCAAAGACAGGGTTTTAGACCTCTTGTTGTAGCTGCATAAAGGCTGTACAATTCGCGCCCTTATTCTTGTTTCAGTCATTGAGAGGCAACATGACTACTGAAAAAATCAATCTACTCGACTTTGATCGCAAAGGCATGCGTCAGTTTTTCGCGGAAGAACTAGGCGAGAAAGCGTTTCGTGCTGATCAGGTTATGAAGTGGATCTACCATTTCGGTGTTGATGACTTCGACAACATGACGAACATCAACAAGAAACTACGTGAAAAACTGCAGCACAAGTGCGAAATTAAAGCCCCAACGGTTGCAGAAGCTCAGCACTCTTCAGACGGCACGATTAAGTGGGCAATGAAGGTGGGTGACCAAGACGTAGAAACGGTTTACATCCCAGAAGAGGATCGCGCGACGTTATGTGTATCTTCTCAGGTAGGTTGTGCGTTGGAGTGTAAGTTCTGTTCGACCGCTCAACAGGGCTTCAACCGTAACCTAAAAGTATCTGAAATCATCGGTCAGGTGTGGCGTGCTGCACGTGAAATCGGTTTGCAAAAAGAAACTGGTCGTCGTCCAATCACTAACGTCGTAATGATGGGTATGGGTGAGCCTCTTCTAAACATGAAGAACCTAATCCCTGCGCTAGAAATCATGCTTGATGATCTTGGTTTTGGTCTTTCTAAACGTCGCGTTACTGTATCAACTTCAGGTGTGGTTTCTGGTCTTGATCAGATGACAGGTAAGATTGACGTCGCATTGGCGATCTCCCTACATGCGCCAAACGATAAGCTACGTAGTGAAATCATGCCAATCAACGATCGTTGGGATATTCAAGACTTCTTAGCGTCAGTTCGTCGTTACATCGCATCTTCGAACGCAAACCGTGGCAAAGTAACAGTCGAGTACGTGTTGCTTGATCATGTGAACGATGACATGGACCACGCACGCGAGCTGGCTGAGTTGATGAAAGACACACCATGTAAGATCAACCTGATTCCGTTTAACCCGTACCCAGGTTCTCCGTACAAGAAGCCAAGCAACTCACGTATTGACCGATTCCAAAAAACATTGATGCAATACGAGCATACGGTGACGGTTCGTAAAACACGTGGTGATGATATTGATGCGGCATGTGGTCAGTTAGTCGGTGACGTTATTGACCGTACTAAACGTACTGCGGCTTTAAAAGCTGCGCGCGGTGCAGAAACCATCGACGTAAAAGCGGTATAATTTGCCCCAAATTAAAAATAGCCAGAGCCTTTGCTCTGGCTATTTTGTTTGTTGTATTTGTAAAGTAACCCCTGAAATTGAATGGTTTTGGCGTTTATTTCAATTTACTGTGTCAAAGTTTGGACAAAAGCTTGAGCTATCTGTTAGTTTGAGTGGAAAGAGTTTTTGTCTTCGTTATACATTCGCTTATCATGGTGAAGAACATTCATGAAGACACCGATTATTCTCAACATTTTTTCTCATACGCTTTGCTGATTTTTGCAAAACGGGTATTCACACTCAATTGTTGAGAATTTCTTAAAAATATAATTTTGGTTAACGCGAACAGGCTAGCTATCTTTAAATGAGGCTTAAGAACAACAACGAAAATAAATAACCGTGTTAGCTACTAAAACAGATTAAATACCACCATTATGACAGAACACGAAAATACCAATGAAGTACCGCTTTCGATTGAAGCGGGCACATTACTCAAAAACAAACGCGAATCTTTAGGTATGACTCAAAAGCAAGTTGCTGATCGCCTGAGACTTCGCGTTTCTGTTATTGAAGATATTGAAAACAACCGATTTGAATCTCAACAAGTAGCGACATTCACTCGCGGCTATTTGCGTTCTTACGCAAAGTTTGTCGGGCTAGATGAGAAAGTGGTGCTGGTTGCTCTAGAACAGACGGCAGATGTAAAGCCAAAAGAGCAAGAAATCGAAATGCAAAGCTTTTCTCGTAAAACCAAACACGAGAAACACAACAGCCGAATTATGTTGCTGACTTGGGTAATAGCCATTGTCATCATCGGTATCTCAGCAGCTTGGTGGTGGCAAAATCAGCAAGAAAATAGTCTCGCTCAAGTTGTAGCAGAGGCTAATGTTGAAACAAGCCAACCAAGTGCCGATGAAATTGCTGATATTGATCTAATGACCGAAGAAGAGCTGATCGCAAGTACTCCAGCAGAACTAGCGGCATCAAACAATACAGCATCAGAATCATCCATCAATGCAGCGCAAACTGATGAAGTGGTACCTGCAGAAACAGAAGAGTCGACAACAGAAGCAACTCAAGAACCAGTTGCTTTGATTGAAGCAGCAGAAGAGGTTCAAGAAGCATCTCCTGTAGTGCCAGAAGGTATGACTCTGCTCACCATGAAATTTAAAGCAGATTGCTGGATCCAAGTAAAAGATACAAACGGCAAAACGCTCGTAAGTGGCACTCAGAAACCGGGTCAAGACGTGGAACTTACCGGAAAAGCGCCATTTAAAGTGATATTAGGCGCACCGGAAGGTGTAACAATGACATTTGCAAGTGAACCTGTCGACCTTTCTGGGTATACTTCAGGCAAAGTAGCTAGATTCACTCTACCGTTATAAAAAATTATGCAACACGAATCTCCAATTATTCGTCGTAAATCGACGCGTATTTATGTGGGTGATGTGCCAATTGGTGATGGTGCGCCAATTGCCGTACAGTCAATGACTAACACTCGCACGACTGATGTGGAAGCGACAGTCGCACAAATCCGAGCACTAGAAAAAGTCGGCGCAGACATCGTCCGTGTTTCAGTACCAACGATGGAAGCAGCAGAAGCGTTTAAGCTGATCAAACAGCAAGTATCTGTTCCTCTGGTTGCTGATATTCACTTTGACTACCGTATCGCACTGAAAGTCGCGGAATACGGCGTCGATTGTTTGCGTATCAACCCAGGTAACATTGGTAACGAAGAGCGTATTCGCTCGGTTGTTGATTGTGCGCGCGATAAGAATATCCCGATCCGTATTGGCGTTAATGGCGGCTCTTTGGAAAAAGATCTGCAGATGAAATACGGTGAACCAACGCCTGAAGCCCTAGTTGAATCAGCGATGCGTCATGTGGATCATCTCGATCGTCTTAACTTTGATCAGTTCAAAGTCAGCGTTAAAGCATCGGATGTATTCCTTGCGGTTGATTCTTACCGCTTGCTAGCGAAGAAAATCGACCAGCCACTTCACTTAGGTATTACTGAAGCTGGTGGTGCGCGCGCAGGTGCTGTGAAGTCAGCAGTTGGCTTGGGCATGCTTTTATCGGAAGGTATTGGTGATACGTTACGTATCTCTTTAGCTGCTGATCCAGTCGAAGAAATCAAAGTCGGTTTCGATATTCTGAAATCTTTGCGTATTCGCTCTCGTGGCATCAACTTTATTGCTTGCCCTAGTTGTTCACGCCAAGAATTCGATGTTATTGGTACCGTAAATGCGCTTGAGCAGCGTTTAGAAGACATCATCACACCAATGGATGTGTCTATTATTGGCTGTGTGGTAAATGGTCCTGGTGAAGCTGAGGTTTCCCATTTGGGTCTTGCGGGTAGCAACAAGAAGAGTGCGTTCTATGAAGACGGAAAACGTCAAAAAGAGCGTTTCGATAACAATGACCTTGTGAATCAGCTAGAAGCAAAGATCCGTGCGAAAGCGTCTATGATGGATAGCGAAAATCGCATTGAAGTAAAAGTACAAGATTAATCTCAACGAGTATTACGGTAAGTATTGTGGCAAAAACAATCCAAGCAATCCGAGGCATGAACGATTGTCTCCCAACTCAATCTCCGCTGTGGCAGAAACTTGAAAACACAGTGAAAAATGTAATTAGCGCATACGGTTATAACGAAGTGCGCATGCCAATCGTTGAAGAAACAAACCTATTCAGCCGCGCTGTTGGTGAAGAGACAGACGTCGTTTCAAAAGAAATGTACACCTTTGATGATCGTAACGGAGACAGCCTAACACTTCGCCCTGAAGGTACTGCGGGTTGTGTACGTTCATGTATTCAAAATAGCCTGATCAACCGTGACGAACAGCGTCTGTGGTACATGGGGCCTATGTTCCGCCATGAGCGTCCGCAGAAAGGTCGTTACCGTCAATTCCACCAATGTGGTGTGGAAGTGTTTGGTCTAAATGGCCCAGACGTTGACGCCGAGCTTATCATGATGACTGCACGTCTATGGCGTGAATTAGGTATCGACAAGCACGTTCGTCTTGAGCTGAACTCAATCGGTTCTCAAGAAGATCGCGCAGACTACCGTACAGCGCTGGTTGCCTTCCTTGAGCAACATATCGATGTGCTAGACGAAGATTGTAAGCGCCGCATGCACACTAACCCACTGCGTGTTCTGGATACGAAGAACCCTGACATTCAGGCTATTTTAGGCGATGCACCGCGTCTTTCTGAGTACTTAGGTGAAGAATCTAAAGCACACTTCGCAGGTCTATGTGAACTTTTAGACGCAGCAGGTATCGAATACACAGTTAACGAACGTCTTGTTCGTGGTCTGGATTACTACAACCGCACGGTATTTGAGTGGATCACGGAAAGCCTAGGTGCTCAAGGCACTGTGTGTGGCGGTGGTCGCTACGACGGTCTTGTAGAGCAACTTGGTGGCAAACCAACACCAGCAGTTGGCTTTGCAATGGGTCTAGAGCGTCTAGTTCTTATGTTGGAAACTTTAGAGCTTACAGACGTACGTCGCAGTGTGGATGTTTACGTAGTAACTGCAGGTGAAGGCACCATGATTGCAGGTATGAAGCTAGCAGAGCGGCTTCGTGAAGCTATTTCAGGCGTTCGCGTGATGAATCACTTCGGTGGCGGTAACTTCAAGAAACAGTTTAAACGCGCAGATAAAGTAGGTGCTGTTGTAGCATTGGTTCTGGGTGAAAACGAAGTTGCCGACAATACCGTTGTACTAAAAGACTTAGTTGGTGGTGAGCAAGAGACTTACAACCAAGCTGAAGTTGCTGAGAAGATCGCAGCACTGATTTAAGTCTTTTAATAAGCTAAAGATTAAATCCTAGTTTGTAACAATAAGGCTCCCCAAATCGGAGCCTTTCGACGAAATAGGAGCAATGGCAGCTTTGCTGCCATTTACATGTTTTAAGAGGACAGGAAGTGGAACTTTACGATACTGAAGAACAACAAGTTGAAGCTATTAAAGACTGGTGGAAGGAAAACGGTAAAGCCGTCATCATCGGTGCTGTTGTTGGCTTAGGTGGTCTATTTGGCTGGCGTTACTACCAGGATACTGTGATTCAGGCGAGTGAAACAGCTTCGCAAAGCTACACAACCGCAATGAATACGCTGCAAGAAAAAGGCGTAGATGCACAATCAGATGTGCAAGCTTTTATCGAATCGAACGAAGTTAAAGAATATTCAGTATTGGCTGCTCTGCAACTAGCAAAAGCACAAGTCGAAGCGAAAGACTTTGCTGCTGCTCTTGAGCAACTTAAATGGGCTCAAAGCAATACGAAAGATGCTGCATTATCTCCACTAATTAGCTACCGCATCGCTCGTATCGAGACAGAAATGGGTAACTTTGATGCTGCAAACACTGAGCTAGGCAAAGTGACAGATACAGCATGGGCTGGTCGCATTGCTGAATTGCGTGGTGATATTGCACTTCGTCAAGGTGACAAAGATGCAGCTTACGCGGCTTACACAGAAGCGCAGCAAGCAGCAGATGCAAGCCCAACACTGCAAATGAAATTGGACGACTTGGCGAAATAATAAGGACCGCATTGGATGAAAAGAGTCTTTAAGAAAGCCTTGTTAGGGGCATTAACGGTGGGCATCCTAGCTGGTTGTGCTGGCGAGGAAGATACCATCGTTATGGCACCACTACCGCAGGTAGATAGCCAGTTTACGACCAAGAGTGAATGGAGCACATCGATTGGTGATGGTGTTGGTCATTACTTCTCAAAGCTTTCTCCTGTCTACGCAAACGACATGTTGTTTGTCGCGAGCCGTGATGGTTTGGTGAAAGCGCTTGATCCAGAAAATGGTAAGCAATTATGGCAAACCGATCTGGAAGAAGACGTGATTGCTCGTCTGTCTGGCGGTATTACTGCGGCGTACGAACATCTTTACATCGGTTCTGAAAATGGTGAAGTGATTGCACTAAGCCAAGAAACTGGTGAAATCATTTGGCGCATTAAAGTCGGTGGTGAAGTTCTGGCGAAACCCGTTGCGGATTCAGGCTTGATCATCGTAAATACCAGCCGTGGTATGTTGATTGCTTTGGATGAAAGCTCTGGTGAGCAGCGCTGGGCACTAAGTACTGAAGTTCCAAACCTGACACTACGCGGAGACAGCACTCCAACTGCGATTGGTGGTGGTGTTTTCTGGGGTACGGCAAATGGTCGACTAGCCGCAGCGATTGTGGAGCGTGGTCAGCTTATTTGGCAACAACCAGTAGGCACACCGAAAGGCGCTACGGAAATTGACCGTCTGGTTGACGTTGACTCTTCTCCTATTGTACTGGGCGGAACTCTTTTCACCATTGGATACAATGGTCAGTTGATCGCTATTGATTTGCGTTCGGCTAACCCAATCTGGAAGCGTAATTATTCGTCAGCGAACGATATCGCAACGGACGGCAGTCGTATCTTTGTTATCACCGAAAAAGATCACGTGGTCGCGGTTGATGCTCGAAGCGGTACTGAACTGTGGGAAAATAGCCTATTAGAACACCGTCAGTTAACTGCGCCAGTTATCGTCGGTAACTATTTAGTTTTAGGTGATACCCTAGGTTACCTGCACTGGTTAGATCGTTCGACGGGTGAGTTCGTAGCTCAACAATTCGTTGATGACAGTGGTTTTGCGGTTGGTCCGACTCTATTGTCTGATGGTTATGTCATTACAACTCGCAACGGCGATGTAAAGAAACTAACCATTAACGAATAATATCGTGATATAATTCACATTCGGCTCCTGGCTGGTGACAGTTAGGAGCCGTTTTGTTGTTTGAAATTTTTAACCCTGACGTGGTTATAGGTAAAAAGCTGGCTTGATTTGGCATCGGGCAAGTCGTTACCTATAACTACAGAAGAAAGATTATTGTAGAGGTTGTTATGGTACCTGTTGTTGCTCTAGTAGGGCGTCCGAACGTAGGTAAATCTACACTATTTAACCGATTGACACGCACACGTGACGCGTTGGTTGCGGACTTTCCAGGCCTAACGCGAGACCGTAAATACGGCCAAGCTCGTCTTGATGAAGAGCACGAATTCATTGTCATTGATACTGGCGGTATTGATGGCACAGAAGAAGGCGTGGAAACCAAAATGGCAGAGCAGTCGCTAGCAGCGATTGATGAAGCTGACGTCGTGCTATTCCTTGTTGACGGTCGTGCTGGTCTTACACCTGCTGATGAAGCGATTGCGGCGCATCTGCGTAAAATTGAAAAACCAGCGATGCTGGTGGTAAACAAAATTGATGGTATTGATGCTGACGCTGCGTGTGCTGATTTCTGGCAGCTTGGTGTTGATGACATGTACCAAATCGCGGCTGCACACGGTCGTGGTGTTACAGCATTGCTTGAGCGTGCGCTAGCTCCATTCTTTGATGATTTACTAACAAGTGAATCAGAAGAAGGTGAGATTGAAGATCTGACAGAATTTGAAGATGCTGAAATTGCACCAGATGAATACACCGAAGAAGAAGCGGAAGCGGAGTTCCAACGTCTACAAGAACAGCCAATCAAACTAGCAATCATTGGTCGTCCAAACGTTGGTAAGTCGACGTTAACCAACCGTATTCTTGGTGAAGAACGTGTTGTGGTATACGACATGCCAGGCACAACTCGTGACTCAATCTACATTCCTATGGAACGTGATGGCCGTGAGTATGTAATCATTGATACTGCGGGTGTACGTCGTCGTGGTCGTATTAACGAAACGGTTGAGAAATTCTCCGTTGTTAAAACGTTGAAAGCCGTCGAAGACGCAAACGTAGTGCTATTGGTTATCGACGCACGTGAAAACATCTCTGACCAAGACTTGAGCCTGCTAGGTTTTGCATTGAACGCCGGTCGTTCAATCGTACTAGCGGTAAACAAGTGGGATGGTCTAGATAACGAAGTAAAAGAGAACGTGAAGAAAGAGCTAGACCGCCGCCTAGGTTTCGTAGACTTTGCTCGTATTCACTTTATTTCTGCACTGCACGGTACTGGTGTTGGTCACTTGTTTGAGTCTATCCAAGAAGCGTACAAGTCGGCAACGACACGTGTTGGTACCTCTGTTTTGACTCGTATCATGAAGATGGCGACTGATGATCACCAACCACCAATGGTTCGTGGCCGTCGTATCAAGCTAAAATACGCGCACGCAGGTGGTTACAACCCACCAATCGTCGTGATTCACGGTAACATGGTTCGTGAACTTCCGGATTCATACAAGCGTTACTTGATGAACTACTTCCGCAAGTCACTGGAAATTATGGGTACGCCAATTCGTATCAACTTCCAGAATAGCGAAAACCCGTTTGAGAATCGTGCGAACAAGCTAACCTTGTCTCAAGAGCGTAAGCGTAAACGTATGATGTCTGTGGTTAAAAACCGCAAAAAATAATTTAAGTATTTGAAGATACCCAAGTTTTTACTTGGGTATTTTTTTATCTGTTTTTTGCAACCTCTAAAAGTGATGTGAGATGTGTCCTTTTCTAAACCTTACTTTCATCATTATCACAATGTTCTTCTGCGCGGTTTTCCTCTAGTGATATTAGTGATGACGTGCAGATTCCTGTATCTTCAAATGCTCAGCACAAAACCTTAACTTCTTACATTCACAAAGATAAGCAAAGCATGACGATTCCCGCGACACAAACCCGTTTCTGCCATCAAACTTGGCAGTTGGACGCTCAGATTCAACTCGTTCAAAACCACAATGAAGTGACCTACGTAGTCACCGACGTGACTCCGTTTCATCCCGTTAGCCATATCTGGTCTGATCATCCCGCAGATAAAGGCATCTTAGTATTTAATGATCAACAATTTGAAGTGATTGATTGTCAAGTTGGTGCCATTGAAGTGGCAACCGGAGAGTTATTTGTTGGAGCGGCAATCCCTGTAAAGCGCGATACAGAAGGTTGGTTATTTGTTGTCGTACATGTATTAGCGCTTGTTGACACTCTATCTCAAGGTACACGAGTGACGCTGAAAGTGGATAAAGAGTACCAACAAGCATTGAGTCGTGGACACAGTGCAGGTCATCTCGCCTATTTAGCCCTAAATAAAGTCCTCGCTGCCAGTTACTGGCGTAAAGATGCAGATCGTAAAGACCCACATGGCAACTATGATTTTAATAGTTATGCCCAAGAAGCCAGCTTTGTAACACCAGACAAGTGCCTAGATACTTACCGTTTAGGTAAAACACTCCGTAAAAGAGGCCTAAACAGCGCAGAAATGCTGTCAGACTTAGAGAAAATAGAGGGTCAGGTGAATGCACAATTGAAGCTTTGGCTGGAAAGAGACGCGGCGATCATTATGGACTGCCATGGTGACAACTTGACCGATTCGCGTTTTTGGAAATGTGACTTGGGAGAGGGAGAATTGGCCGTGATCCCTTGTGGAGGAACGCACGCAGAGCATTTGAGTGACTTTGGCTCGATACACGTCAAGTTGGTCGAAATGGATTCACAAACGATTGAAATGCACACCGATGTAATAGCTTGCTTTTCCAATTAGATCTTTTTATTAAATTCTGTTTTTTCTTTTTTTGAATTTAATTTTGGTGTTTTATGCTTCTTTAAATTGGAATGCAGAATATGTAACTTATGCTTTCGGTGTGTGGTTATATAAATATTCTTTTAGGGGGTGATCGCTGATCAAATGGTAAATATCCGATGATCAGAATAAGATCTTTCTTAAAGTAAGCTTCTCGTGAAGTAAACCCATTACCTTGCATACGGTGATATACATCAAGGTTAGCGGTTAGAAAATGTGAATACTGGAGCGAGTGAAACAGTAAGGTGAGAGATATGCAACAGAACAAATGTCCAGATTGCGAAGTAGAACTAGAATGGACTGGCCAATACCATTGTGGCCAATGTGAATCCGATTTCAAAAAAGTAGGTTTTTGTCCGGACTGTGGTGCTGAGTTAGAAAAGCTTCAGGCTTGTGGGGCTGCGAATTATTTCTGCAATACCTGTAATGAACTCAAATCCAAATCTCGTGTGCGATTTGAGTTTCAAAAAATCAGCTGATTAAGCTCATTTTAAAGTCGGCTAACTAACGGTAGAGTGAATCTCACCATTAGCCAAACGGGTGACTAAAAGGTCGCCCGTTTTTACATCATCTGCGCTTGTAACGACCTTACCTTGCTCTGTTTGCGTGATGGAGTAACCACGCTTGAGTGTCGCTAGGGGACTGACGGTATCTAACTTCTCTGCCGCAATCGCTAACTGATGACGCATCGTCAGTAGTTTTCGATCCATTGCGTCTAATAGCTTGTGCTCAACACGTTCAAGTCTCGATTTTTGTTGTGCTAAGTGTTTAACAGGAGAGTTTAATTGCAGACGGTGGTGTTTACGCTCAACGGCTTGTTGACGTGTATCGATGAAGCGCTGCATAGCTCTACGCAAACGCATATCCAGCTCATCGAGTTGCTGTGACTGACGCTGCAATTGGTAGCTTGGATGCTGACGCTCTAAACGATGCATCAATTGAGCCGATTGCTGCTTTTGCTGCGCTAAGTAGTAACGCATAGCACTTGCCAATTTATGTTGACGAGTCACCAAAGCTTGATCTTTATGGCTATTGTCACGGCTAACCAGTTCAGCGGCAGCTGATGGAGTAGGAGCTCGCACATCGGCAACAAAATCGGCAATCGTCATGTCGACTTCATGGCCCACAGCACTAATGATCGGGATTTGACTTGCAGCAATAGTGCGAGCAAGGATCTCATTGTTAAAGCACCATAAGTCTTCTAGAGAGCCGCCGCCACGACCAACAATCAATACATCACATTCATTTCGGCTATTCGCACGACCGATTGCTTGGGCAATTTGAATGGCTGCGTCATCACCTTGGACCATGGTCGGATAAATCACCACGGGTAGGGAAGGATCACGGCGTTTTAAAACGTCCAATATGTCGTAAAGCGCTGCACCTGTTTTAGAAGTGATGACACCAACACGCTTTGGATGTTCTGGTAGTGGCAGTTTGTTGGTTTGAGCGAACAAACCTTCCGCTGCCAACTTCATCTTAAGCTCTTCAAACTCTTGTTGTAAGCGACCATCGCCTTCAGGCTGCATGCTTTCGATGATCAATTGGTAGTCACCACGTGGCTCATACAGAGACAGACGGGCTTTAACTAAAACTTGATTGCCGTTTGCAGGTTTGAAAGTAACGCGACGATTGTTACCACGGAACATGGCACATTTTACTTGAGCACGAGAATCTTTAAGGGTGAGGTACCAGTGACCGGAAACAGGAGCAGAGAAGTTGGATATCTCTCCGACAAGCCAAACGATCCCCATTTCGTTTTCAAGGAGTAAACGAACTTCTGCGTTGAGACGAGAAACAGTGAAGATGTTCTGATTGGTCTTGGAGAGCACAGCTAATCTCTTAGACGTGAGTATGGAAATTAGCGGCAATATAATACATAGCAAGGGGGTAATTGCAAGAAAAAAATTAAAAAACTTGTAGTCAAGCGATTGCGTTGAACGTATAATCCCTCCGCAATATCTAATCCAAATGTAACTTGTTAACTAAAACCAGTTACCCTCATTATGCGAAACGATGAGATTGGATTGTTCTTTTTACTCCTCTAATTGTGAGATATTGCAAATGCTAAGAATTGCCAAAGAAGCGCTGACATTCGATGACGTACTACTTGTGCCAGCACACTCCACCGTTCTCCCAAACACAGCTGATCTTCGCACTCAGTTGACGAAAAACATCAGTCTGAACATCCCTATGATTTCTGCGTCGATGGACACCGTGACGGAAGCCCGTCTAGCTATCGCTCTTGCGCAGGAAGGTGGCATTGGCTTTATCCACAAGAACATGTCTATTGAGCAGCAAGCGGCAGAAGTTCGTAAAGTTAAGAAGTTCGAAGCTGGTGTGGTAACAGACCCTGTGACTGTGAATCCTGATGCAACCATCGCCGATGTAGTCGCTCTGACGGAAAAGCACGGTTTTGCAGGTTTCCCTGTAGTAACAGAGCACAACGAGCTAGTGGGTATCATCACTGGTCGTGACGTACGCTTTGTGACTGACCTATCTAAGAAAGTGTCTGCGGTAATGACGCCTAAAGAGCGTCTAGCTTCTGTAAAAGAAGGTGCAACTCGTGAAGAAGTTCAAGAGAAAATGCACGAAGCACGCGTTGAAAAAGTACTGGTAGTGAACGATGAGTTCAAACTAACCGGTATGATCACTGCTAAAGACTTCCATAAAGCAGAACGTAAACCAAACGCATGTAAAGATGAGCGCGGTCGTCTACGTGTTGGCGCAGCTGTTGGTGCTGGTGCGGGTAACGAAGAACGTGTTGCTGCACTTGTAGAAGCAGGCGTTGACGTACTACTTATCGATTCTTCTCACGGTCATTCAGAAGGCGTTCTACAACGTATTCGTGACACTCGTGCTGCGTACCCAGATCTAGACATTATCGGCGGTAACGTCGCAACAGGTGCTGGCGCGAAAGCACTGATCGAAGCTGGCGTAAGCGCAGTGAAAGTTGGTATTGGCCCTGGTTCTATCTGTACGACTCGCATCGTAACGGGTGTTGGTGTTCCTCAAATCACAGCAATCGCTGACGCGGCTGAAGTGGCTAACGAATACGGTATCCCAGTGATTGCTGACGGCGGTATCCGTTTCTCTGGTGATATCTGTAAAGCAATCGTAGCAGGCGCATCATGTGTGATGGTTGGTTCTATGTTCGCAGGTACAGAAGAAGCGCCGGGCGAAGTGATTCTTTACAACGGCCGTTCTTACAAAGCTTACCGTGGCATGGGTTCTTTAGGCGCGATGTCTCAAGGTTCTTCTGACCGTTACTTCCAGTCTGACAACGCTGCAGACAAGCTTGTTCCAGAAGGCATCGAAGGTCGTATCGCATACAAAGGCCGCCTAAAAGAGATCGTACACCAACAAATGGGTGGTCTACGTTCAAGCATGGGTCTAACGGGTTCTGCAACTATCGAAGACATGCGTACTAAAGCTGAATTTGTACGTATTTCTGGTGCGGGTATGCAAGAATCTCACGTACACGACGTTCAGATCACTAAGGAAGCGCCAAACTACCGTCTAGGTAACTAATAGCCTAACGTAAACGTTTGCTTTTTCCTTGAAGCATTAAGAAGAGGCGAGTACACTCGCCTCGGTTTTAATCACTTAGCCTTAAAAGACTGCTCAAAATGACTAAAAATATCCATGACCAACGTATTCTGATCTTGGACTTCGGTTCTCAGTACACTCAATTAGTTGCGCGTCGCGTACGTGAAATCGGCGTTTACTGTGAACTATGGAGCTGGGACGTAGAAGAAGCGGATATTCGCGAATTCAACCCAGATGGCATCATCCTTTCTGGTGGCCCAGAAAGCGTTACAGAAGAAAACTCTCCTCGCGCTCCTCAATATGTATTTGACTCAGGTGTTCCTGTACTTGGTGTATGTTACGGCATGCAAACCATGGCAGAACAGCTAGGTGGTAAAGTAGCGGGCTCAAACGAGCGTGAATTTGGTTACGCACAAGTAAAAGTTTCTGGCGAATCTGCGATCTTCAAAGATCTTGAAGCGACTCAAGACGTTTGGATGAGCCACGGTGACAAAGTTGTAGAAATTCCAGCAGACTTCGTAAAAGTCGGTGAGACAGACACTTGTCCTTACGCGGCAATGGCGAACGAAGAGAAGAAATACTACGGCGTTCAGTTCCACCCAGAAGTAACACACACGAAAGGTGGCCTACAAATGCTAGAGAACTTCGTTCTTGGCGTGTGTGGCTGTGAGCGTCTATGGACCTCTGAATCTATCATCGAAGACGCTGTTGCTCGTATTAAAGAGCAAGTGGGTGACGATGAAGTTATTCTAGGTCTTTCTGGTGGTGTAGATTCATCCGTTGTTGCTATGCTGGTTCACCGTGCAATTGGTGACAAGCTTACATGTGTATTCGTGGATAACGGTCTGCTTCGTCTAAACGAAGGTCAGCAAGTAATGGATATGTTCGGCGATAAGTTCGGCCTAAACATCATCAAAGTTGACGCAGAAGAGCGTTTCCTTGAAGCGCTGAAAGGCAAGTCTGACCCAGAAGAAAAACGTAAGACTATCGGTCACGTGTTCGTAGACGTATTCGATGAAGAATCGAAGAAGCTGAAAAACGCAAAATGGCTAGCTCAGGGCACTATCTACCCAGACGTAATCGAGTCTGCAGCATCTAAAACTGGTAAAGCGCACGTGATCAAATCACACCACAACGTGGGCGGTCTACCTGACGATATGGAAATGGGTCTAGTTGAGCCACTACGTGAGTTGTTCAAAGATGAAGTTCGTAAGATTGGTCTAGAACTAGGTCTTCCGTACAACATGCTTTACCGCCACCCATTCCCAGGTCCTGGTCTAGGTGTTCGCGTTCTTGGCGAGATCAAGAAAGAATACTGTGACTTGCTACGTCGTGCTGACGCTATCTTTATTGAAGAGCTTCACGCAGCAGACCTATACGACAAAGTATCTCAAGCGTTCACGGTATTCCTACCAGTTCGTTCTGTAGGCGTAATGGGCGACGGTCGTAAATACGATTGGGTGGTATCACTGCGTGCAGTTGAAACTATCGACTTTATGACAGCGCATTGGGCACACCTACCATACGACTTCCTAGGTAAGGTATCTAACCGTATTATCAACGAAGTTGAAGGTATTTCACGTGTTGTTTACGATATTTCTGGTAAGCCACCAGCGACAATCGAGTGGGAATAATTTCCCTCTAGACTGTTGAGTTTACAAGAACCAGCCTTCGGGCTGGTTTTTTTGTACTTCCAATTTGTGAAGAGGTGGATCAACTTTTTTATGAGAAATATATACATGCGCTAAAATTAGATATATATTCATTTCTATTGTTTAAATATTAAAAATGGTATTGCTATGGAACAGGCTGACGTTACCTCCCTCATTCCCATCCTTATTACCCTTTTCCTCGCGCTGACTACGAGAAATGTCGTCGTTGGTTTGTTCGCCGGTGTGGTCAGTGGCGTCGCCATGCTTGAAGGGACATTTGTCGAAAAAGGACCACTAGACTCGTTTAGCTCGTTGATGAAAAGCTATCTACTGCCGCAACTTACGGATAGCTACAACGCTGGTGTGATTTTGTTATTAGTGTTTATTGGTGGTTTCGTCGCTTTAATGGAAAAGTCCGGCGGCGGTGTCGCCTTTGCTAAAAAGGTTACCCAATGGGTGGCGAGTAAATGCCAAGCTCAACTATCAGCATGGTTCGGTGGTGTCGTTATTTTCTTCTCAGACCTTGGTACACCACTGATTGTTGGCCCTGTTTTTCGCCCTTTATTTGATAAGTTAAAAGTATCACGCCAAAAATTAGCTTTCATTATCGATTCTACTTCCTCTCCCGTCGCAATCTTGATTCCTTTTATCGGGTGGGGCGTTTACATCATGGGATTGATTCAAAAAGAGTTTATTGCCCTGAATGTCAGTATGAGTGACTGGGATGCTTTCATTGGTGCGATCCCGTATCAGTTTTATGCCTTTCTTGCGATCGCGATTGTGCCGATTGTCTCTTTCTTCAAGTTGGACTTCGGCCCGATGGCGAAGGCTGAACAGTTAGCTGAACAAGGTTCCGACTTTGGAAAAATTCAGGAATCGATGGATGTGTTTACGCATAAAAATGCAAAATCCAGTTTTGTATGGGCACCTTTGCTCGTTATGCTGGTGGTTCTATGTACCATCCTGGTGCCACACGGTTTTCCATTTCAAAAAGTGGCAGGCTCAACGTTTAGGGCTGCACTCTCTTCGGCGTACTTCTTCGCGGCCTTCACTCTAATTGCGCTGATGGCGTTTTATGGCGTCAGAAAGCTTTCCGATGGTATCCAAGTGTACCTCAAAGGCATGTCAAACATGATGTCTGTCGCGGTTATCTTGGTATTGGCTTGGGCGCTTAGCTCTGTTGGGAAAGAATTAGGTGCAGCTGCATATATTGCTGAACAAGCTCAAGCCGGTTTCCCGTATTGGCTATTGCCAGCCGTTGCTTTTTTGCTTGCCGGTATTATCTCGTTTGCTACGGGATCATCTTGGGGCACGTTTGCCATCATGATGCCATTAGTGATCCCAACGGCCGTTGCGATTGATGCTCCTTTGCTAGTTTGCATTGGTGCCGTGTTATCCGGCGGTTTATTTGGTGATCACTGTTCTCCAATCTCTGAAACCACGATTCTGTCGTCAACAGGAGCAGGGTGTGAACAGTATGAGCACTTCCGTACACAGTTGCCTTACGCGATGTTGAATGGCGTGATTGCACTTGGGTGCTTTCTTTTGGCAGGCGTTGCCGCCTCTCCAGTGATTGTACTTGCGGCGATTGTCGCTCAGTTCGCTATTTACTATGTGCTATCAAAACAGAAGCCAACCGAGAAACTTGAGTCTGTTTCAGCAGAGTGATAGAGATAGAAATATCATCAAACGGAGGCGTAGTCAGCCTCCGCTTTTCTTTTGAGTCAAGGTAACATTTTTCTTGTGACAAAATGTGTGCGAGGACTTATTTATTCATTTTGTCTCGCAGAATGAACTCACTTCGCTCGGCGTTTTTTATATATGATCCACTATATGTCTAGTTATTCCTTGTATATTGTATTGTTAAATCCGGAGACTAGACATGTTTGCACTCAAACATCTTCCTCTTGCATTGAGTTGTGTCCTAGCGGCACAAGCGAATGCAAGTATGAATATCCAGCCTGATCCGCAAAATCCGAATGGTTATGTCATTGCTCGTGGTGACGTTCAAGCTATGGAGCAAAGCAAAACCTCTGACCCTATGTATGCCATTTGGTCACAAGCACTAGAGACGCGCCCTAACTCAGTCGTTGAAGCGATTGTTCCTGGAGCGGCAACCAACCCAGAAAACGTGAAGCGTGTAGAGCGTGTGTTCCCTGAAAGTGAGTGGGACTTCCTGACTCAAATGGCCGCACCAGAATACACTTACACGCGTTTCCTACGTGCGATTGGTAAATTCCCAGCATTCTGTGGTGAGTACACTGATGGCCGTGATTCGGATGCGATTTGTAAAAAATCGATCGTGACAGCCTTTGCTCACTTTGCGCAGGAAACCGGTGGTCATATTTCGATTGATAACGTATCGGATAATCCTCTTGGATTGGAAGAATGGCAGCAAGCTTTGGTTCACGTACGTGAAATGGGCTGGTCAGAAGGTCAAGAAGGTTACACGACAGGTTGTGGTCAAAATGACTGGCAAAACAAACGTTGGCCATGTGAACCGGGACAAGGTTACTTTGGACGTGGTGCTAAACAGCTTTCTTACCACTTTAACTATGGCGCGTTCTCTGAAGTGATGTTTGATGGCGATGCATCCGTATTACTGAAAAATCCAGGTTTGGTTGCGGATTCGTGGCTGAACTTGGCATCGGCTATCTGGTTCTTCCTAACCCCACAAGCACCTAAACCAGCAATGCTACATGTAATTGACCGTACTTGGGTTCCTTCACAACGTGAACTTGATGCAGGCATTGGTTACGGCTTCGGTACCACTATCAACGTGATCAATGGTGGTATTGAGTGTGGTGAGCAAAACAAGGATAAAGGTCAGCCTGTTAACCGTATCCGTTACTGGGAAGGTTTGGCGGCACACTACCAAATTCCAATTGAAGCTGACGAGAAGAACACTTGTTGGCAGCAAACGCCTTACGGCAGCCTAAACCTAAATGGCGCAACTGACGTGCTTTACACTAACTGGGATGGTAACTGGAAATACTACTCAGATCGCCCTGGAGGCCATTCGTTTGAATGTGAGCTGGTTGGTTTCCAAACGGCTTACTCTGCGCTAGTTGCGGGTGATTACGAGAAGTGTGTAACTAACTTCTACCAATCTCATGCGGGTTGGCCTGAAGTTCGTGTGGTTGACAAGTTAGACCCTGTAGATCCGGTCGATCCGCCTGTAGGTGGCGTGGCAGCTTGGGATTCAGGCAAAGTCTACAACACTGGTGATCAAGTTTCTTACCAAGGTGCTGTTTACGAAGCGAAATGGTGGTCACAAGGTAATGAGCCAACGAAAGGAGACCCTTGGAAGTTGGTTTCAGGCACTCCTACGGAGCCGCCAACAACGGAACCTGAACCACCTGTGACTGAACCAGAACCGCCAGTCACAGAACCAGAGCCTCCGGTCACTGAGCCAGTGCCACCAGTAACAGGTAGCTTCATTCAGTGGGAGCCAGGCGTAACTCAAGTGGCTAACGGTGATAAAGTGACGTACCAAAACAAATGCTTTGTCGCAAAAAACGGCCCTGGAGTGTGGGAAAGCCCAACGCAGAGCAACTGGTTCTGGGATGAGATTTCCTGCCAATAAATAATTTAACTCTTTATAAAGGCTCTGCTTTTTAGCAGGGTCTTTTTTTATTTGTGCTGTTGCTTATTTGTGGAATCTAAGTTTTCAATAACGGCTTTTCTCTTTTGATTGGGTGTCCATTAAAATTCGCGCGCATTTTTTATCAACATTTTTGAAAAAAGGTATTTGTACATGTCGACAAAACTGGCTAACCCAGCACCGCTAGGTCTGATGGGTTTCGGTATGACCACTATTCTGCTGAACATTCATAACGCAGGATTTTTCCCACTTGACTCTATGATTCTAGCGATGGGCATCTTTTACGGTGGCCTTAGCCAAGTAATCGTTGGCATCATGTGCTTTAAACGCGGCGACACGTTCGGCACAACTGCGTTTACTTCTTACGGTCTATTTTGGCTAACATTGGTTGGTCTAATCGTAATGCCTCACATGGGTCTTCCTGCAAGCCCAGCAAGCTTTATGGGTTGGTACCTAGCACTTTGGGGTATCTTCACTGGTTTCATGTTCATTGGCTCTCTATGTTACCCAACAGCGAAGCAGGTGGTATTTGGTTCTCTAACTATCCTGTTCTTCTTGCTTGCTGCTCGTGATTTCACTGGTAGCGAAGTTATCGGTGCTATCGCTGGCTTCGAAGGTATCTTCTGTGGCGCAAGCGCAATTTACTTCGCAATGGCGCAAGTGCTAAACAACGAATTTGGTCGTGAAGTTCTGCCTGTAGGTAAAGCAAAAATCGCTCGTAAAGTTGAAGCAGTCGCAGCTTAAGCGTTAAATCGAACTCATTGAAAAAGCGGGCCAATAGGTCCGCTTTTTTATTTCATTGAATTTTATGAATCTTTTGGGCTTTCAAGTAGGAATATTCCGAATAAAACATTGTTGTGACCAAGAGCGAATTTTTTCTTCGAGAATGCTCCATTATTAAACTCCCCTATACAAAGAGTTTACAACTGATGAAAAATTACCTCTTGAATGTTTTTACGCTCGCTGTCGCTGTGATTTCATTTCCGCTTTTGGCGCAAAATAGTGACCCATTGCCTTCGTGGAACGACGGTCAAACCAAACAAGCAATTATCCAATTTGTCAGTGATGTTACTGACGCTAACTCTCCCAATTTTGTTGCTCCTCAAGATCGTATTGCCACTTTTGATAACGACGGAACGTTATGGTCAGAAAAGCCGATGTACTTCCAAATCTTGTTTGTGCTCGACCAAATTAAAGAGCAAGCGGCTAGCCACCCTGATTGGAAGACGACTAAACCATACTCACTGGTGTTAAGCGGGCAGATAGATAAGCTGAGCTTAGAAGATGTTCTAACCATGGTGCAAAAAACGCATTCAGGAATGAGCAGCGATGAGTTCACTTCTATTGTACAGGCTTGGATAAGTACGGCTAAGCACCCCGTAACGGGCCGCCCATACACCGACATGGTGTATCAACCAATGCTAGAGTTGTTGGATTATCTTGATAGCAACTGCTTTAAAAACTTCATTGTGTCTGGTGGTGGCAATGCCTTTATGCGAGCTTGGGCGACGGATGTCTACAACATCCCATCCGAGCGTATCATTGGTACTCGTCTATCTACAGAGTTCGTTAATGTTGATGGTAGTTACCAAGTTAAGCGCGTACCGGGCATTGAAGTGAATAACGACAAAGCGGAAAAACCGCAGCAAATTTATCAGCACATTGGTAAGCGCCCAATAGCTTCGTTTGGCAACTCAGATGGTGACCTACAAATGCTGCAATGGACGACGTCAGGTACTGGTCCTCGCTTAGCAATGTACGTTCATCACACGGATGACCAACGTGAGTGGAAATATGACCGCACCTCTAGCATTGGTAAGCTAGATAAAGGATTGGATGAAGCGAAAGCGAAAGGTTGGTTAATCGCTGATATGAAAAACGATTGGAAACAAGTGTATCCAACCAAGTAAGATTTCAAATCTGACTGATATAAAAAGGGGTTAACCACTGGTTAACCCCTTTGTTGTGTCCGAAGAACGGACCACTGCTTTTTCTTATTTTTAAGGAAAGAAACTTAGGTCGAAGGCTGTTCTACTGTTTCTGTTGCGGTAGTTTCAGTCGTTGGTGCTTGACCCGTTTTACGTTTGTATTTCTCTTCCCAGTAATCTGCACCTTTGATACCTAGCGCAACTGGGTTGAACGTAAACTCTGTGACACCTTGCTTCTGTTGTTCTTCGTAGTCGGTCAGCGCTTTCAGAGCAGGCTTCGACATAAAGAAGATGATCAAGATACCCACGATGTTCAGCCAAGCCATCAAACCTACGCCAACATCACCCATCGCCCATGCTAGGTTTGCGGTTTTTACTGTACCGTAAAACACGGCTGAGATAAGTACCAGTTTTAAGATAAACATCAGACCGTTCACTTTAAAGGTACGGCGAATGTAGGCAATGTTTGTTTCTGCGATGTAGTAGTAAGCCAAGATCGTGGTGAATGCGAAGAAGAACAGTGCAACAGCGATGAACGGTTTACCAACTCCAGGCAGAGCACTTTCAATCGCCATTTGCGTGAATACTGGACCATTGGCCCCAATATCGGCTGGTAGGTTTTGCACAAGGAATGCACCTTCAACCGCACCGTGTACGTTGTACGCCCCTGTGATAAGAATCATAAACGCAGTTGCCGAACATACTAGTAGTGTATCGATGTAGATTGAGAATGATTGAACCAGACCTTGCTGTGCAGGATGATCAACGCTTGCTGCCGCTGCTGCGTGAGGGCCGGTACCTTGGCCTGCTTCATTTGAGTAAACACCACGTTTAACACCCCAACCAATGGCGGCACCAATACCAGCCATAGGAGTGAACGCGTCTCCTAGGATCATGCCGATAATGCGTGGGATTTCACCGATGTTTAGAAGAATGATAACGAAAGCGGTGATGATGTACGCCAAGGCCATGAATGGCACAACGATCTGAGTGAAGTTCGCAATACGCTTTACGCCACCAAAGATGATGAAGGCAAGAATGACACAGACAACCGTACCAGTGAAAATTTTAGCAAAACTGAAGGTACCAATAGCGGTTTCGATCATGTCACCAGAGCCAAATGCTGCTTCTACCGCGTTACCAATACTGTTGGATTGAACGCCAGGAAGTAGCACACCACACGCAAAGATGGTCGAGATAGCAAAGATCCATGCGTACCATTTTTGCCCCATTGCCTTTTCGATGTAGTAAGCAGGGCCGCCACGGAATTCACCTTCATCTTCTTCTTTGTAGATTTGAGCGAGAGTGGATTCTGCATATGCTGTTGCTGCGCCAAAGAAGGCAACAACCCACATCCAGAATACGGCGCCAGGGCCACCAAAGCCGATAGCCGCAGCAACACCGGCAATGTTACCTGTACCTACACGGCCAGATAGCGAAACGGCAAGCGCCTGAAATGATGAGATCCCCTTGGTTGAACTTTTGCCCGAAAGTAGCAAGCGCCACATCTCAAAGAAATGACGAATCTGCACAAAGCGTGTCATGACCGAATAGAACAAACCCGCCCCAAGACACAGGTAGATCAGTACTGGGCTCCAGATAATTCCATTCAGAAAATCAACTAATGACTGCATGAGTATTTTCCCTGTTAGTTGTGTTTGTGGTTATTTTTCAAACAACACATTACCCTTTTTGTAATGTAATTGTTAACTTTTTTGTCTATAAATCGTTTATAGCGTGATGGTGGGCACAGAATGGCTTGATGTTGTTAAAATTTGGTTCTAGTTGATTATTGTGCGCAATTAGATGGGGAATTAATTGGTTTGATTAAATATGCAGCACGTTGTCATTTTAATGTGCTGCATATTCGATGAGTTAAAAATGCTAACTACTATGCAGTATGTGGAATAAAGGTCTGTTTGATTTTTGTGCGATTATTTACGCGTAACGAAGTAAGTTGAGCTCTGAGTTCTCCATGATTTTGGCTTTTTCACCTGTCATGATATTGGCTAATAAGTGCCCTGAACCACATGCCATTGTCCACCCTAACGTCCCATGCCCAGTATTAGTAAAGAGGTTGTCGTATGGCGTTGCACCTATGATTGGTGTGCCATCTGGCGTCATTGGGCGAAATCCGGTCCAGAATTCTGCTTGGCTGAAATCACCGCCGCGAGGGAACAAATCGCGAACCACCATCTCAATCGTGTTTTTGCGCTTTTGTGGCAAGGATGGATCGAAACCGGCAAGCTCAGCGGTGCCAGCCACTCGTATGCGGTCATCAAATCGAGTCATAGCGACTTTGTAAGTCTCATCCATGACGGTAGAGCGCGGTGCGTATTCTTCATTTTCTATCGGTAGCGTCAGTGAATATCCTTTAACCGGATACACTGGGATATCAATATCGAGCTGCTTTAAAAGCGCAGTGGAAAAGCTACCAGAAGCAACGACAAATTGCTCAGCCTTAAACAAACCATGGTTCGTTTGGACACCTATGATCTTTTTGCCTACAGTAACCCAATTACTCACTTCGGTATTGAATTTAAACGTGACACCATGCGCTTTCGCAAGTTCTGTCAGCTGTTGGCAAAACTGAAAGCAGTCACCTGTTTCATCATCAGGCAAATACAACCCGCCTACGATTTTATCTTTGACCAGCGCTAAACCGGGTTCTTGTCGAAGGCACTGTTCAACGTCCATCAACTCAAATCGAGTACCACTTTGCTCAAGCAGCTTGAGGTCTTTTTCGATTGCGGTTAACTGTTGAGTTGTGCGGAACACTTGCAAGGTACCAAACTGGCGTCCTTGGTATTCAATCGCGTGCTCATTACGTAATTGTGCTAAGCAAGTTCGGCTGTGGTTGGCGATAGACAGCATGCGAGCTTTGTTGATTTGATAGCGAGGCAAGGTGCAGTTCGCAACCATCTTGCTTGCCCAACTGATCATGTCTGTGCTTAGCGACGGCTTTATTTTTAGTGGAGCGTGTTCTTCCATCAGCCATTTGATCGCCTTGAGCGGGATACCCGGAGCTGCCCATGGGGATGAGTAGCCATAAGAAATTTGTCCTGCATTGGCAAAGCTTGTTTCCATCGCGCTGCTTGGTTGGCGATCGATGACCGTGACTTGATAGCCTGCTTGAGATAAATACCAAGCAGAGGTTAAACCGATAACACCGCTGCCTAATACGATGACTTCCATTGAGGTACTCCACACATTTATCAGTAGCGGTTAGTTTCTTTTCTTTACCTTTTGTTAACAATCGATATAAATTACATACAGTGTTTAGAAAAACTATAGGCTTAGTAATGAGAAGTAACGTGATAAGTGGTTTATGGTTGTTTAACCAAGTGGCGGCACATGCCAGTTTTACGGGCGCTGCTAAGCAACTACACCTTACGACAGGAGCTGTAAGCCAACAAATAATCCACTTAGAAGAGTCGTTAGGTTTTACTCTTTTTGAACGCCACTCTCGAGGGATCCGCCTCACCGAAAAGGGAATACAACTGCAACAAGCCACGCAGTTGCATTTCTCTGAGTTAGGCAAGTTGCTTGATGATCTGAGAGTAGAAAAGCATATCAATGAGGTTCGCTTGAAGCTCACTCCCTCATTCGCCTTTAAGTGGCTAGTGCCTAAACTCGAAAGCTTTCAACTAGAGAACCCAGAAATTCAAGTGCAGATCTTTGCGGAAGGAGCGCTAGTCAACAGCGATTTGAAAGACTATGACGTCGCCATTGACTACGGTCTTCACCCTTATCGAGACCATGATGCCGAGTTGATTCTCGATGAACAATTGCTGCCAGTGATGAGCCCTAAATACCTTGAGGATCATCGGTGGCTAAAAACTCCTTTTGGTGATCAAACATCGTCGATGTCTGCGAATCAATGGCAAGCGGCTACGTTGTTGCACGACGCGATGCCGTGGGAAAAAGCGACACGTGACTATGAGTGGTTGTATTGGGCTTCGGCAATGGGATTCGATTTTAAAACCGATGTCGGTCACTTTTTCAATCGAACAGACATGGCGATGTCTGCGGCGGAAGCTGGAGTCGGGATCGCGATGGCACGCATGGCGTTGATTGAGGATGAATTGACGACGAAACGTTTGGTTTCTCCATTCGCCCCCATTCCTGCCAATGCTGGGTATTACTTGATCATGAATACAAGAAGCCAGTCAACTGAGCGATTTAGAGAGTGGCTTTTGAAGCAGATTGAGTCACGACGATGATTTAAGTGTTTAAGAAATAATAAAAATAAATGTCTTAATTACATATTATCTTGAGCCACTTCCCACAAATTATCTTCACTTTATTAACTTCTCTCTCTTACTCATCTTTTTCCATATCATCCTAGAAAATAACTAATGGATAGAGAAAGGCTATGGCTAAAAAAAACTCGCTTATATTGGTCCTAGCTCTATTTTCGGTAGGAGCAAGTGCAATGTTTTGGCCGTTTAAAAAATACGATGTGGAAATGTCACCAGAAGTACGTGGTGTTATTAAGCTTGATGGTAAACCACAAGTTGGGCTAACGGTTCATCGAGAACTTTTTTATGAAGGATATAAAAAAGGAAAAACGCTAAAGGATGAAGCCCAAACCAATGAACTAGGTGAGTTTTTCTTTCCTGGTGTTACTGTTCGGTCGCGAGCTCCCGGAGACATATTTGGCGGGAGTTTGAACGTACATCAAAAAATTTATCTCAATTGGCAGGGTGATCAAAAGAAAGTTTGGGGTGTTTGGGTGCCACCAGATGGAAGAAAACCATTGCTTTCAATGCTCTCGGATATTAATTGTGAGTTAACCAATATCGAGCGTATTCATGAAGTGGAGATCGCTCCCGAAAAAGGTTTACCTATATCTGTTTACTCGATTTGTGATTGGAGCAACGACAGAGTCACCACTTATTTGTACGACGAAGACTCTGATACTTACATTGCAAAAAAGGATATAGTTGATTAGTTATGAGTGAAATTTCTCCAAAACAGGCCAGTTATTTGGCGTTAGCTGCTTACTCCATAAAGCAGAATTTAGAGGATTTAGAAGTTCCCCTTGCTCTTCGCAATGACTTCTCTTTCAAGGACATGATTACAGGCACAAGTGGTGGTTTTTTCTTTCGCCCTGAAACCGGGTTTGCTCTGCTAGGAAAGGGAAAAAGTCAGCGTTATAAAAATGACCTTGTCTTAGCTTTTAGAGGTACAGCAGGATTAGCTGATGGGATTACCGACTTAACGTGTAGCGGGAAAGGAACAGATACCGGAGAGACCGTCCATTCGGGATTCCAAACTACGTTCTATTCTATGAGAAAAGGTCTAACTCGTTTTCTTCGTGATAATCCGGTAACCGCTAACGGTACTATACATTGTGTTGGACACAGTTTAGGTGGGGCATTAGCGACTCTGGTTGCTAATTGGATTTCTGCTTCTCCAGAGTTTAAAGGCAGAGTTAACTTATATACTTTTGGCTCACCAAGAGTCGGAATGAAATCTTTTTCGATCAACTCATCATCTCGAATATCGACGCACTTCCGTTGTGTCAATGGTGCGGACCCCGTAACAAAAGCGCCAGTATGGCCTTTTTATCATGTGCCTTATGATGGTTCGGAGTACATATTGAATCGTGCTCAAGGTCTTTTTCCTAGCGCACATTTTATGGCGGAGTACAGTTCTTATACACAGACTGCAACCTGGGATAGCCTTGGCTTTCAAAAGGCAAGCTCCACTTTTAAACGCGTCGTTTTAAACTATGAGAATCGACTTCAAGCCACACCTTCTGCTGATTGGGCAGATAAGATCTCGGCAGCGCTCCTTACGTTGTTAGTTGATGGTGGGGCTGCGGCGTCAGTCTTTGCCCTGCAAAATGTAGGTTCTGCTATTGCTACTATATATGACGCGATTGCTCGTTCAATCGTCAAAATTTCAGAACTCTCTAGCGAATTTTCTGAACGCGTAAAAGGTTTACTTGGCCACATGTTGGTATTTGCGGGGAAAGGTGCAAATATCGCGATCAAATTTACTTATTCCTTTATTCGTTGGGTGTTTGAATTGGTGCTAAGTAAGTTGAATCAGGCTGTTAAAGCCGCTCTCAAAACGACCTTCTGATTTTGATTAATCCACCTTTGCTTAGGTGTGGTTTATTCTTAAATACGAAAAGTTTCCTACTTGGTTAGCGAAGCTAGTGGCGAGCAAATAGATAGTGCTTGGTGAGTCAGATAGAAAACACCGCCTCGATAGCGGCGGTGTTTTATTTTGGATTACTGTCGTTGATAAACCGATTGACCTCTGCTGATGGTTTCTTCCACGTTTAGGTCTTTTAGCGCCTTAGGTTCAATCTTCATCGGGTTGTTATCGAGGATGATTAAATCCGCATTCTTACCGACTTCGATAGAACCTTTATACGACTCCTCAAAGTGTTGGTAAGCTGGCCAAATGGTCATGGCTTGCAGCGCGGTGTACGTGTCAACGCGCTGATCTGCCCCCAGTACTTTATCAGTTCTGGTGGTGCGATTGACGGTCGCATCCAATACTCGGAATGAACTTGGCAGCGCCACAGGTGCGTCATGGTGAGTACTGAACTTTAACCCTGCCTTTCTCACCGCTTGAGTTGGTGAAATGAAATCGGCACGAGGATGGCCGAGCACCGAGTCTACATGCCAGTCACCCCAATAAAAAGTATGCATTGGGAATAGAGAAGGGAAGATGCCTTGCGCAGCTAAGCGATCCACTTGGTCTTGGCGCATGGTTTGGCCGTGAATGAGTACAGGTCGGCGGTCTTGTTTTCCTAGCTTTTCATTTGCTTTGGTCACTGCATTGATAAATTGCTCGATCGCAGCGTCACCATTGGCATGCGTCAGCACTTGCCATTCATTTTTAAAGGCCGTTTCTACGTAATCGTAAGCTTGTTGATCTTCAAAGGTTGGGTAGCCAGCGTAGTCTTTATCTTGTCCATGTGGCGGGTGGAAGTAAGGCTGACTTAGCCATGCCGTTTTACCTTGTGGAGATCCATCAAAGTTCAGCTTTACGCCACCGATGCGGAAATGGTTTGTGTACTCTGGCGTGTTGTATTCTGAGTCCATAAAATCACTGCTCGATACCATATCGGCGTAAGCAACCAAGTCGATCATCAGCTTGTCGTTTTTCGACGCGCGTTTCATCGCTTCATAACCTTCTGATGTTGCTCGTCCTTCTTGAGCCGTGGTATAGCCATATTTCGCGTACAAACCTTGCGAGGCTTCTAACATGCGATCTTGAAGTTCAGAATCAATCAACTTATTGAGGTTGAACAGCATTGCAAAGTGCGCGTTTTCTTCTAGGACCCCATTTGGCTCTTGGCTGTTTTCCATTCGGCGGATAATGCCACCTTTTGGATCTTCCGATTTTGCCGTGATGCCTGCTAGCTCTAACGCTTTACTGTTCGCGACACTCAAATGCCCCGAAGTGTGGATAATTAATACAGGCTTATCTGTGCTGACTTTATCGAGATCCGCTTTGGTAGGGTAGTAATCCAGTTGGGCGTCGTCGTAACCAAAACCTAAAATCCACCCCGTTTTCTCAATGAATAGGCGTTGCGTATTATCGTTCTCGGCATTTTTCAGGGTTTCGATGATTTTCGCAACGGTATCGGCTTCGCCATCAGGAGATGGCAGCACGTTTGCGACCATGGCTTGCAGACCAACACCATACACATGACTGTGCGGATCAACAAAGCCAGGCAACATAGTTTTGCCTTTTAAGTCGACCAACTGTGTTTTACCGAACTTGTGTTCCATCGCTCCATCTTTGCTGCCGACATAAATGATTTTCTCGCCTAATGTCGCGACGGCTTCGGCGTACTCTGGCTTATCGCCAGACATAGTTAGGATGTCGCCACCATAATAAATTTTGTCTGCGGCGGTTACTTTGAGTGGCTCGGCGACGGCTTCTACTTCTTTCGCTTCTTCAGAAAAACACCCCGTTAAAGCAAGCCCAGATAGGGCAATGGGGATCCAGTTTTTGTTCATCGGTCATCTCCATACAGAGTAAGTTTTTTGCCTATTGCTCCCATCTCAATGAGTTTGAGAACTCAATAGATCACATTCACTTTAGTTCATATTGAAGGAGGATTATCAACAAGATTAAAGACTTTCAATCAAGCGCAAGTTATACCTATCGATGAATATCAAAAATGTTACCTTTTCCCATTTCATAAACGTTTCTGGACTTGGGCAATGTGACCCATAACGAGGTTCTGTGGTTAAAAAGTCGGCATGATAAGTCCACGATTTATCTCGATGACGCTCAAGGAAGAACATGAAAGACGAAACGCTATCCATCCATTTTGGTTACGAAACTGACCCTACCACTAAATCTGTCGCGACGCCGATTTATCAAACGGTCGCGTACGAGTTTGATAACGCGCAGCACGGCGCTGATCTGTTTAACTTGGAAGTGCCGGGTAATATCTACACTCGCATCATGAATCCGACTAACGATGTTCTGGAAAAACGCATGGCGGCGTTAGAAGGCGGCATTGCTGGATTGGTTGTGAGTGCGGGGAGTGCAGCGATTAACTATGCGGTTCTGACCTTAGCGCAAGCGGGCGATAACATCGTTTCTACGCCGCAACTTTATGGTGGTACTTACACCTTGTTTGCGCACATGCTGCCAAATCAAGGTATTCAAGTGAAGTTTGCCAAAGATGACAAGCCAGAAAGTTTGGCCGAGTTAATTGATGAAAATACCAAAGCGGTGTACTGCGAGAGTATTGGTAACCCTGCGGGTAATATCATTGATTTAGAACGTGTGGCGGAGCTTGCTCACGCACAAGGTGTGCCTGTGATTGTGGATAACACCGTCGCGACGCCAGTGCTGTGCAAACCCATCGAGTTCGGTGCGGATATCGTAGTTCACTCTCTCACTAAATACGTTGGTGGGCATGGCACCACATTGGGTGGCGTGATTGTGGATTCCGGTAAATTCCCTTGGGCGCAGCACAAAGGCCGTTTTCCCGTTTTCAACCAACCAGAACCTTCTTACCACGGCGTGGTGTATACCGAAGCGTTTGGTGAGGCAGCATTTATCGGGCGCGCGCGTACCGTACCATTGCGTAATACCGGTTCGGCATTATCACCGATGAATGCATTTATGCTTATGCAAGGGCTAGAAACGTTACCGCTGCGTATGGAACGCCATACTGAGAATGCACTCAAAGTGGCTGAATTCTTGGAACAGCATGACAAAGTCAGTTGGGTGAGTTATGCCGGCTTGCCGAGTTCAGCACACTTCAACCTCGCTGAAAAATACATGAAAGGTAAGCCTTCTGCGATTTTGTCGTTTGGTTTAAAAGACGGTTATGAAGCAGGTGTGCGCTTTTATGACGCTCTGAAAATCTTTAAGCGTTTGGTGAACATTGGCGATGCAAAATCATTGGCTTGTCATCCAGCATCGACGACTCATCGTCAGTTGAGCGAAGCAGAACAAAAACAAGCTGGTGTGTCACCAGAGATGATTCGTTTATCTGTGGGTATTGAGCATATTGACGATATCCTAGCCGATTTAGAACAGGCACTAAACGTGTAAAACGATTCTTTTTTTAGCTTTTGGTTACCCATAGGCCAGCCTTTAAAAAAAGCTGGCCTTTATTTGTTTTATTGTTTAAATATCAAAGGCTTTATTGTTTTTGGGTTGTGGTATTCCAAAAGCTCATGGTGGGTGAAATTTATTCCCTTGTCGCGTTTGGGTTTGTTCCTGATGATGTGTGCAAATCTTATACATTGAAAGGGACTCAAATGTCTTACGTATTTCACCGTCATTGCCATGCCACGCTGCCAATCATCGATAAAGGTGAAGGTGTTTATCTATTCGATAAACAAGGAAAACAGTATCTCGATGCTTGTGGTGGCGCTGCGGTATCAAACCTTGGCCATAGTCATCAAGCCGTTAAAAAAGCCATGTTGGAACAGCTCGAGAGAGTGCCGTTTGCTCATACTGGATTTTTTACTAGTGACAGCAGTGAGCGACTAGCGGAATTGATTTGTCAGCATATGCCTGAGCAGTTCAACCATGTGTATTTAGTCAGTGGCGGATCAGAAGCGGTGGAGTCGTCACTAAAAATGGCGCGGCAGTATTTTGTAGAATCAGGTAAGCCAGATAAAAAGCAATTCATCGCGCGTCAGCAAAGTTATCACGGCAATACGTTGGGAGCTCTGGCGGTCGGTGGTAATGAATGGCGACGTGAACCGTTCAAACCCATCTTGCATCCGAGTCATCACATTGCCCCTTGCTATGCTTATCGTTATCAGCAGAGTCATGAGTCGGAATTGGATTACTCATTGCGAGCGGCGAATGAACTAGAGGCAAAAATTCTTGAGCTGGGGGCTGAGAATGTAATGGCTTTTGTCGCCGAGCCTATTGTGGGAGCCACCGCTGGAGCTGTGCCTGCGACTCAAGGTTACTTCAAACGTATTCGCGAAATATGCGACCAATACGATGTGTTATTGATCTTGGATGAAGTCATGTGTGGCGTTGGGCGAAGTGGTAGTTTTTTTGCGTTTGAGCAAGAAGAGGCAGAGCCCGATCTGGTTTGTATGGCTAAAGGGCTTGGTGCGGGTTATCAACCTATTGGCGCGGTGGTTGCTAATGATCGAGTCTATCAAGCTATTGCTGATGGAAGCGGTTTTTTCCAACACGGTCATACCTTTATGGCGCACCCTATGGCGTGCGCTGCCGCCGTGGCAACAATTGAAACCATCTTCCAAGAAGATTTATTAACGGCGGTGAATCGGCAAAGTGTTTTGCTGCGTAATGAGCTTACTTCTGCATTGGCCCATTTACCGTACATTGGCGACATTCGTGGTAAAGGCTTGTTTGTTGGCATTGAGCTGGTGGCGGATAAAGAAAGCAAGTCGCCTCTGAGTAAAGCCACATTGGCAGACAAACGCATCAAACAGCGAGCAATGGAAAATGGCTTAATGTGCTATCCAATGGGCGGGACGATTGATGGCGTTAATGGGCACCATATTTTGCTCGCACCGCCATTCATTATTCAGTCTCATCATATTGATGAACTAGTCGGTAAACTCTCACTGACGTTAAAAGAGGTGGCGGAGACATGGAAGTAGCAAACCAATATTTGCGAGAACCTATCGCCATTATCGTGGCCCCAAACGGTGCTAGAAAAACTAAGCACGATCACGCCAACTTACCCATGACAAAAGACGAACTGGTTGCAGAGGCTATCGCTTGTCAAACGGCAGGGGCTGCCATGATCCATTTGCATGCTAGAGATGCCAACGAACGTCATTCATTAGACATCGACGACAACATGGAAATTTACCATGCCGTGAAAGAAGCGGTGGGAGAAACCATGATGGTTCAGCTCACCACAGAGGCAGTGGGTTTATATTCTCCGCCACAACAGCGGGCGTTAGTCAAAGCTGTGAAACCTGAAGCGGCTTCTTTCGCATTGAGGGAGTTAATCCCCGATCGCGCAAGTGAGAAAGAAGGGCATGCCTTTTTCCATTGGTTGGCAGAGAACAGCATCGTGAGCCAAATTATTCTCTACGATACAACCGACATTGAACGTTATTTCCAACTACGCGATGCGGGCGTGTTACCTAAAACGCATCAGCATGCATTAGTGGTGTTAGGGCGTTATCACCAAGCTCAACAGTCTTCGCCATGGGATTTACGAGGTTTGAATTTGGCGCGTTTTGACGAGGAAGAAATTCGATGTGCCATTTGTGCTTTTGGCGCGCGAGAGCAAGACTGTTTAGCGAGTGCGATGTTACTTGGATTCGATGTGAGAGTTGGGTTTGAGAATAACCACTTCGATGTGGCAGGCGAATTAGCAATCAGTAACGCGGCTCAGGTGGAAGCTCTACGCGATGTGGCGCATTGCTTCGCGATTCCTTTACACAGTGCGCAAAGTTTGCGTTCAGTTTTAAAGTGAATCTGTTTGAAGCAAGGAAAATAAAGAAGAACGGAAAGCAAAAAGGCTCCATCGGAGCCTTTTTGGTATTTGTCGTTAGTTTTCGGTTTGCACTGCAGGTTGGCGTGCTGGGTGTTTGATAAACACCGCCACAATGGCTGCAATTGCCAGCGCGAAACAGTAGTAAGAGTTGGCAACCACTTCTAATGGAGAAAGGTTAAATACTGAGCCTAGCAACAATACTTGCGCGCCGTAAGGCAAAATGCCTTGTACCACGCACGAGAAAATATCCAACAAGCTTGCTGAGCGACGAGGAGAGACATTGTTCTCTTCCGCCAACTGACGCGCCACGCTACCTGATACGATGATAGCGACCGTATTATTTGCCGTGCAACCATTCACCATAGAAACCAAGCCCGCGATACCTAGCTCACTTGCGCGGCTGTTCGCGTGTTTTGAATGGCTAGAGCCAAACGCGTGGATCATGCTGCTCACTAAGTTGGTCAGGAAAGCAAGACCGCCTTGACGACGCATCAATTCACTCAGACCACCAATCAGCATCGATAGTAGGAAGATTTCCTGCATGTTGCCAAAACCGCTGTACACGTCTTGCGCTAGGTTCGTTAGACCGTAGTCGTCAATCGAAACCAAGCTTACGCCACCCGCCAGTAAAATACCGATAGTCAGCACAACAAATACGTTAAGCCCTGAAACCGCCAAAATCAAAATGGTGACGTACGGTAGCACTTTTAACCATTCAATTGGACCAGTCTCTGGCACTTGAGTCGCAGTGCTATTGAACGCAAAAATACCCATAGCAACCAGTGCAGCAGGCAGTGCAATGCGGATGTTCTCTTTGAACTTGTCCTTCATTTCACAGCCCTGAGAGCGTGTTGCCGCGATGGTGGTGTCAGAGATGATAGAAAGGTTATCACCAAACATCGCGCCGCTGAGCACAACACCAGCGGTTAATGGCAAGCTCATACCTGCAGATTGAGCAATGCCCAAAGCCACAGGTGCAACGGCAGCGATGGTGCCCATCGAAGTGCCCATCGCTGTCGCAATGAAGGCTGAGATCATGAAAATACCAGGCAAAATCATGCTGGTCGGAATGGCAGATAGACCTAAGTTTACGGTAGCATCGACACCGCCAGAAGCCTTTGCAACGGCAGCAAACGCACCTGCAAGCAAGTAGATCATGCACATTGCGATGATGTCTTGATGACCAACACCACGCATAAAATGTTCAATAGAGCGGTTAAGTTTCTCTTTGCTGAGAAGAAACGCAATGATGATGGCTGGTAATACCGCAATTGGTGCTGGCAGCTGGTAGAAGGCAAATTCAACGCCTTGCAAAGATAAGTACGTGCCTACGCCAATAAATAGCGCAAGGAATACGATCAATGGGATCAGAGCGACCGCAGACGGTGCAACTGTTTTAGTAGTTTGTTGGGAACCGGACATGTAAACGACAAAGATAATAATAAGAGAAGTGAGCAGACTAATCTCACCGACTTTTATTGTCAACGTCTAGACGTCTAAATGGCTGCGTAATTTTTGTATTTGGATGAAAGAAAAAAGCTCATGGCATCTATCTTACTGATACCAAGAGCCTTTATTGAAAGTACATTTATAGCGACGATTTTGCTTTTTTTCGCTTAAGCAAGCCTAGGATCATCAATGCGAACACAACCGCGGCGCTCGCCCAGATTGCGTATTTGTAGTGGCTATATAAATGGCTGAGTGCGCTGAGGTGCTCAAATGCAAAATGCGTAAGTAAACTGAACACCAAAACCCAAATGGTGGCAGCGAGTGCGTTGCCGAGTAAAAACTCTCTGCGTGGCATTTTTGCTATCCCACACGCCAGAGGCATAAATTGCTTCATCCCCTCAATAAATCGGCTGACCACCAAACAAGCAGGGCCATATTTTTGAATGGTGATTTGGAGTTTCTGCATTTTAGGGCCAGAGATGTAACCTTTTTTATCTAGCCATCCTTCAAAGTAGTAGCCAAGTAAGTAGCCACAAGTATTGCCTAAAAAGCAGCTGAGCCAAGATATAACCATAACCATACTCAGATTCATGACTTGCTCTGAGGCCAGAATTGACGCTGCGATCATCAAAGATTGCCCAGGCATGGGAATGCCAATACCTTCAAAAAAGATGCTGACAATAAGCGCAAGGTAGCCGTACTGCTCCAGCAGAGGCTTCATGGATATGAGTAAAGCGTTAATGTGTTCCAAATGCTTTCCTCTAATAAAGTCGGAAGGAAATTGGAGTGATACTCCTGTTGTTTTCTCTGGTCAATTCTTGTTTCTCATTCCCGAGAAAAACTGACACACCTCTGATAATTGTGCTTACCTGATGCGCTGTTGTGCTGGATTCCGCTCGCCGTTTGATTCGCGACGGCGAGCGGTCATTACCATGGCTTGGGTCTCAGACTACTCTTTTGGTGTTGTGAACGCACCGTACAAATCGAGGCGTCGATGGCGCAAGTTCGTTACCGAGCCTTCGGTGTTGAGCTGTTTCAGCTTGGTTAAGTCAACATCGGCAAAGATGATCATTTCCGTATTCGCACTGGCTTCCGTCAATGTGGCGTCGTGGGGGAAATAAATGTCTGAAGGTGAGAACACCGCTGATTGAGCATATTGAATGTCCACGTTGTCCACGCGCGGTAAGTTGCCGACACTGCCGCCAATCGCAACATAACACTCGTTTTCGATCGCGCGAGATTGAGAACAGATCCGCACACGTTGATAGCCGTTTTTGGTATCAGTCCAGAATGGCACAAAGATAATTTGCGCACCTTGTTCGGCGAGCATACGACCCAACTCAGGGAACTCGCTGTCGTAACAAATCAGAATGCCGACCTTACCAGCATCCGTTTCGAATACTTGTACATTATCACCGCCATCAATTACCCAGTCTTTTTGTTCGTGTGGCGTGATGTGGATTTTGTACTGAGCGTTAATTTCTCCATCGCGTTGCAGTAAGTACGCTACGTTGTAGAGCTTGCCATCTTCGATGAGCGGCATACTGCCAGCAATGATATTGATGTTGTAAGTGACCGCCATTTGCGAGAAACGGTTTTTGATCTCTTCTGTAAAGCTAGCAAGAAAGCGAATAGCTTCAACCGAGTTTTGATCGTTTTGCAATCCCATCAACGGAGCGTTGAAGAACTCGGGAAACAAAGCGAAGTCGGCTTTGTAGTTGGCCAGAGAGGAGATAAAAAACTCGGCTTGATCGAGCAAGTCTTCTAAATCGTTCATCGCGCGCATTTGCCATTGCACCACGCCAATGCGAATCAAGGTTTTCTCGATGTCGTGAACGGATTGAATGTCTTCCTCGTAGAAAAAATTATCCCACTCTAGCAACGTGGCGTAGCCTTTTGAGGCGTTATCTTCTGGCAAATAGCCACGCATGATGCGTTTAACATCAAAGTCATTCGCAAGCTGGAATGAGAGGATCGGGTCGTGCAATTCGCGGCGTTTTACTTTGTCGATGTACTCTGCAACGCTCAGTTCATCCGCGTATTGGTGGTAATTCGGAATGCGGCCACCGGCTAGTATTGCTTTAAAGTTTTTGCTGCGGCACAACTCTTTGCGCGCGTCGTAAAGACGTCGGCCCAAGCGAAGCCCACGGTAATCAGGGTGAACAAACACATCTAGGCCATACATGGCATCGCCTGTCACTTGGTTCTGAATGACGTTATTTTCGGTGATGATGTCAGTGTACAGGTGAGGAAGTGAAAATCGGTTGTAGTCCACTTTGATCGTCAGCGCAGCGCCGACAATTTTGCCGTTATCCTCAATACAGATTTGTCCATCGGGAAACTGATGAATGAGATCCATGATGGTCAGGCGTGGCCATGAGCCGCCCACATCAGGAAAAACGAGGTCCATTAATTCCGCGAGCTCTGGGTAATCGGTCGGCTCAATGGTACGTAAAGAGAGTCTTGGCGTGTTGCTGTCCATATCCTACTATCCATTTATCCTATTTCAAATAGTATGGATGAGAATGCCACAAATTTAACCATACTTACATTTGAGGCGCGGTAGGTGATAGGCTCTGCACAATCTTCATATTTATACTGGTTTCATATCGGTAGCTTTAGGTATGATGGGTAAGTTTGTCTTTTAACCAGTCATGAAAAAGTGCCACTTTTCTTGACGTTAACCGGAAGTTTGGGATCACCACATAATAGCCATAGCCGCTGTGAAGCTTTAGATTCCCAATATGTTGGATGTCACCACGTAAAATAGAAAATTGCGCCATAAAATCGGGCAGCAAAGCCAAGCCCTTCTCCATTCTCACGGCTTCACACGCCAAATAAAAATGCTCAAACCCGACGGAGTGATAGGTGATTGGGCACTCTAAATCGTTCTCCTGTTTGAATCGCTCCCACAGCTGCGGGCGAGTCGTTTGCGGAATAAATGGGTAATGGCTGATGGCTTGGTTGTCTGACAGTTTTGGTAGGTTGGTGTTGCCAATCAGCAACAAGGTTTCCTCACATAAGAGTTGGCTATATTCATAATGAGTAGAAAGAGGCAAACACCGCACATGCAGATCACTTTCGCCATGAATGTTTTTAACTGCGCCATCTCCGGTAAGAATTTTCACGCGAATATTTGGATGGCGCTGGTGGAAATCATCGATATTTGGCACCAGCCAAAGACTGGCAAACGAGGGTGTGACATCGACAACCAACAGCTCTTGATCAGTATTGGTTTGAATTAGGCTGGCGGTTGCATGCTGAATGAGCTCCAGAGCTTCTGTTATTTGGGGCAAATAGCGCTTTCCTTCCTCTGTTAGCTCCACGCCGTTTAACCCTCGATGAATGAGAGGAAGCCCAACGAGTTGCTCTAAAGATGCCATCTGTTTACTGACCGCTCCTTGTGTTACGCACAGGTCATCGGCGGCTTTAGAAAAGCTGAGATAGTTAGCCACAGCAACAAAAGTCCTCAACGCACGAATGGAAGGGTACTCACTGCCTTTTATCATTCTTTCAATTCCATTGAATTTGCTTAGGCACAGAGTAGAGGATTTGTGCTTTTAAGCAAAGCAAGGCACGACGGATGTGTGATTGTCTTCCTTTCTAGTAAACACGCAACGCGATATTTCAATGACTATTTAACAACTCAAGAATATTCACGCTGTGTATTTTTATTTTGAAAAAACTACAAATTAGCGAGAAGCTTTTTCACTAGTTATATTTATCCTAAATTTATATTGTTTGTGTAAGGTAAATAAATAGCCTGTATTTTGTTTTTTGTACGAGTGTTTTTAGCTAATTGTCAGAATATTATTAAATAAAATAGTTTTTCATTAATTTAATATTGGCATTGCTTTTGCTATTTATGATTGGAACTTTCGATAATCAGTTAATTTAGGAGAACGAAATGAAAAGCAATGTTGTTACTCTGGTTGGTCTATTTTCTCTAGCAACGTTTAGTACTTTATCTTACGCAGCGGACTCCAAAGATCATGGCGTTTATGTAGGTGCGAACTACGGTTATTTAAAAGTTGATGGACAAGATGATTTCGATGACGACAGCGATGCAATGCAAGCATTGGTGGGGTATCGCTTTAACCGTTACTTAGCGTTGGAAGGTGGCTACATTGATTTTGGTAGCTATGGTAACAACTTGGCTAATGCAGAGACGGATGGTTATACCGCAGCATTGAAAGTGACGGCTCCAATCACCGATAGAGTGGATGTGTACGCGAAAGGTGGCCAAATGTGGTATTCGACAGATTATAACGTTGCTGGATTCCATGGAAACAAAGATGACGAAGGTGTATTTGCTGGTGCCGGTGTGGGCTTCAAAGTAACGGATAACTTTTTAGTTAACGCAGAATACACTTGGTACGATGTGGAACTGAATGCAGAAAATGTATTTGATGGTGCGAATACAAATACAGACTTTAAACAAGCATCTTTAGGTGTGGAATATAGATTCTAATATTGCTAATAATTCTAAGCCATAATAAAAATGCGAAGCCTAAATAGCTTCGCATTTTTTGTTGTGTTATATGAACCAGACCTGAAATTCTTAGTAAGGACAAAATTGAAGAGACTATTTTACTAACTCAATCCGTTGCTAATGAAGCAAGAGCACCACTTAAACTATGACCTACGCAGTGTATTACCTTTGGTGCTTTTATGTTCTTTTTCGAATAACCAGCGATGCATGCTGCAAGTTGTGGCTTTATTGTATTGAAGAGATTTACAAAACCTGCATGTACCTTGTAACCGGATGAAGTACCTGATATCCCAAAAGCTTAGAAAACTTTAGATTGAAAAGCATATAGTAAGTACACACTTTCTATCTTTTAATGAGTACTTTTGAATTCTCATGTGTGGTTGGTATTGTACTTATGAGCGTATAGTCTGCTATTTAATACTCAACGAGTTTTTATCAGCATAGGTTGTAAAGTTACGCAGTAATGCTTGTGATAAGTCATCAGGTAGTATGAGTGCCTGAGAAAAGAAGACAATATGATTGTTGATACAAAAAAGGCCACCCGAAGGTGGCCTTTTCCAAACGTTTGGTGGAGCTGGCGGACTCCAAACTATGTATTTAACTTTTTGATTTATAATGGTTTTTATTTTTGTTGCTTCTTGAGGGGAACAATTCGGGGAACAGTAGTCAAAAGAGATGATTTAATTGCATTTTTTTGATGTTCCCCACATTGTTTTTTTCCGATTCAACTGTGTAATAGGGAACTGAACCGAGATCTGAATCTTGAAGGACTGGATCTTGCGAGTGTAGCTCGATCTAGTGAATGATCTGATTAACGATCAAGCTCTTCAAAAAAGGTATCACCGTCTACTAAGTCTTCATTTTTTCACTCAACTTAGTAGATAACATAAATCAATAGTAAACGAATCGAGTGATTCAGTCATCACACTTCAAATTCGACTTGTGTATACCCCTCTTTGAGATTTATGCGCTCTTTCAACCAAGAAGAATTCCTTCCTGGTTTGATTCTGCTCGTACATATCCCTTCCTGTGATTTTTTTGCGCTCTTTTAGCTACTTTTAAAACTTAAGCGCGAAATTACCTTCAGCCCTTATGCCGCAAGGCTTTAGGTGCGACAGAAAAAATATTATTTTATATAAGAAAAAGAGAAAAAGTTGTCGCACTAGAAAGAGCTAAGGAACAGAAGTGTTAACTGCTTTGCAGTTAACTTTCCTAGTTTGTCTGTTTTGTTTAAATATTCACTTTTTGTGAATGTTTAATTTCTCTAAGTTTAGAAATTGGCTTTTATCTATTTTTAAGTTCTAACTCGCTTTGAAGCCTTGCTAGATAAGGGTTGAGGCATGGGCTATGTTTTACTTATTTTATATATAAATCAACATTACATAGTCCATAGTTTAGTGTGAATAAAAAAGCATCCAGAAGGTAAGAACAGATAGAATAAGCAAACATGCGAAGCATTTTGCATTTAAATATAATCAAAACCGCTAAAGATAAACATAATATTTAAAAATGCTTTTATTATACGGAATCCTTTTGGTGAACATATTTATGACGCTAATCTTTATAATCTGGCTCCTTATGATTATAGTTAACCGAAAATTTAACCACCGTCACTCATAGCGTTGCCAGGAAATATAATGAAGAAAAATATTTCTGAGGGGGTGATAGTTATGAGGGTTTTTATAACCACACTCCAAACTCGCATCCCCATTAGCTCCCCTGGTATAACCTTTGAATTTTCAATCGATTTTAATGAGTGCTTATGCTCCTTGTTTTTAAAAAAGTTCTCTTTGGTGATTTTGAAAGTAAATCTTCCTTAAAGCCTTGCCAGATAAGGGTTGAGGTATGGACTATGTTTTACTTTTTATATATATAAATCAACATACATAGCCCATACATTATTGTGAATAAAAAAGCAGTCAACAAACAAGAATAGATAGAATAAGCAAATATGCGAAGCATTTTGCATAAAATAAAAAATAGCCACTCATGTATAATAAAAGAATAATCAATTAACCTTTAATTTCCATATTGATAAAAATGGCTAATTTATAAGATTGTAACTTGTGAAGTGAAAATAATTCACTTATACTGAAAGAGTAAAGTATAAATATAATTATAATCCCCATAGAGGGAAGGCAGTTTTTAAAATGACGTACAGTTGCATTAAAGGAGAAAGTGCAGTAGACACTCAACTCTTCATATCATCAGGTGATGAAACACTTCTAGCTAAAGCAGAAGAATTCAATTCTACAGACAGAATAGTAGTTACAACTCAAAATCATCTTGCTTTAACAATCAGAAAGCATGACGCTAAAGATAAGGTAATTACAGCTATCCACTTCGACTTCAAAGCTAAGTATGCATCAAGCATTGCTCTTACTGCGATTAAGCATAAGCTAAATATGCATGACATAAGCACTGACACAATAATTAGCACAGGTAACAGTGATGTAAGTTTTGCGAAATACGTTTGCGAAGCTTTTAACCAGTTCAATTCTCAGTTGCTTCTTAGAGAGAGCGCTAAAGCTGTTAAATCACTAGTTCCTTCCATGATCTCATCGGATGAAGAGGCAGTGAAAAGCTTAATTGAGTGGGCTGGCGTTAGCACAGAAAAAGCAGAAACTATCTACGAAGAATCTCATTCGGACTTAATGGAAGAGATCATCAAGTCCATCACTCTTACCGCTGACCACAACACATACGAACTTCACGACATGGAGGTGGAAGTTTTCGCTCAGAACGAACGTAACGTAGTTGTTCTACGCTCTCCGACAGGTACGTGCAAAACTGAGTTTGCAAAAGCTCTCATTGAAAGAGAAGCACAGAAAGGACGCAAGACAGCTACCATCACAGGTCTTATCGCTGTTGTTAAACAGCACACTCCTGTCGGCGTTGCCTCAGCGTTTTATGATGAACAAATGCATGTCATTGAAAATGCGACTCATCTAAGTGCTACTGTCAACTCTCTTACCAACGCTTTTACAGCAGAGACAGTAAAAGAAGCGGACACCATCATCATTGATGAGTGCGAGAAAGTTTTACAGTCCATATTCGATCCGCGATCTGACTATATTAGCGAGTTAGCTAAAAGAACGATTAGAGCAGAACTAGCTCAAGCTATAAGAAGCAACAAGAAAGTTATTTTTATGGACGCCGATGCTACTGACGCGATTTCCGTAAAGTATGCAAAAGCCTTTGGTCGCAAAGTTAAAACGGTGAATATGCGTAAAAACATATACAGAGATATCGTTACTACTGTCGAAAGCATCGAGATGATGAATCAAGAGCTAATAGCTAAAAAGTTACTTGGTAAAAGTCAGATGTTCATTGCTTGCGACAGAAAGGGCGAAATTGACCGTCTTGTTGAGGCTTCTGGCTACACAAACTCGAAAGGCAAGGTTGACTACAATAAAGCGCTAAAAGCAGGAATCCTAGTCGTACACAGCGAAAATAAGGGAGGGAAAGAACAACAAGCATTTCTTAAGAATCCGAACCAAGAAATCGTTAAATACCGCACGGTTATTGTATCGCCATGTTTGAAAGAGGGTTTCAGCATTACTGCAAATCATGCTGATGAAGTCATAGTGCTTTGCAATCGTGTTCTTCAGCCAACCGCACTGGTTCAGCTAGCAAGAAGGCTTAGAACAGCAATTAGGTTGACTTTTGCTGTACCAACATTCTCGCAAGCGGCTGCTTACACTGATTATCGTGCTGATGCAAACAAAGGCAATATCACCAGCGAATTAGAAGCTGAGTTTCTGGTTCGAGATGAGCTACTTAAAAGTAACCTTCGATTTACGCTAGCTAAAACACTACAGCTACTAGGTTTTAATGTTGAGTGTGTTGATGTTGATTTTGAAGAAATTAAGGCAGCTTCAAAAGCAGATAAGGTATCAAAAGAAGCTTTCGAAAAATCAGAGAGGAAAGTGACTACTGAAGCTCCTGTTCTTGATGACGTATCAATTGCAGAGCTAAAAGAAAAAGAAGAACTGACAACTGATGAAATCTACGCTGTTAAAAAGTATGAAATAGCGAAAAGACTGCGCATTAGCACTGAGCGTGTTAATGAAGATGTGTATGACTTTAACAAAGTTTTCAAAAAAGAGTTCCTTAAAGCGCTTAAGGGCAACTTGCTTAACGGAGGCACCAACTCAAAAGAGGCAAAAGCTATGAAGGTGCTAGCTGATGCGCTTGGAGTTAAAGAGCTTAGTGTAGACACTGAAATCGTAGTTGAAGACACTACAGCAGTTTACAACCATCTCGTTGACAAACAGCATCGATCAACCTTTAACGCTGCTGGACTATGTGAACTAAAAGCAGGTAAGAAGCGCTCAGACACGAAAGGTAAGAAAGCAGCATCAAGAGCACTTAAAGAAATCATGACTGCACTTGGATTTGAAGAGAAGAGAAACAGAAGAGGTAACACCACAAACGGTAAAATCTACACGTTGCACAAGCTTGCTAAGTCAGCTTTGTTTGAAAGTAATGCAATAGAAGAGATTCAAGCGCAGTTCGTTCTTGTTGATGACAAGAGAAGAGAAAGTGAAAGAGCTAGAGTTGAAGCAGAAGTCGCGGCAGAAAAAGCGGCAGCAGAAAAAACAGATAATAATATAAATAATAATAAGAAGGTAAATGAACATGCATAGTGTTAATAATTTAATCGAATCAAAACCGTTCTTGAGCGGAAATGAAGTGTCATCAATATTGATCAAGAATGGTTACACATACAGAAACAAGGCATCTAGTAAAGCTTTAAGTGAAATGCTGTTTTGTACACAAAGAAAAGCGATTAATATAATAAATGACGGTTTAAAAGATAAAAGCACACTTGCGTTGTTTTATTTGCAATTTAATTTGGCTAAAAGTGACATTTAAATGTTGATTATAATATTTCAGTTTGTTATATTAAAAATGTGAGGTGATTGTACGTCAACTCATACTTTACAAAGCTTTTAACCCCAGTTCCAACTGGGGTCTTTTTCTGCCCCAACCTTCTCGCTACTGGTCGGGGCATTTTTTTATCTTAAATAAATTATCTGTTTTAGTTGCATGAGTTTAAACAAACTAAAGACGCAATTGACAACAAGCGCCATTCTTCAAATCTTCCATTTTGCCTTTATCTTCTCTGTATGTATTATTTTTAAATAAAATAAAAAAATAACCATTTAAAATGCGATTTATTATAATTTTACTATTTACAATTATAATATAAAGCTTTATAATATAATTGTACATTAAATGAAAGAACTTAAATGCCGAAAGCTAATAATAATAAAAATGGAAAATACAAAAATGAAAGATCAATTTAAAATTAATTACAACAACCAAGTACTTTTAGTTGAAAAAGAAACAAGAATAGAAGAAAGCAACTTTGATGACGGTCAGCTTGCTGACAAGTACGTTACTTACAACATTACACTTGATGCCGAGTTTGTCGCTGCAATTCACATTGAGAACGGAGGTTTTCTTGACTGTGAAGGTTCTGAGCTTATGTCTTTTGAAGAAGCATTCGAGCTTTCTAAAGTAATCGAAACTCTACCGAAAGTTGAAGCCAGTGAAGAGGATATGGAGACCGAAGAGGATGCTGAGTCTGAAGAGGATGAATACATCAAGACACTCATTGTCGAACTTGAAGACAATGATTCAGAAGAGTTCGAGCTAGAACAAGATGGTGACATGCTAGAGCTTTACTACGATGGTGAGCTAATCGCTACTAAAGACACTGATACTGAATGCATAGATGAATTTGTTGATGTCAGTGCGTCATTGATTAGCCATAAGTTCGATGTTCTTGAATACCATCGCTAGGTTGCACGAATAAAATCATGCAGTGAAGGAAAACACTTAAACACCAAAAAGCTAATAAAATAATAATAAAAATGGAAAATACAAAAATGAAAAATTTTAAAGAAACTGAAATAAAAGTTGAAAGCAAAAAAGAACTACTTCTATCTCTAATGACTAAAGCTATCGCAGCACAAAAAGAAAGTCTGCTTTCAAGAGAGTTGGATGTTGATTATATGATAGAAGAAAGCGGTACTGTTCGTGAATTCTTCGAAGAGATCATTCTTAGTGAAGATGATGTATGCAAAGAAGTTTTGTGGGAGTTCATCGATATTCACGAACTAGATGAGAAGTTTGATTTGTTTGATTGTAGTTTTTACTACGATGAAATAAGTGAAATGCTATATGGGTTGATTAATGAGCTAACCGATCACTACGAATCATAATCCTCCAGAAGCCCCTGCGAGGGGCTTTAATAAAAATAATAAAGAGGCACAACATGCAACAAACTAACGAACTAATTGAATTTGCAGACAAGTATCTGTTTAAAGAAAAGCACGGATACAACAACTCATTCATCAACCCAGTCAGTGGCATGGTGAAGCTGACGGGGCTATCAAGGAACACTGTTCAACAGGCGTTCGCAGGCAAGAAATGCAGTAAGCTACAAGTTAAAGTTCTCGAACTTCTTGAAATCATTGTTACTGATGACAAGAAGAAAATGAAAGAGATTCGAGAGATAGCAAGAAAATATCAGTAATACCAAAGTCGGCCTGTGAACAACCGCGGAGCTGCTTCGTTCAACCCACAGTTGGACAAAAGCTCGTTAGACGAATCACTCTAACGCTCTTTACTCTGATGAGAAAAAGTATCTTTAAGCACTAAATACTTTCTATGTACCTAGCTTGTGGATGTTTTGCGAAATTTCCATGATTACAGCTTTTAGAACTTGCAGGCAGATTTTAGCTGTGTGCTCTCTGGGTGTAAAACCTGACGACATTTGTTGATATGGGTGTATGTAGTTTCGAAAATCCCTCAACGTGTGCGAAAATTTATGGGTATCCAGTTGAATTAACTCTAAATCCTTTGCAGCATCAATAAACGTCGCCAATGTCCAATCATGAAACTGCTGTACTTTACCGTCGCGGGTTTTCGGCGATGATTTAGCGGTATTAAACGCCCTGGGATTACTCGATGCAAGTCCAAGAAATATCCCCTCTAACGAGCTACCCGCTAGTAGAATAGTCGATAAATATGCCCCAGAATTGTAAGTTTTTTCAATTTCAACTAGTCGTTTGTTTAATACGTCAGTGACATTAAGATCCAGACCTAAGTCAGAGACCGAGAAACCGCTAAACTCTCGGCTCAAGAAATCAGATTCAGACATGCTGGGCGCATGCGTTCCATTTTCATTTAATTCTACTTTTTGGAGCTTTTTAAAGGTAATTTCGGCTTCATCTCTGATCACTCGCCATTTGTCGAAAGCAAGATACTGATTGAAGTCAGCAATATAACCGTCTAGTTCTCCAATACGCCCGATAAAGTTGACTGGATTAAATACGCTTCTGATACAAGTATCGAGGTTGGGTGTACCATTGATAGTCTCTAAACAATCATCCGTATACTTCCAACGAGAAGGGAAGCCTTGTCCATAAGAATGGTTAAATCCTAATGCGTTAAAAAACTTAACCAAGTTGGGGCCTGAGCGATACTCAGTTTCTTCATTGATAAGCTCTCGAAGCTTTTCGCTCGTTTTACTACTGATGATCATTCATTTTCCTCTAGAACATGACGCTGCATTAAAGAATGAACAACGCTTACCACCAAATCTAAGCCCTTGTAACTTAGATATAAAACCTTATTTAAACTAAGGATGTTATGCATTGAGAATCTATCTAAATGTTTTGTCCACTCAACTTTTTCGCCAATAAGCAGATGAAACTTGCTAGACGATGAAAAAGGTATTCAATGTGGTCACTATCATTCAACTTAACCTGAGTAACCTCTGAGTGACGAATAAAAAACGAGTTACCAATTGTCGTCAGGGCTGTAGCCTCAGACTCTAGCTGAACTCTGAATTCTTTATCTGATGTACAGGCATCGAGCAGTTGTGTCATAGATTGTTTTTTACTTTGACTAGGGTTGAATACTGTTTTTATGCGCTCGAAAGCATCCCAAAGCTCTTTGAGAGCGTCATAACGTATTTGGACGTCCGCATTACATATTTTCGTATTTGCTCTTGCAATTAAATCGTTAAGTTCCTGATCAAGAGTCTTGTTTACTTGTCCAGTAACCGAACCTAATGATGAATTGAGCACTCTTGTGATTTGTCCATCTGCTTGTAATTGATAAGCCACACCATTTCTAGAGAATATGGTGTCAATTTTATCTAAAAATTCAGCTTGCCCAGTTGAGCGATCAAATGAAGTTATGTGGTGATGTCCAAAGAATGAATGAAACTGCCCCAACGTAGGCTTAGATACATTCACATAGCAAAACTGAACTAAGTCTAGTATGTCTAAATAGTTAGGGGTGAAGGGGGCTTTTTTAGCCATCCAATCATCAGGGTCTTCCTTCTCTGTAATAAATGGATATTCAACTCCCAATATTTCAGCTTTTAAAGCTAACGAGAATCCTTTTTCATCGGTGCCACAGCACCCTTGCCCATCAGGACAAAGCTCTGGAAACTGTTCTCCGAAATACCCTGTATCGATTAACTTTTGAATATAAGCAGTTACTCCACACCAAACATTGTATGGAATTTCATTATTTGTTCGAGGCAATGCACCTCTTTCAGTATCACTAAAGTACTTCATAATTCCCTGAGTTAGGTTAATGCGCTGTTGACGTATATCTTGCTTAAGCTAAATGGGCAATACAAGCCATATGAATAAGTTATGAGAGTCTGCGTGAATACAACTTGATATAAATTGCATTAAAATGCCGTCTACTAAACTTAAAGTCTTGTCATTGGTAGAATTAGTTCAAAAAGACCCATATTCAGAATGTTATGAGACACAGCTCCAAATGATAATAGGTCAAAGGTGAGCCAGCGCTGATCTGGCTGACTCGAAGACGGACAAAACTGTTAAATCATGCGGCATCACTAAGACGGAGGCTTTCGTAATAGTCTTCCGCCAGAGCGGTCATTTTGAACTCAGCATCTACTCCAGCGATCTTTTCAACCGCATCTTTAATTTCCTCTAGATCGACACTGAAGAACTCCTTGCGAAGGTTAACGGCATTAACACGTTGAGAATGGAATTCACGGTGCAAAGCTGTTTCGAGTGCAGGTGCATCATCAGTATAAATCATAGCATGTACGTCAAATGGGAATGGTACACTGGCATCACCAAGCTCTTTAACTCTGTCCATAGGCTCTAGCCTGCGCGTTAAACCTATCTTGTAAACATCTTCTCCAAAGGAACCAATGTTACTTATTACGTACACATGTCCCTTACGAGTTTGTTCCGCCATACTCTTAGCACGCTCTTCTTTGGCTTCAGCTTCGGCCAATTGCTGCTCTAGAATGGCTATTCTTTGTTCCATTTCACTACGTTCTTGTTCATTAGCTTGAGCAAGCTCTTGCTGAGCTTTATCAAGAAGGTTTCGATACATTTTTTCTTCTTTCTCAGCTTCAGCAATAGCTTTTTCAAACTCCTTTATTGCTCTCTGCTCTTCACGAATTTGCTCTTTGATGAGCTTCTGCTCGGCAATTTCTTCCTGTTTCTTCAGGGTATATTGATACTGAAGCTTACATTCTTCGAATTTTAGTTCGATGTAGTCAATATCAAAGCCACACTCCAGTGTCGCAGCTGACTTCTCTAGATTGTTTGCTAGCTTCTCGATTCGTTCCAGCGTACGACCAAATGAGCTTGGAGAAACCTTGCCAATAAGCATGTCACATTCAATATTGAACGCAGTTAGCATTAGCTTAACTTGACCATTGAGGATTTTTTTATTCAGAGACTTATCATTAGAAATAACGGTCGTTTCTGGGAAGGTGACTGCGGTCTTCGCTTTAATCATGTCTTTTTGTTGCTGCCGTATGTCTTTGATCTCTTCAGAATAGCGAGTTGATGTTTCGTAGAGATATTGTGGCATTTCAAAATGACCATGAGCAGTATATTCATCGAGTCGTGAATACAAGTCTATCCCACCCATTAGCTCGTTCAATTCCAGTTCGCCTTTTTCAATATTGTCATTAAGTTCATTTAGAGCGTTTTGGGCAGCGTCAAGAGACTGTTGCTGTTCTAGAATACTAACTTTAAGAGAGTTATCTTGTCCTTTCAAAGCTTGTAGGTCGGCAGTTTCAGCGTTAATTTTGGAAAGCGCCTGCTTTGCTATCTCAGTAGTTTGCTGTAGTGATTCATTTGCTTTCTTTAATGTCTCGTGTTCTTTTTTGGCTTTCGTTAACGCTTCATCAATTGACTTGTACTGTCCAACTTTTCTATCCGCAGAGCGTTTCGTCACTATATAGGTCAGCAAAACTGCTAACAAAGATATGCCTGCTAATATCAGTAAATTATTATCCATTGTTTACCTTAAAACCTCTTGTATGAATTGCTTTCTAAGGGCGGCTCGTTCTTCGCAGCGGTCTTGGTACTCTTCATTTGCATTTGATAGCGCATTTTTGAATGCTTGCTTTGCTGCGGATTGTTGCTGTCTTACTTGCCGCTTTAGTTCTCGCTGAGCTTCGCGCACACCTCTTTCATGCTCTCTAAGTGCTTGAGCTTCAGCACGTTGCCGAGCTTTCTCTCTACGCTGAGCTTCTCGGGCGGCTTGTTTGTTGGCCCTATCTATAGCTTTAACAACCTTTATAGCCGTCCTTAAACCACCTCCTCGTCTGGCCAATGCATTTCTCCTATGATCAAATTAAAATTATGCTTCCGATGCTAGCACAACAAAATTGGAAGGGTTGTTATTGAAATCAAACAGATTGCATAAAGTCTATAGCTATGGGAGCGCTAAGGTTTTAAATATCTATGTTTCTCACAGGCAGATTAGTCCCTTACTTTGGGTTAGAAAAAATATTCCAAATGATGGCATGGAGAGTAATGGCTCATGTAGTCGCTGACTCGTTTTGGGGCAGAACTGACAGAGCAATCTTTCAAGGCTTCTTCAAGCTCTAGCCACCGCTTAGGTCTTACAATGTTATCTCCTTAGATGACAAACAGCCTCATTGGGGCTGTTTGTTTCTAAACATAGGCTTTTGAATACTGTTTCTGAGTAGTGCGCTAGAAGGAAATTACAGTCCTAGTGACCTCAAGCTTCTGTTTCGGGTTAATGTTTAGGTGTTGGCCCTGATTCGCACATACAAATCGACACATATTGAATAAGCCATTCCCATGCGTGGGAATGAACTAGCTAGCTGTAATTGCCATTCCTAAAATCGGAAGTTAACTTCAACTGATACTGCGTTACTAATACGAAATGTTAATGCCTTAAATAAGGTGAGTTTTATTCGTTTTTACTTTTTTATAATATAGTTTAACTTCGTGAATTTTTTAAAATTATAAAACTGTCAAAAAACTTAGACATACCGATGTAGTGATGCGCTGATATGCCGTGATTTTCAGCTAATGCTGTGATTTGACTCTTATAATTATTATAATGACACTCTGGTAGTTTGATTAGCGAAGTACCAGAGTGTTCTGGAGCGAATCCACATAGTTGGTCATCTGTTAGATACGGTATGTCTGTTTCTTTTCTACTAGTAACTCTTATATAATTTTCTTTGAGTATAGATAGATCTAATGTACTGAATACAGGTTTTTTCTTTTCGAATGTTTGTAAAAAAAAATCGTAGTATTCTTTATTATCTCTCACGAGCGGGATAATTCGATCCAGTCGATGAAACTGGTTAGTGTTTATAATCGGAATCCATTTGGGGTTGTGTAGCAAGCTCATTCCTAAAATAGGGTTGGTTATTGATTGAATTACAACACCATTTACCCACTCTAGCTCAAGTAATCGCTCTACTAAATAGTTCAAAACTCCTTTGTTTTGCCAGTGTTCAGTTAAGTATATTGAGTTAATTGCGGGATAAGAGATGTTGGGGTTAGGTATATCTTGAGCAAGTGATATTTCTAACTCTTGAAAAACTTCATTGTAGTAAAGAGTGAATGAATTTCTTGTCGCTAAATGGTTGAAAATGTTTTTTAATATATCATCAATGATATCTTTGATTTTATTGTCCATAATTATAAATCTTTATGACTTGGTTTTTGTTTTATATCTTATTAATCTGAGTCTTTCAAGTTTTAAATGTTTTATATTTCTTGCTTTTAGTGTGGTGATGTAGGGTTTCTATAGTTGAATTATTTTAATGATGTATTGTTTTGGTGTGTGGTGATAAAATGTTATATTGAATAATAATTTCATGAAAGGTAGTAGTGTTACGTTTTATTTATAATTTACAGTTTACATTCGAGTTGAACTTAAAGGTGTAGGCTTTTACAGCGCAACAGTAATATGAATAACCTAGAATAAAGCAATCCCATACGTGGGAATAGAGTAGTTAGCGTTAATTCAGCTGCTCTCGATTTCATTGACCTTGCCGATTCTGACTGATTCGCATGCGTGGGAATAGGGCAACTAACTTCAAATCAGCGGCACTTGATTTCATTGAGTATGCCGATCATGGCTGATTCCCATGCGTGGGAATGGGGTAGTCAACTTCACATTAGCGACTCTCGATTTCATTGACCTGCCGATTCTGACTGATTCCCATGCGTGGGAATGGAGTAGCCAACTTCACATCAGCGGCACTGGATTTCATTGAGTATGCCGATCATGGCTGATTCCCATGCGTGGGAATGGAGTAGCCAACTTCAAATCAGTGGCACTGGTTTTCACTGACGATGACGATCTAGGTTGATTCCCATGCATGGGAATGGGGGAGTCAACTTCACATCAGCGGCTCTCGATTTCATTGACCTGCCGATTCTGACTGATTCCCATGCGTGGGAATAGGGTAACTAACTTCACATCGGCGGCACTGGATTTCATTGAGTATGCCGATCATGGCTGATTCCCATGCGTGGGAATGGGGTAGTCAACTTCACATTAGCGACTTTCGATTCCATTGACCTGCCGATTCTGACTGATTCCCATGCGTGGGAATGGAGTAGCCAACTTCAAATCAGTGGCACTGGTTTTCACTGACGATGCTGATCTAGGTTGATTCCCATGCGTGGGAATGGAGTAGCCAACTTCAAATCAGTGGCACTGGTTTTCACTGACGATGACGATCTAGGTTGATTCCCATGCATGGGAATGGGGGAGTCAACTTCACATTAGCGGCTCTCGATTTCATTGACCTGCCGATTCTGACTGATTCCCATGCGTGGGAATAGGGTAACTAACTTCACATCAGCGGCACTGGATTTCATTGAGTATGCCGATCATGGCTGATTCCCATGCGTGGGAATGGGGTAACTAACTTCACATCAGTGGCACTGGATTTCATTGAGTATGCCGATCATGGCTGATTCCCATGCGTGGGAATGGGGTAACTAACTCAAATCAGTGGCACTGGTTTTCACTGACGATGCCGATCTTGGTTGATTCCCATGCGTGGGAATGGGGTAGTTAATCTCAAATCAGTGCCACTTAATTTCGCAAAGCATGCCGATCATAGCAAACACACCTTTGCCCCAAAACGTGTTTGGGACGTGCAGTTGCTCAAAAAACTAAGGTACGATTTGCCCTATTTTTCTATTCATGTGTTAAAGGTGTCTAGAAAATCGGAGCATTACCAAGTTAAAGTACACGGACGCAGACAAGCTGCGCCGGTGTTTGAGGTGTTAAGCATCACAAGAGAGTAATGAATATGAATCAAGCTCCATCATATGAAGAATTAAAGGATAGCGAGTGTTTTTGGTTGCAACTAACACCAGTTATTGCAGGCATGAATGAGACCTTAGATGGCAGTATTGAAGACGAACCTATATCTTCATTTCTTTACTACGAGTCGAATATAAGCGAAGTTGAAGATGGTTTTGACTTTCCGTATCAAGAAATGCGGATAAATATTTCGGAAAGGAGTAGTGAGGCAATCCGTTCATTGTCGGGGAAGTACCCCGTTGGTTTTGTTCGATTCTATGAAGATAGTGCTTCTGTTACGTTAATGTGTCGGAGTGAACTTGTTTCTCGAATGGTCTCAACTTTGGGAATGGTTAAAGACAATGAAATTGAGTTTTTCTTAACGATCCCAGCATTACCAAGCACTCTCCCCAATGTTTACCCAGTGCTAAATTTTCAGTATAGGGTTCGTTCATCATCTCGAAAGACAAGTGCTTAACAAGCAATTAAGGTGACCGTTACACTCGGCGATTTAGGTATGAAGTTCGGTGTGTTTTGCTAGTTCAGTGTGGGGTCACCTTATTGCAGGCTTTAACCATAGGATAAGAGGCTCAACACTGGCCTTTTGCCCTACCTGATTTTATCCGAACGTCCGAAACTCACTAGGACGTCGCAACTCACAATTGCCCCATAGTTCCTTAGTGCCTTAGTGCCTTAGTGTGCACCCACTCAGCAACGGATAACACTGCTGAACATAATGAATTAGTTTTATGCGTATTGAAGGGCTAAAAGGTTCTCGTTAGTGGAAAAGGTTGTTTATCCAACCAACAAGAACCAATCATTACGCACTAATAGACTGTTAACTCAGAGATGTACTACTTTCATGGTTAGCTGTCTATTAAATATGAATAGAACAATTAGCTGATTAGACTACAGCTCATCATTCGATGCGTATGCAAGCTTTCCTGCAACATAGGTTGAATCGATATTTCTGTCATCGCCTAACATCATGAGCGCAAACAATCGATCTTCTAGACCGGTAGAGTGCTGAAAGCGTAGTTTCTGAAGATCCGTCGCAGCCCATTTTAACACAACAAAATCGGCTTCCTTACCTTGCGTAAAATTCCCAACTTTATCATCAATGCTTAAGGCTTTTGCACCGCCTAGCGTTGCTAAATAAAGACCTTTAAAGGCTGAAAGTTTCTTGCCCTGTAACTGCATGACTTTGTAGGCTTCATTCAGTGTCTCTAGTTGTGAAAAACTGGTGCCAGCTCCAACATCCGTGCCTAAACCAACACGTATATCGTTTTGCTCAGCTTTCTCCAAGTTGAAAAGTCCACTACCTAGAAACAAGTTAGAAGTCGGACAAAAAGCAATAACAGAATTTGTGTGTTTGAAAGTATTCCATTCTTGATCTGTCAAATGAATTGAATGAGCAAAAATGGATTTATTACCTGTCAAACCATAATGATCATAAACATCAAGATAACCTTCACGCTCTGGGTAGAGAGATTTTACCCATTCAATTTCATTTTTATTTTCTGATAAGTGGGTATGTACATATACATCAGGGAACTCTGACTTTAGTTTACCAGCCATTTCTAACTGTTCTTCTGTTGAAGTAGGAGCGAACCGGGGAGTAACCGCGTACAGTAAGCGACCATGATGGTGCCACTTTTCAATTAATGCTTTTGTATCTCTATAACTTGATTCTGCTGTATCAAGAAGATAGTCTGGGGCATTTCGATCCATCATGACCTTTCCTGCGATAAGTCGCATGTTTTTGTCATATGCTTCTTCAAATAAGGCATCAACCGATTCGGGATGAACAGTGCCAAAAACTAAAGCACTAGTCGTCCCATTTTTTAATAGTTCATTTATAAAAAACTTAGAAATTGTCTTGGCGCGATCTTTGTCCTGAAACTGTTTCTCCGTAGGAAATGTATATGTGTTAAGCCATTCTAGTAGCTGCTCTCCATATGCAGCGATCATTTGTGTTTGTGGATAATGAATATGAGTATCAATGAAACCAGGAACAATTAGTTCCCCTCGTTTATCTTTGATCTCATGATATTTACTAATGTCTGAATCGCTATAAGCTTTGAGGGTTTTGATATGACCGTCTTCAATAACCAATAATCCATCATCAACATACTCATATGAATTTTCAACATTCTCCGATTTAGTTGGATCGTTAAGAAAATGAAGAAAACTTGAGCGGATAACTGTTGTTTCTGCGGATACATGAGAAGAGAAAAGCGCGGTACAAAGCAAAACACTTGCTAAGGATTTTTTAAACATAAGTTGCTCCATTGAATATAAAAATAAACAATGGTTTTTGACTTGGAGGGCAAGTCCTTGTTAGGTGAATTTTGAATAACAACCGAAAACCATAAAAAGCATCGACGCTTTAAGCTATAATCATGCCAAAACCTATCCCTTTGTTATTTAAGGATAATTAAATCCATGTAAATTCATTATCCTTAAACGCTTGCCTCATAATTGTGCAATGCATTCAAAATAGGGCAAGTAAAAGTTACATCAATAATGCTTTCTTTATACACCTGCTCCACGATAAACTAGTTATTACGGCTAGCTCAGTTCTGCCCCAAAGACATTCAGAGTAAATACTCATTTATACCTTGTTAATATGAACTTGCCCGACTAAAAGTTATCCGAATTCCCCCTTGAAATAACGCACTTATAGAGGCTGCGTCATGCTAGGGTAAAACCGGCTGTTGGACGTCTAATTAGTGCTATACAAATGCAGCAAGCAAATGTAGCTTAAGAGTTTAGTCTGTTCGCGAACTTGAAGCCTATATTACATCACTGAAAATTCGCTACCGTTTATCATGCTTCATGGCGATTTAGATAAACCAGTACCACTAGAGCAAAGTGAGTTACTCAAGCAATTATTAGACAAGTACGGTGTAGAGAATCAACTTTTTGTTGAACAAGGTGTTGGTCACAGTGCTCCGGTCTTTGATACTGAAAAGTGTGTGTCAGAAGTTGTTTATTTTGTCTGAGCGCACCTCCCTCCTCAAACCTTCGAAAAGCCTTCAATGTGCACGATATATTATTTTTCGCCCATTAATCACTTTCACGCGTGACGAAGTTATCATAATAACGCATTTTTGGTAACGATCCCGAAAATATCAAGCTATCATCCACCCAGATACAAAAGTGAAGTAATCAACACGACTGATTTCTATTTCTTCTTCGATATAGAGCTTGTACATCAAAAGTATAAGCCGAAATGCGCTTACGAATTATTTTGGGAACGTTTGCAAATAATCCAAAACAATTAACGTGAGAACATAAGAATGAAACTACACACTTTAGCGGTTGCTGTAACAATGGGGCTAATGACTACATCGGTATTAGCAAGTGAAGACGTTGCAGCATTAGAACAACGTATTAATGAATTAGAACAAAGAGTTGCACAAACGGAGCAGGTTTCTACCGAAGTCAATGAAAAGGCTTCTTCGTTTGAGTTTCACGGCTATGCACGCTCTGGGTTATTGATCAACGACGACCTAAACGGCGCGACAGGTACTGGTCCTTACATGACAGCGGCGGGTGCGATTGGTGCGCCTATTGGACGACTTGGTGTGGAAGATGATCATTACGTTGAAGCGAACTTGATTCATAAGCGTTTTGCGGATGATGGTTCTAGTGCCTTGTTTCGTATCATGTTAGCCGACAGTACTGAAACAAATAATGAATGGACAGCCAGTGAAAGCCAGTTGAATGTACGACAAGTGTATTCAGAACTGAACCGTCTGAGCATGTTCTCTGAATCCGAAGCGTTTTCTGAAGCTACGTTTTGGGCGGGTAAACGATTCGATCGCGACAACTTTGATATTCACTTTTTCGATTCGGATATTGTCTTTTTATCAGGTACTGGTGCGGGCGTTTACGATGTTCAGATGAGCGACAACTGGAAAGCGAATTTTTCTATTTATGGCCGAGATTTTGGTGAGATTGATAGCTCATCAACAGATGTAGAAAACTACATTGCAACCATGAATAACCGTATTGGCCAATGGCAAGTGATGTTGAGTGGCATGACCTCAGCAGACAACGATAGCCGTTTCAATGGCGCAGCTGAAAGCGGTGTACACGCAATGTTTGCGTACCATGGAGACAACTTCTTTGGTCTGAGCGAAGGCTTCTCTAAAACGGGTGTGTTAGCGGGTAGCGGCCTAGGTGCTGAGCTAAAAGGCATCGGTTCAAATGGTGATCTACTAGATGACGCAAAAGCCGTTCGCCTGTTTAGCTATGGTGTTACTCGCATTGGCGACAACTGGCGCTTAGCACCTGCATTAATGGCAGAGCATAGCCAAGATCGTTTGAAGAAGAATGACGAGTTCACATGGGCTTCTTTAAACGTTCGATTAGCTCAAGAGTTCACAGAGAACTTTGAGATGGTTTACGAAGGTTCATTGCAATACATGGATTTAGACAACTCGACCGAGCAAGCGAGCGGCGGTTTCTACAAAGCGACAGTTGCACCAACACTGAAGCTTTCAACTAGCACTGGTTTCTTTGACCGACCAGAACTGCGTTTCGCTGTAAGCTATGTAGATTGGAGTGAAGATCTGAATGGTTACTCGATCAGTACTGAGGCAGATGCAGCAACGATGGGAGAGGGCGGTGAGGTTCTGTTTGCACTGCAGATGGAAACTTGGTTCTAATTGCTTGATATATCGTTTAGATAAAGAGTGTTAATCATGATGTGATAGTCGCATCATCAAATGCCAACCTTATCGTTTCAACTCGAAGGTTGGCATTTTTTCATCTTGGGATAACTTGATCTCTGAAATAAATCGCTAGCAAGATTCTCGGTCGATGGTGGTGAAGGTCAGCACCATTTTACTCATTTCAAAGCCTTTTTTCTCAATACGGTCGAGCAACAGTTTGGCTCCATTTTCTCCTGCTTTATCAAACGCATAGTTAAACGTAGAAAGCGTTGGTGTACATACTGAAGCGAGTTCATCGTCACCCACACCGAGCACCAAGACATCTTTCCCTGGAACGAGCCCTGCTTCCTGAACCGCTCTGATCGCACCGATTGCGATACGGTCAGTGGCACAGAACAGGCCGTCGAGCTTCTTGTGTTCTTTGAGAGACTGCTTAGCCAGCTGGTAACCTGACTCTATGGTGAAGTCGCCTCGCGCGTGAAATTGCAGTGTGAGGTCGTTAAATTGAAGCGATTGAGCGAAGCCTTCCGATCTCATCTTATCAACCGCAATATCATCGCCTTGCACGCCGATGAATCCCATATGCTTACAACCTTTCGCTATGAGGCGATTACCCGCTTCAAACCCTACGCGAGTGTCGTCGTGCACAATGCTTGGGATGTTAAACATTGACCCGTCTTGACCAACCAATATTACCGGCACTGCAGAGCTTTGAATCGCTTTGACTAGTTTGTTGTCGAGGTGGGTCGCGTACAGGATGATACCTTCAACGCGTTTTTGGTTAAATATCTGAATATATTCAAGTTCTTTATGGTGTGTTTGATGTGTGCTCGCTAATAAAACATGCTTGCCCGCTTGCTCTAAGACGGCGGTTAAACCATCGACACCTTGAGAGGTGGCATGGGAAGAAACCCTAGGAACAATCACGCCAACCAGGTTGGTTTTTTGAGACTTTAAGTCTTTAGCGACTTGGTTTGGGAGATAGCCACACTCTTCAACCGCTTTACGCACCTTCACCTTGGTCGCGTCTTTTACGCCATACTCATCGTTGATTACTCTTGAGACCGTCGACTTGGAAACTCCAGCGAGACGAGCGACATCATGAAGACTAGCCATTATTCATTATCCATTTGTATTTTTAGTTTTGGGATTGTTTGCAAACAGAGCATCAAATTTACCTGTTATTAGGAGATTTTAACCCTGTCTTCTTATCCTAGGGAGATAATTTGAAGATCATTCTCACAGTATTGAGCAGTTATCTTTGATCATTTGTTATTTCTAGGCAAAAATTTGTTTTGCAAACGTTCCCGAAAATTCAAAGGCTCAAATGATAATCCAATGGGGTATGTAATGAATTATCCAAAAATAGCAAAAGAGCTGCTTTCTCTACTCGGTGGTAAAAGTAATATCACCGCACTTGCACACTGTGCGACTCGTCTGCGTCTTGCAGTCGCAGACCAAGATAAAATTGATGAACAGGCGATTGATAACCTAGAAGGGGTTAAGGGCCAGTTTAAAGTAGCAGGTCAATATCAGATCATCTTTGGCTCAGGTATCGTAAACCAAGTTTATGCTGAGTTGGCTAAGCTGACTGAAATGACGGAAATGTCGACCAACGATGTGGCGTCTGCAGGTGCTGATAACCAAAATATCCTGCAACGTGCGGTGAAAGGTCTGTCTGATATCTTTGTACCGATCATTCCGGCGATTGTTGCTGGTGGTCTTTTGATGGGTATCTACAACCTATTGACGGCTCAAGGCTTGTTCATTGATGGCAAATCTTTAATCGACGCTAATCCGGGTTTGACCGACTTAGCAAACATGATCAATACATTTGCTAATGCTCCTTTTGTGTATTTACCTATTTTATTAGCATTTTCAGCGAGTAATAAGTTTGGTGGTAACCCATACCTTGGCGCGGCTTTAGGTATGTTGATGGTTCACCCAGACTTGCTTAACGGCTGGGGCTTCGGTGGCGCATCGGTTTCGGGCAGCATTCCAGTTTGGAACATTTTAGGTTTCGAAATCGAGAAAGTGGGCTATCAAGGTTCAGTACTGCCCGTTCTTGTTTCTGCGTTTATTCTAGCGAAAGTGGAACTTGGCCTACGTAAAGTTATTCCTTCGGTTCTGGATAACTTGCTAACGCCGCTACTGGCTATTTTCGTGACTGGCTTACTGACATTCACGGTTGTGGGTCCATTTACACGTGATATCGGTTTCCTACTGGGTGACGGTCTTAACTGGCTATACAACAGCGCTGGCTTCATTGGCGGTGCGGTGTTTGGTTTGATTTATGCGCCGTTCGTTATTACTGGTATGCACCATAGCTTTATTGCTATTGAAACTCAGCTGCTTGCGGATATCGCAACGACTGGTGGTACGTTCATCTTCCCTATCGCGGCAATGTCTAACGTGTCTCAAGGTGCAGCGGCACTGGCTGTTGGTTTCATGAGTAAAGATAAGAAAATGAAAGGTATCGCGATTCCTTCTGGTGTGACCGGTTTGCTTGGTATTACTGAGCCTGCAATGTTCGGTGTGAACTTGAAGCTTCGCTACCCGTTCATTGCTGCGGTTTGTGCAGCTGCGGTTTCAAGCGCGTTTATCACTATGTTCAATGTGAAAGCACAGGCACTGGGTGCGGCGGGTATTCCTGGCATCATCTCAATATCACCAGAAAAAATTGGCTACTACGTGGTGGGTATGATTATCGCGTTCGTGACTGCCTTTGCACTGACCGTTGTTTTGGGTTTGCGTGAGCGCAGCAAGCAAAACATTAAAGCAATAGCTTAACGTTTCTCCCTAGAAGTGAAGCCCCCCTTTTCACTTCATTTCCTAAGCTTTGGGGTGCTAGCTAGGTGATTTGGCTTAGCTAGCCTTTTTAAATTTTTACATGACAGCGTGAAGTGTCACCTTGCTTTTGGTTGTCATGATTTTCAGTTTTAAGGTAAGAAAGATGAATCAAGTTTGGGTAACTGGAGACGCCGTCGTCGACCTCATTCCGGAGACTGACGCGACATTATTGAAATGTCCGGGTGGTGCTCCTGCCAATGTCGCGGTAGCGATTTCTCGCCTTATGGGCAAAAGCGCATTTTTCGGCCGAGTGGGTAACGATCCTTTTGGCACTTTTATGGAAGTGACTCTGCAAAAGGAAGGTGTGAATACCGAGCGTTTGGTGAAGGACCCTGAACAACGCACATCAACCGTGGTGGTTGATCTTGATGACCAAGGCGAGCGCAGTTTTACGTTTATGGTTAAGCCAAGTGCCGACCAGTTTATGTCTGTTGAAGACATTCCCGAATTTAAGAAAAACGAGTGGCTACACGTCTGCTCAATCTCTTTGGCTAATGAACCAAGCCGAAGCAGTACCTTTGAAGCCATCCGACGCATGAAAGCCGCGGGCGGTTACATCAGCTTCGATCCAAACCTTCGTGATGAAGTGTGGCAAAACCCATCTGAAATTAAGTCTGTGGTGATGCAAGCTGTTGAATTGGCTGATGTGGTTAAATTCTCAGAAGAAGAGCTGGATTTCTTAACCGATTCAACTTTGATGGAACAAGGTTTGGCTCATATTGCTGATCTTAACAACACGCTTGTTCTGGTTACGCAGGGTGCGAAAGGCGTTTGGCGAGTATTTGAAAACCAAGGTGTGTTGATTTCAGGTCGCTCAGTGACGCCAGTGGATACCACGGGTGCAGGCGATGCTTTTGTTGGCGGTTTGCTTGCAAAGCTTTCTCAACATGAAGAGTGGAATAATCAACAAGTCGTTGATTCTGCAATCCTGTGGGCGAATGGTTGCGGTGCACTGGCAACCACGCAAAAAGGTGCGATGACGGCACTTCCAACGCAAGAGGCGCTCACTCAGTTTATTCAAAAAGACTCTTCAAATACGAATGTCGTCGAGGAGAGTGTATGAGTTTGAACTCGAACTGGACGGTAGAGCAAAGATATCGTCGTATAGAAGAGATTTCCCAAGACAGCATTGATGCGATGATAAAGCTTCGTAAACAAGACGCTGGCTATCCGAGCTACCATATTGCGCCTAAATTTGGTCTGCTCAATGATCCGAATGGCCTGTGTTTCTTTAATGGTGAGCACCATCTATTTTACCAATGGACGCCAGTTGGCCCAGTCCATGGTATGAAGTACTGGTACCACCTTTCTACCAAAGACTTCGTTCATTTCGAAGACCACGGCATTGGCCTGCACCCAGACCAAGATTACGATTCTCACGGTGTTTACTCTGGTGGAGCATTGGTTGAAAACGACAATGCATTGTTATTCTTTACGGGTAACAAGCGCGATGAAAATTGGGAACGAGTCCCAACTCAGTGTTTTGCTAAGATGTTTGCTGACGGCAAAATAGAGAAGCACGGCGTGGTTGTCGAAAACGATCACTACACCGAACATTTCCGCGACCCAAAAGTGTGGAAACAAGGCGACGATTATCTGATGGTTGTGGGTGCTCAAACGCCTCAAGAGACTGGAGCAATGGCGCTATATTGCAGCCGAGACCTGATGGATTGGCAGCATAAAGGTCCAATTCAAACTCGTTATAACGACCTTGGCTATATGTGGGAATGCCCAGATTTCTTTGAAATAGACAATCAGTCTGTGATGTTGTTTTCTCCACAAGGTGTGTCTAGCGAAAACCCATACGATTTCAAAAACATCTACTCGGTGGCTTATATTGTCGGTGACCGCCTGAATCTCGATTCGGTAGAACTGGAAAACCACCAAAAGATCGCACAGCCAGATTATGGCTTCGATTTCTATGCACCACAGACTTACTTAGATGATAAAGGTCGCCGCATTCTGATTGCTTGGATTGGTCTACCTGAGATTGATTCACCATCTAATGAGCATCAGTGGGCGGGCATGTTGTCGTTACCACGCGAGCTTCACATCCAAGATGGCTATCTGGTGCAGTCGGCTTTACCTGAATTGAAAGCGTTGCAAGGCGACGCGGTTGCGGTTGAGGGCGTTCTTGAGTTGGATACAACCAGCTTCATGGTTCAACTTGAAACGGAAACGGAAACGGACGAGTTTGAGTTAACGCTTGCTAACGCTGCGGGTGAGAATATCGTGTTCAGTGCTACAAGTTCTGAGTTCATGCTTGATCGCAGTAAGATGTCTCAACTTTACGCGGAAGAGTTTGGCTCTGTGAGAAAAGCACCGAGGTTGAGCATCAAGCAAACCATCGAGCTTTATGTCGATAAGTCGGTGGTCGAAATCTTCATAAATGGCGGTAAACATACAATGACCAGTCGCTTCTTCATTGATGACTTGAACGCGCTGTCCATTACTGATGGTGTGAAAACTGTTTATCACGCAATGAGCCCAGTAAAAGGACTAGATGACTAAGTTGTTACAATTATACAAACCACTTTACTCGTGGTTTGTATTGTCTTGAAGCATTTCTGTAGTGGCCTAGTGAATTGGGCCACTACATTAGAGGCTTTGCTATACTTCAAGTTATCCGCTAAATGCTAATTTAGCATTTCATATAGCACAAAATTGTCCAAAGGTGTACTAACGCAGCTCACAGAAAATGCACCTTTGTTGAGAATTGAACTGTTAACACCTTACTTTAGGTATATCTAGCCAGTTGGTTGTATATTGCGGAGTAAGCATTTCTCTCCGCATGCTCCATTTCTGCTCTATGCCTTGGGAACCAACAAAAAGCGTATCAGTGCCATACCGATTATTAAGACTATCAAACACTTTCATTAACTTATCATTACTCGGAGTTTGATTTAACAGATCTAATTGTTCGTGCTGCCCATTAACTAGATCGATCAAGCCGATGCCAATTTTGTAATAACGTACACCAGGTTTGAACAATAGTGTTGCTGCCTGTGTAGCAATTTTGACCAACTGCATTGAGTCAGCAGTTGGATAAGCAAAATGATGAACTATACGAAAGCTCTGCGGTTTATCATCAAATGGGGAATTGGAAGCAAAACAGAGCATAGCTTTACACAGCGACTTTTGATTTCGTGCTTTATGTGCTGCTATAGCGGCGTGTTTACTTAGTGCTTGCTTCAGTAGTTCAAGGTCGGTGATTCTTGTTCCAACACTACGAGTTGAGTAAATCTGCTTTTTATCAGCTCTAGCTGTGTCCCAGCCCTTGCAAGCGACACCATTTAATTCACGAACGGTTCTTTCAATTTCGACCGAAAATTCTCGACGTGCTTGTTCTGGGGCATACTGAGACAAATCATAAGCCGAGTTAATCCCCATATGTTTTAATCGTGTTGATATTTTTTTGCCCACTCCCCACACATCACCAACTTCTAGCAGCTTTAATATAGAGGTACGCTGATGTTCATTGTCGATAACGCAAACGCCCTTATAGCCTTGAATTTTTTTAGCTGCATGATTGGCAATTTTGGCGAGGGTTAGCGTTGATCCCATACCTATACATACTGGTAATCGACACTCTTTCCAAACTGTTCGTCGGATTAAAGAGCCATGTTCTCGTAAGTCTTTAATTGCAGGAAAGCAGCGATGAAAGGAAAGAAATGATTCATCAATGGAGTATACATATTGCTCAGGCGCAAACCGCCCGATGACATCCATCATTTTGGACGACAAATCTGCGTAAAGTTCATAATTAGATGATAGAGCAATTACACCTTTCAACTCACACAACGCTTTGACTTCAAAGTAAGGTTTAAACTTTGCTATACCTGCTTCTTTAGCTTGACGATTAGCTGCAACAACACAGCCATCATTATTCGACAGAACGACTACGGGCTTACCTCTCCACTCGGGTCTAAAAATTTGCTCAGCACTACAATAAAAGGAATTAGCATCAACTAGGGCAAACATTATTTTCTACGAGATGAGAGTAAATAGCTTGGGCGGTGACAACGGATAGATCGAATCACTACACCTTCAATCGAAAATGTATCTTGAGCATGAATACAAATAGGCATCATTGTTTCATTTGCAGATAAGAGTGATCGACGTGTCATATCTAGCATTTTACAAACGAACTCACCATTATAATTGGCCACGATTACATCAAGGTTTTGGACGGCAACGTGACGATCTACAATCAACAAGTCACCATCAAAAATGCCAATTTCTTGCATAGATTCCCCCATTGCTTGTCCGATGAATGTAGCACTTGGATGCTCAACTAGCAGTTCATCAAGGCTCATTCCTAGTTGTCTGTATTCAGCAGCAGGGCTTTCAAAGCCTGTAATACCAGCGCTTGCTAAGATAGGGATAACTTTCATAATAAAAATAACTGTACACATATACAGTTATTTTGGAACTAAACGGTTTGATCGTCAAGGACATTAGAAAGAAAATACCGCACTTATCCTACTAAGTGTTTTAGGATGTGTCGGGTCGGCAGTAGGGCTACCTATCGTGCATAATTCCCCAATTTCATATACATACACCGATAAAAATGCATGAAAAGAGGGTTTAGCTGTTTCAGCAAAGAAGAAACCCAGCATTTCTTAGATTTCTCATGCACATAAGGGACGTTAAGAAGCATTTTGGTATCCAACGCTTAGACACGATTTAAACGTACTTGATAGCAACCCAGCTTCGAAAACAATTGCTGTCGAGAACTGTTACTACAGCAGCTATACGCATGCTAATTATAAGCATCTTTATTTTTTGATGATCGATGGTTCTATTGAATTAAGAGAAGCAGTAAAAGCAACAGCGAGAGGTAACACAGAGCTTTTAGAGCTTGATTCAGCTTTATCTGAGATAGCTGTGGAACAGTGTTCTTTGCTGCATAAATGTAGGTTCGTAAGTGATGAGAATCGTTTTTATCATAAGACTGATGAAGTAGCTGAAATTACTAAAATCTTGAAAATTTTAAATGGATAACTGGATTTTAAAATCTGCGGTAGTTTTGCTTTTTACGTCTGTTAGATTTTAAAATAAAGGGGCTGTTTTTGTTGTAATGTAATTACATAAAAAGTTATCATTATAAGGCTTTGGGGTTGGTATTGCATTGAAATTTTTATAATTGCATGTAAACCACACCTAAAGCCATTGAATGCATAAGTAATTATATCTGTCAATAAAATTGCAATATTTCTTCTCTGTAATTTAATTACACAATTTGTTGCTTTTATATTTTTGTTCGTGCCGAGGTTGAAAAGTAACACGCTTAAAACGACAAGTCTCTTACTTTTTAAAATTGAAAAAAGAAAAGTAAAAAAGTTAGAAATACCCAAAAGTAAAAACCACCGCATCGGTGCGGTGGTTTTACTTTGTTATCTAAAAGAGAATACTGTCTCTGATTCAATAACTTCATTATCTTCTATTCTTACTTTATTTATTTCAAACTCCAGCTCGAATAGATTTTTTCTGTAGTTGATATATTTCAAAAGCGTAGAAAGATTGTTTTTGTAGTGTGTGCTGCCACCTTCGCTGTAGACAACCAGCTCGTGCGTGTCGGTCGGTTCTACCTTGCTTGCAACTTCATCATAAATCAACATATTAAATGCTTGTATAACTTTATCGATATTGTTTCTTATCGTAGCCTGCTTGTTGATGTTGCCTAGATCCTGGGCAGCTTCGTATGCGGTTTTATTGTTTTTGATAACTTCGATAACACTCTCTCTAAGCTCGTCTTTCACTGCTCCGAAAATGATGCTTTTAATTATTAACTCTTTCATATTCTTAATACCTTTTTATTCTAGTTTTTCTTATTATGCCCAGCTCGCTAAGTCAAACTCATGATAGACTTTTGACTTGCCGTTTTTAGATATTTTTCTGTAAATTCTATTATCATCTAAGTCAGCGTAGAACTTGTTTCTATACTCATTCAAGTTATAGCCGAGGTTTGTGATTTCGTTGAATTGATCTAGTGTTAAGTAAACTCTGTTGCAGTTGTTAGCTGTGTATTCTTTACCGCCAAGTTCTACTAGTCTTTCTTTTATTGTTTTAACTTCTTGTTTAGTCATTGCCCACGCCATCTTTAGTGATTCTGAAAAAAATTCTTTTGCTTTGTAGCCAGTTCTTGCCGCTGCTTCTTTTGCGATATTCCAAGCCGTTTTCATTATTTCTGATTTAGTCATTTTATTGCTCTCTTTGTTTTTATTATTATTTAGCTTATATTTTTATAATAATGCAATGATTATATTATTGCAATAGTTTTTTCACTGTATTTGTTGTTTTTTTTATGTTTTATTTTAATGCGATAAAAAACCACCCGCTGGGTGGTTTTAATCTGTTCAGTTAAATGTCTTCGTGATAACAACCGCACTCTTCGCATGTCCGTCCGTAAATCACATCTTCATCGATATGATTAGTTATACCTACCCTTTCTTCTTCGTGAACTGTTTCTTTACCGCAGTCTTGACAATAATCTTTTACTCTACGCATATTAATAATCTCTTTATTATTTGTTTGTGTTCTAATTATAACATTGTTTGAGTTAAAATTATTTAAATTATGAAAATAAAAAATGTGGAAGTTTGTCTTTTAAAATAGAGCTATTTTCTTTTAAAACAAGAAGCGGAAATAAAATTTGGAATTTAACGTCAGCAGATAGTGAATACCTCGCAAGTGATGGAGTTGTTTACACTCCTGCGGTGATCGGATGTCCTGCTTTTAAAACAATGACAAGTGAAGTCGAGTCTTTCGATCTAGAAGTCTCACCGAGCTTTCCGATTCTTAAAGAGTTCTCAAACGGTGTGCCAGCCGAGCCGATCTTAATCACCATCATGCGTGAAGACCGCATTACTAAAAATCGTAAAATCTACTACAAAGGCGAGGTTGTTTGTAATGACTTAGCTGCGATGAAATCGAGCATGTCGAACATTATGCAAAGACTCTCAACGAACTGCATGAGAATGACTTATCGAGGGATGTGCAATCACGTTTTGTACACAAGGTATTGTGTTTTAGCTAAAGCAGACTGGCAAGATATAGTGGTTGTTAATGAAATCAAAAATTCAGGAACAACGTTAGTTTGTGATCTTCTAGATAAAGAAGATAACTACTACGCAAACGGTATTATCTCGTTCGGAATGCATCAAGTGATGGTTACTGCATCAAACCAACAAAATAGTGAATTGACCTTGCTGACACCTATTGATGGACTTTCGGTAGGCGATGAAGTGTTCGTAGCTAAGGGCTGTAACAAGAGCTACGAAAGCTGTAAATCTTTTAATAATGTCGAGAACTTTTTCGGCTTCCCGCACGTAGCGTTCGTCAACCTTTTCATTAATGGTTTTAAACCAGAAAAGATTTAATAAATAAAAAACAAAATTAAAACTACACAATAAGAAGAATAATAAAAATGTGGTAAGCAATATATTTAATTGTATCTCTAGCGATACAAATTTTACTCACACCCAAACCCTCTTTTACTAACGCAGAAGCTGCGACACTGGACGAATGGGACTTTCCTTCCACTGCTGACAAACCTATTCCAGTCTTTTGGGGGCGTGTAAAGCACAGCTCAATGAATGATGTTTGGCACGGTGATTACGAAGCAAGACCGATCACTGAAAAAATGGACACTGGGCTTTTTTCAAGCAAGAGAGTCACGACAGGTCATGAGTATTTGCTTGGAATGCAAGCAGGCTTGTGCTTCGGTGATGAGACGTTAAAGCTTCATAAAATCACTGCGAATGACCGCGACGTATGGATAGCACCAGAGGGCTTTATTCGTGATGGTTACATTGATTACGAAGATGAAGACATTAGAGGTAACTTCCGCTTTTACAGCGGCTTCAATAACATTTCCGATCCATATCTTGGTCAGTTTAATGAGATAAACCCGCCCTACAAGGGCTTGAGCTATATAGTCTTTGAAAAGCTCAAGTGGGGTGAGTCACCATCGCTACCCGCTTTCGCTTTTGAGATGTCTAGATACGCCAAAAACACATCAGGCGTGTTTACCGAAGAGTGCGTGATAGGCATTGATGCTAATCCAGCTTTCATGATTTACGAAACCTTAATTAATGACCAATGGGGCATGGGTGCTAACCCATTGGACATCAATAAAGAGTCTTTTGAAACAGCAGCAAGAACACTGTTCCTTGAGGGTTTGGGGATGAGCTTAATGGTTGATTCAGTCAGTTCAGCGCAGGACATAATCACAGAAATAGAAAAGACCATCGATGGCGTTTTTAGGCTTAACACAGAAACTGGACTGTTAGAACTTAAGCTTTGTCGTGCTGACTATGTAGTTGATGATCTACTTGTGATAGATGAGTCGATAATCACTGACGTGTCACGCTATGAGAGGGCTGGTATCTCAAATGGTGTTAATGTTGTTCGTGTTACGTATACATCAGCAGATGATAACTTTGAGTCAAAGTCAGTTGCAGCAGAGAATGTCGGTAGTTGTCATGCTACCCAAAATACCGAATTCGCAAATATCGCATACAAAGGCATTACTAACGCTGACAACGCGAACAAGCTTTCTATGCGCTACTTGATAGCAAACAGTGCTGACATGACATCGCTTGAGATCACTTGTAATGAAAAAGCGGCAGGACTGAACAAGGGCGATGTTTTTGTGTTTAAGTTCGCCTCTTTTAATGTATCTCGTCAGATTTTCAGAATTACATCTATCGAATTTGGCACCTTAAAAAATCCCGCTGTGAAGATAACCGCAAGAGCTGATGTTTTTGGTATTGCATATAGTAACTACTCAACCATCAATGAGAGTGAATTAGAAGATTTAGTGCGTCCGCCGATTGATGCGGTTAACTTGTTGTATCTTGAAGCGCCGTATCTTTATGGCGACAAAGCAATGCTCTTTGGCTGTGTAGAAAAAGTGGGTGGTGCGGAATCTTCGGTTTGGTTTGATGTTCAAGAAAGCACTGAAAGCGAGTATACAGAGATAGAAAAAGCTCACAGCTTTACCAAACGCTATAAAGTTGATTATTTAAATCCTGGTGCGACAGTCTTTTATCTTGAAGGCGATGCGACACCTTACATTCCGTCCGCAAGTGATAGTGAATTAAGAGAAGGTAAGAACTTGTCAATTATCGTGAGCGATAACGGACAAGAATGGATTGCTATCAAATCAGCTAGCTATAACGTGAGTGAGAATAGAACAGAAATATCAGTGTGGCGCGGTTGTATTGATACACCTGTTCTTGATCATGCTTCCGATTCCCATGTGTGGTTAATAGAAAACACGGCTCCGCTGCTTGACTATGTCTTCAATGATGATGCAGAGCTGACAGCTCGAAACAGGACATCTCATAGCAAGCAAACTCACGATAATGGTGTTAAGCGTAATGTTGCTATTACTAATCGTGCGAGTAAGCCGCTTTGTGTTTCAAATATAGATGTCGCGACAGGCTTGGATGCATTTGAAGCACATACAACAACAGTTAGCTTTGTACGAAGAGCTAAAGAGAGCTTTGTCACTGCCGCGCATAACAGTAAAGATAGTGATACTGGACATGACTACATTGTTAGTCTGTATAGTGATGATGTACTTTTAAATCAAGTAGTAACGAAAGAGAGCAGTGTTGCGTTTGATCTAGAGTTTACAAGCAGCATGCGAGCTGAAGTGACAGCAAGAGACGGTGACTTATACAGTGAAATAGCAGTGTATGAATAACCTAGAATTTCATTCCCACGCGTGGGAATGAGATATTTGCCAAGTTCAAGTGCCATTCCCATGCGTGGGAATGTTTTGGAACAATAAAGTTTGTACACTAGGCTATAATATACTGTATCGAATTGGATTGAGTATATGTTGTGGCTGGACTAAGAAAACTTGAGAAGCTCGCTGACTTCAAGCGAGCTTTGAAACAGAATTATGGTTTAGGTGAGGGAGCCAGTTATACACCTCGGATAAGAGTTCAAGATGTTAAATCTCATGGTCATAGCGGTAAGATTGAAGGAATAAAATCAGGTCGAATACCATACCCTATCGGAACAAGAGTCGTGTTTTTTCTACTTGGCTGAGTTTTCTGATTCAGTTATAGATATTCGGGAGCAGTTTCCTCCCATGTACAGTCATTTGCCGACAGTGTGAAAATCATATCTATGTCATCCAAGGGGCGAATTTTCGTTCGTCTCGCAAAAGAACCAAAATTGATATCCTTATCGCTGTAAAGCGGAAAGAAATCAGTTAGCCCTTTTACTTGCCCTTTCAAATAATCTCGGCTGGAACGCGCTGTGGTTGTTTTCTTACTATCAATATTGACTTTGTCAGCCATAAATTGATTAAACGCAGAATTTACAGTTGTCGGCATATACCCTCCATGTTTTTATGCATCACTATAGATGATGCTCTTTTTTTTGGATTACGTTGACATTTCGTTCATCGTCAAGCATTATTTTTGCATCACATGAAATGATGCAGGTGGCTTTTGCTTGTAACACTAAAAGAAATCGCGGTAATTCGGTCAGGTCACCCTTTTCGAGGTTCGATAGAAGAGGCTTTAGAGGGGAACGGTTATGTCATTCAAACTCGAGATCAAAGCGCAGATGGGAAAATAAGTTGGTCGAAGCTTGTTCGTGCCGATATTGCTGGGCGAAAAGAGCCTGAATGGCTTCAAGCGGGCGACGTAATATTTGCGGCGCGTGGAATAAGAAACCTTGCATCTTGGGTATCAGAAGGCGATTTGAGCGTGCTAGAGCTACCAGTGATCTGCTCGCCGCACTATTTTCAGATTCGCTTGAACTCCACAATAACGCTATTGCCAGAGTTTCTTGCATGGCAACTCAATCAATCGGTCGCACAACGTCATTTTCAGCAATCTGCCGAGGGTACAATGCAAGTGAGTATTCGACGTTCGGTACTAGAGGAAACGCCAATCACAATTCCGCCATTAGAAACGCAGCGAAAAGTGGTGTCGTTAAGCCAGCGAGCACATCGAGAAGAGCAAATATACCAAGAGTTAATCCAGTTACGACGGATGGAGATGCAAGCCATCGCCAATCAAGTTTTAAACGAACAATCAAAAAATAAGAGATAGAAAATGCCAAATTCTCCAATCAACCAAGATGAAATCAACAAAGCCGTCTGGTCGGCGTGCGATACGTTCCGTGGCACCGTAGACCCATCTATCTACAAAGACTTCATATTGACCATGCTGTTCTTAAAATACATCTCAGATGTACGCCAAGACAAAGTCGAAGAACTTACTAAACAGTTCGGTGACAACAAAGAGATGGTTGAAGCCATGCTTGCCAGCCAATCATTCAAAATTCCAGCAGGTTCAACATTCTGGGATTTGTACGATGCACGTAATACCGCAGGTAACGGTACGCGTATTGACCAAGCTCTGCACGCGATTGAAGAAGCCAACGGCACCAAGCTTAAAGGCGTGTTCCAAGACATCAGCTTTAACACCGATAAATTGGGTGATGAAAAGCAAAAGAACGACATCCTACGCCACCTTTTGGAAGACTTTGGCAAGCCAACCCTAAACTTACGTCCAAGCCGTGTTGGGTCATTGGATGTAATTGGTAACGCCTACGAATACCTGATCAAACACTTTGCGGCTGGCAGCGGTAAATCGGCAGGTGAATTCTATACTCCGCCAGAGGTATCGGATCTGCTTTCTATCATCCTAGAGCCACAACAAGGTGACAGCATTTGTGACCCAGCGTGTGGTTCAGGCTCACTATTGATGAAATGTGGTAAGCAAGTTCAAAAGAACTTTGGCGGCTCTAAGCAATATGCCCTGTTTGGTCAAGAAGCTATTGGCTCTACATGGTCATTGGCGAAAATGAACATGTTTCTGCATGGTGAAGACAACCACCGCATTGAATGGGGTGACACCATTCGCAACCCTAAGCTGCAAGATGCCAACGGTGGTTTACTACACTTTGATGTCGTAACTGCAAACCCGCCATTCTCGTTAGATAAATGGGGACATGAAGATGCAGAAAGCGATCACTTTGGTCGTTTCCGCCGTGGCGTGCCACCAAAAACTAAAGGTGATTACGCGTTCATCTCGCACATGGTTGAAACCCTAAAACCAGAGACAGGTCGTATGGGTGTGGTTGTGCCTCACGGCGTGCTATTCCGTGCATCTTCTGAAGGTAAAATCCGTCAACAACTGATTGAAGAAAACCTATTGGATGCGGTGATCGGTTTACCTGAAAAATTGTTCTTCGGTACGGGCATTCCAGCGGCGATCTTGATCTTCAAGAAGAAGAAAGACACCAACGATGTGATGTTTATTGATGCTTCGCGTGAGTTTAAATCTGGCAAAAACCAGAACGTACTCACAGCAGAGAACATCGACAAGATCGTCAAGACCTACCGCTGCGGTGACAATGTTGATAAGTACGCGTATGTGGCAACCCTTGATGAGATCCGTGAGAACGACTACAACCTCAACATCCCTCGTTACGTAGATACCTTTGAAGAAGAAGCGGAAATCGATTTGATGGCAGTGCGCAGTGAGCGTTTGGCGCTGCAAACTGAGCTTGCGGATCTAGAAGCAGAAATGGCGGGCTACCTAGAGGAGTTGGGTTATGGTGCCTAATGGTTGGGAAAAGTCTCCTGTAGGGAAGTTATGTAAATCGATCGTTCCAGGACGAAATAAACCAAAGGTCTTTGACGGAGATATTCCATGGGTTACCACTCCAGAAATATCGGGTAAATACATTCCATCAGCAAAACAAAAGAACTATATCTCTCAGTCAGTAGCAAAAGAGTGCGGAGCAAAAATTGTACCCAAAGGTGCTGTGATTATTGCTGCGGTTGGTGAACTTGGACTAACAGCAATTGCAAAAGAAGAAATCATTCTAAACCAGCAATTGCATGCGTTTGTTTGCCCTCCTAATGTCAATAATGAGTATCTAGCTTACTTTTTAAGTGCGCAGAAACCATACATGGATACTGTTGCGTCAAAAACAACCATTCCATATATGAATAAAAGTAACTGTGAAAGTATTCCAGTATTGCTCCCTCCACTCCCAGAGCAACACAAAATCGCCCAAATCCTTTCTACATGGGATAAAGCAATTACAACCACTGAAAAGTTGATTGATGTCAGCAAGCAGCAGAAAAAAGCCTTAATGCAGCAGTTGTTGACGGGTAAAAAGCGCTTGATTGATCCTGAAACGGGTAAAACGTTTGAGGGGGAATGGAGTGAATTTAAATTAAGCGATATAGCCAATTATACTAAAGGTTACACATACAAATCCCATGAATACTCTGAAGAGCCAACGGAATATGGCTTTTTGACCTTAAAAAGTATTTTGCGTGGCGGTGGATATAGTAAAAAGGGAATAAAATACCTTAATGAAAAAGTTGACAATAAGTTTTCGGTAAAAGAGGGAGATGTTGTATTCGCTGTAACAGATCTGACCAGAAATGCAGAGGTTGTTGGCGCTCCGATAATTGTTCCTAATCTGCCATATGAAAATATTTTTATCTCAATGGATTTAATGCAGTTAGAGGTTTCATCATCTTTTAATAAGATCTTTCTTTTTTATCTATTAAAGCTAAGAGAAAATCGCAACTTTATGAGGGCACGAGCTAGTGGCTCAACTGTCTTGCACTTAGATATTAAAGGTTCAAAAAAAATGCCACTTAAGCTTCCAAGTAGTATTGAAGAACAACAAAAAATTGCCTCAGTGCTCACCACTGCCGATAAAGAAATCGAGTTGCTAGAAGCCAAGCTTGCGCACTTCAAGCAAGAGAAAAAGGCGTTGATGCAGCAGTTGTTGACAGGCAAACGTCGTGTGAAGGTAGCGGAAACCGAAGCCGCTTAACAAGCGCATCTTTTGACTACCGATACAGGGCTTGTTTAGCAAGCCCTGATTAACAATAAGAACAATGTCATAGGCTAAGTATGGAAACATTATCTCCTAGTGAACCTAAGCATCACGCACCGAATTTCAAAGAAGAACAAAGCGCAAAAATCCCTGCACTAACTTTGCTTACTAACCTTGGTTATCAATTCATTCCGCCAAGTGAATGCATGGCAATGCGTGGCAACAAAACCACGGTGATTCTCCCGCAGGTTTTGCGCAAGGTTCTGAGCTTTAAAACCTATTCATTCATGGGTGAAGATCGCCATTTATCGCAAGCTGCGATTGATAAAATCGTTCAAGAGCTTGCCAATCCTGCCATGAATGAAGGGCTTAAAGCGGCCAATGAAAAGCTCTATAACGCGTTAACCTACGGTATTAGCGTCACTGAATTTGTTGAGGGCAAAAAAGCCAACCCAACCATTCAAATCATTGATTGGGGTACGCCTGAAAACAACCAATTTCATTTCACTGAAGAGATGGAAGTCGATAACGCCCGTGGTACAGGTAAACGCATTCCTGATGTGGTCTGTTTCGTTAATGGCTTGCCGTGGGTCGTGATCGAGGCAAAACGCCCTGATAGCAGCATCAATGGCAAACCCACCATTACCGAAGGTATCTCGCAAAACATCCGCAACCAAAAAGTGGATGAAATTCCTCATCTGTTTGCTTACAGCCAACTGTTGCTATCCATCAATGGGCATGATGGTTTATACGGTACGTGCGGCACACCTGAGAAATTCTGGGCGAAATGGAAAGAAGAAGACATCACCGAAAGCACCTTTGAACGCCTCAAGAACATGCCACTGAATAACGCAGAGCTGAATGCAATTTTCAGCCATCGCACATCAGCAATCAAAGACGAATATCTATCACTGATCGCAGGTGGTGATTTGGTGGTGACCGATCAAGATCGCTTGTTAGTATCCTTGCTGCGCCATGACCGCCTACTAGAGCTAACCCGTTTATTCACATTGTTTGACAAAAAAGCAGGCAAGATTGTTGCGCGTTATCAGCAAGTGTTTGGCATTAAAGCCTTAGTGGAACGCATCACCTCTTTTGATGACAAAGGCGCACGTAATGGCGGTGTGATCTGGCATACCACAGGTTCAGGCAAATCATTCACAATGGTGTTTTTGTCAAAAGCACTGATTTGGTTAAAAGAGTTAGCGAAATGCCGCGTTGTGGTTGTGACTGACCGTGTGGATTTAGAAGATCAGCTTGCTCGCACTTTTGCCTCTGGCGGCGCACTGTCAGATAAAGACAAAAAGGATGCGATGGCAACCACTGGCAAACGCCTTGCTGAACAAATAGGTAAAGGCAATGAACGTATCATCTTCTCGATCATCAACAAGTTTGGTACAGCGATTAACCTACCTGAATGCTACAACGATAGCCCAGACATTATCGTATTAGTGGATGAGGGACACCGTAGCCAAAACGGTGAAAACAACATCCGAATGCAGCAAGCCTTGCCAAAAGCGGCTTATATCGGTTTCACAGGTACGCCTCTGCTACAAGACGATAAAACCGAGAACAAGTTCGGTAAAATCATTCACTCTTACACCATGCAGCAAGCCGTAGAAGATGGCACCGTTACGCCCCTGTTGTACGAAGAACGCAAGCCTGATCTGAGCACCAACGATAAAGCCATTGATGCATGGTTTGACCGTATTACCGATACCCTATCGGAAAAGCAACGCGCTGACTTAAAGCGTAAGTTCGCGCAAAAAGGTCAGATCTATCAAACTGAAGGGCGTTTAGAGTTAATCGCGCACGACATTTCCGATCACTTCCAGAACTTCAAGCAGCAAGGTTTGAAGGGACAACTTGCTTGCGACTCTAAAGCCTCTGCAATCCGCTATAAGAAGCTGCTCGATCAAATCGGTAAAGTCACTTCAGTGGTTGCGATGTCACCACCCGATACCCGCGAGGGACACGATAACGTCGATAATGAAAGTACCGATTTAGTGCAAAATTGGTGGAAGGAGAACGTTGCTCAGAAAGGCTGGAGCGATGAAAAAGCCTACACCAAGCACATCATTGCAGAATTTGAAAAGGATGAAGGTCCCGACATTATGATCGTGGTCGATAAGCTGTTAACGGGCTTTGATGAGCCTAAAAACACGGTGCTCTATATCGACAAACCGTTAAAGCAGCACAACCTTATTCAAGCCATTGCGCGGGTTAACCGCCTGCACAGCAAAAAGCAGTTCGGTTATTTGATTGATTATCGTGGCATCCTCAAAGAGCTGGATATCACCATTGAAAAGTACCAAGACTTGGCTGAACGCACCCAAGGCGGCTTTGATATCGATGATCTCAAAGGCTTGTATAACCGCATGGATACCGAGTACAAGAAGTTGCCAGGTTTGTATGATGACCTATGGGCAATTTTTTCTGGTGTGAAGAACAAGCAAGATGGACAAGCACTTCGTCAGGCTTTGGCACCTAAAATTGAAAATATTGACGGTCAACTGACTGATACCAACTTGAAGTTGCGTAATGATTTTTATGATGCGCTGACAGCGTTTGCTAACTGCTTAAAAGTCGCATTGCAATCGGCTACGTATTTTGAAGATAAGAGTTTCGACAATAAGCGAGACCTTTACAAGATCACGCTGAAATCCATGAGTCAACTGCGCCAACAAGTACGCGCAGATGCAGAAGAAACCGTGGACTACGACGAGTATTCGGAAAATATTCGCGCCATGTTAGACAAGCACATAGCGGGTGTGTCGATTGAAGAGCCAGAAGGCGCTTATCTGGTTGGCAACATGGGGAAAGATGCTAAACCAGAGCAAATGACTGATGATGAGGCTAAAAACAAAAAGGATGTCATCACAGGTCGTGTAACCAAGATGATTGAGCAAGATTTGGCGGATGATCCGTATGCCCAAGAGTATTTCTCAAACTTGTTAAAGCAAGCTATCGAGAAAACCAAGGAGATGTTTGATAGCCCCGTTAAACAGTATCTTCTATTTGCGGATTTCGAGCAGCAGGTCAGAGACCGTGATGTAGCAGGATTACCAACGGATCGCTTTGCAGAGCTTGACCCTAAAATCAAACGCCATGTTCAAGCCTACTTTGGACTGTTCTTAAAAGTATTAGGAGAGCCGTTGCCTCTAACGGAAGACCAATGTTTTCAGTATGCGTTAGACATTGATGGCATTGTGCGTAAAGCGGTTGCTGAGTTTTCAATTAACCCATCGGAGATTGAAAACCAGATCCGTTTAGGGCTATTGCCACTGCTGTTCGCTGATGTGGGTATCGATAAAGCGCAAGCTATTATTACAGATGTCATTCAAATCACCCGTCTTGGCCTGTCTGGTAATAATAAGTCAGGTCACTAAGCATGACTTCTGTTAACCATCAAGAAGGCAATACCGAGGAATACAGCTTCATCTATGGTGATGAAGCTGTTACCTATGAGGTGATCCGCAAGGTATTTGCTGAAGGCAAGAAAAAGAAAATCACCATCCGAGTGCATCCAGATTGCCGAGTGGTTGTCACTGCGCCTCAAGATGCTGAGAAATCCGCAATTCATGAAGCGGTTATGCAACGTGCTCAATGGGTTTGGAATTCTATGCGTGAGTTTCGTAGTCATTTAGAATATGTGCAAACCAAACACTACGTGAGTGGCGAGATGCAATTCTATTTAGGCCGCCGCTATGTATTGAAAGTGGTTGAAGACCGAGATGCGATTTCTAACGTGAAAATGGAGCGAGGTAAGCTGTTGGTCACGCTTAACCGCTTTAATGAAGATAAGCCAAAGCTCGTAAAAGCACTTGTGTCTGGTTGGTATGGTGCTCGTGCAGAGCGCGTATTTCATGAACGCTTAGCAGAACTTCTTCCGCAGGCAACGTGGGTAGAAGGCATTCCTTCATTTCGAATCATGCCAATGCAAAAACAATGGGGTAGCTGCTCAGTCAAAGGTACGTTGATGCTTAACCCTCACCTGATCAAAGCTCCTAAAGAGTGCATTGATTACGTGATATTGCATGAACTTTGCCACATCGCAGAATACAACCACAGCGAGCGTTTTTGGCGCTTATTAACGAGCGTGATGCAGAACTGGAAAGAAGTGAAAAGCAAGCTAGATGGTATGGCGGAGTTATATTTGAATGAGTGATGATTTTGATTTTGAACTAGCGGAACTGCTGCGAAAGCAAGTGCCTAATGATGAATCGATACACAGTACATTGCTTAGAACATTATTAGCGTATGATCCTAATATCAAGCCTATAGGTGTAATTGGTATCTCAGGTCTGTGGATGGATGCTCCTTTTGTTCAGAAGCAGTATCAGTTCCTTTTCTATCGCTATCCTGACCATGTGTTATTAGAAACTATAGATACGAGTTTGTCTGTGAATGGTAATCATAACTGCCTTTTTGATAACCCTGCCTATTACAATTATCGAGTTGAGTCTACTTTTTTTAATCTCAAATCAGTGCCACTTAATTTCGCAAAGCATGCCGATCATAGCAAACACACCTTTGCCCCGAAACCGTTTAGAGTAGATGCTCTTCGCTAAACCTGTATGAGCTGATTGACCAACATTTTCTAATGTAGGATGCTGACAGACAGTTCAGCCACTTCAAAAAATAAAAAATGCTCAATAAGAGTAAAGTGGTCTACCCAACATAGTTTAAGGATGAGTATGAATGGCAATGAAGAGATCATTATTTTTTGGGCAATTATAGGACTTCCTATCTGTCTATGGGCATTAATCAAGATGCCTAACGCTAGCAAATGTGGTTCGTGTGGCCTACCTTTGAATATGCATCGTCAAAAAACGTATCACTCTGTTATAGAAAACAAAAATGTTGAGCTATGTAAGACGTGTTATAAAAATCGTATCCCATTTATTCCTAGAAAAACTAAATCGCAGCCAATTAATCCAGTCAGTACCAGTGGTGAAACCAGTTCAATAAGTGAAGCGGTAAAGCCTCTTACCAGAAGTAGCATGTCGCAACAAGCTAACCCTGTCAGTGTTTTTGGCGAAAGCATTTCAATTAGTGAAGTAGTTGAAGAGGTAAAGCCTCTTACCAGAAGTAGTGTGCCGCAACAAGCTAACCCAGTCGGTGCTCTTGGTGAAATAATTTCAATTGATGAAGTACTTGAAGCAATGAAGGCAAATAACTGTTTTTGGTTGGATACCGAAACTACGGGTCTCTCTAGTAGTGATGAAATTATTGAGTTATCAATATGCACGCATGATAAACGAGTTGTATTTAACTCAGTACTTAGATCAAAAGTTACCTGTAGTGCGCAAGCTAGAGCCGTTCATGGCATAACTGATGAGCAGATTGCTAATGGAATGCCAATAGAATCAGCGAAAGCGGCCTTAATTGAGTTGTTAGAAGGAAAAACAATAATATCCTTTAATGTAGACTTTGACTGCCAAATGCTGTTCCAAACCTTCGGGATAACAGTTAAAAAAAGATTTTGTGTAATGAAATGGAGTCAATCTGTTCTTGATTATGAAAGATGGCCTAGACTGGAAAAGGTTTGCGAACGGCTTAATATCAAACAGCCAGAAGCACACCGATCTCTTGCTGATACCATTACTACAATTGATGTATTTAACAAATTGGTTGATCTTACAAGTAACCACAAATCCCTTCTACGGGACTTCGCCTTAATTGACCTCAACGCTATAGATCAACTGGGAGATGGAGAAACCCTATTTCTATCACCTAACTCAAATATATTTGCTTTTGATCTTCTCATCGATCGATATGGTAATGAGATCATTGGTATACGCTCAAAAGCTTTAAAGAGGATGTTAAAAAGAGAAGGGGCAAGGGTTTTTGTAAAAAATGGTCGTAAGGGCAAGACATTAAAAGTTCAATACATCGATAAACCTGATATGCAACTACCAATATCAATAGAGGAATTGAGTCATAGACTGGCTGCGTTGAAACTAAGAAAAACAAATCCAAATAAATATTTGAGTTTGAAAGCCACGGTTACTCAATCAAGTATAAATAAAACTACAAATGAAATTATTGATGGCACGTACTATATCCCTTCAATTGCTATTAACGCAAAGATATATGAAAGTTTAGAGAACTTACCAATCTTCCATAACAGCGATAGAGAGACTATTGCTTTTACAATCAAGACTCCGAAAAATACCTTGAAAATGTTATTTGCTCTAGGGTTACAAGGGTATTCATCCATTATTAAGGTAATTGAGCGTGAGAACCAAGTAACCATTACCGCTTACCATCTTCTGGATGCACAAAAAATAACCACCCTTAATACTTGGAGTCTTGATGGAGAGAAGGCATGGTCAGGTGATTACTAACCAACAAGGGTACATCACTGCAAGTCAAAACGAATCTGCTCTGCACTAGTAGTTCTGGACGCAAGCTAAGCTTATCTGGACGTAACTTCTCTTCTTATAGCAAACCAATAAGACCAGATACACTCGCACCCAGTAGACTTGCTACAGTGTTATTTTCTAGCAAGGATCTTAGTTTACTCTTTGCCTCTTCATCGTTACTCGCAGCAACTTTCTCAACCAACTGCTGTACATTAATTGTAACGTTAATCGTATTATCATTACCAACTTGCATTTGCTCTGCTGAGATAGAACCAAAATTATAAGTGATACTTTGAACCATCTTTTCAGCCTCCTGAATGCTTAAGTTTTGATGCTTTATTTGATAATGGGCTGCAATACCATGAAATGCTTCATGGAAACCAGGATCGATAACTTTGTAATTTGAAACGCTTCCGTTACTTGCTCGTCTCCGAAGTAAATCACCTGATTCAATCAAAATGTCAGAACGTTCAATGAAAGTCATTTTCTCTTGAACACTCGCCTTAATACCCTCAACCGTTTTTGAACCATCGGCTTTAATTAAATCGACGGTATCATTCATCATGTCAGCAAAAGACATACACACCTCTTAAGATACTAAACCACTATGCAAATTAACACGTAACAACATGAAGATAAACAAGCTATTAGTCAATACGTTAAGCCTAAACTAACATCAATGCGCACATAAACTAATCCAACCTTTTTGCTAGTGCGATGAGTAAAATCGCACTAGCTCTTCTCAACAACTTTGCAATACCTGTGATTATTCATAGTTTTCTAAATTAGCAAAGGCACTGGCAATGTTTTGTCCAGTTGTGAGCTACAATTTAAGCAGCACTCGATTTCGTTAAGCATGCCGACTTCGGTGTATTCCCATGCGTGGGAATGACTTGACTCACCATTTCTCTCGGTCATCATCATACGACTTCGGGTAGATACTTTCGCTTTTCTGAACAATATGCATTTCGAGATTTAGCGAAGATAAGATGCGAAACAATGTCTGAATACTGGTAGTTTCTGGATTAAGTTCAAACTTAGATACGGTGTCCTGCTTAAGTCCAACTGGATCAGCAACTTTAGTCTGAGACAGATTCTTGTGTTTTCTTTCGTCACGCAGATGTATGGCTAACTGCCTAGGCGATGTTATCAACATAACAATTCCTCGTATTTACCCTCTAACGAGGGTAACCATGGTTTTACCCTTAATCAAGGGTAAAAAATGAAAAACAGCCCCCTTGGGGCTGTTTGATTCTAGTTTGTGCTTTCCTTTACTTTCGCTAAGTATGCGATTAGCTTTTGAGCATCTTTGCCTACTTTTTTTGATGTTTGCTTGTGATTGAAAGGCGTTAAAGTACTAGCGTGGGGTTCAAATCTTTTTAAGTTTGATGCATGAGAGATTGATGCAATACTTTTTCTTTTCGCTCTTATAGCTTGTAAGTTATTACTATCGTCAAGACTGAACACATGGTCATTGAACATAACAGCAGTGAACTTCGCTGCATTTAGTCTTAAAGTCATTCTGTAAAGCGCTTGATGTAGCTCTTGCGCTTCTTGGGCATTAATCTCATCTTCACTCTCTAGCTCGTCAAACATATCTACTGCTTCATGCAGTTTCGCAGCTATTGCACAAAGAGAGTGTTTCTCTTCATTGATAACAACACTTTGCTTTTCATGCAGTTCTTCTTTTCTGTACTTCTTGTATAGTGCATTAGCTGGTCTGAAGTGAGACATGATTTCTTCAAAGTTGTGCTCAGTGATTTCGTACTTTCCAGATTTAGCTTCTTCAGTACCGTACTTTGCAATTAAGTCTTTTATTGATCGTGGACATGTGGGAGCGGTAATCGGTAGCTTTATTAATGTTACATGCGTTGCGTTGCCGCTCGAATTTGTTAGCTCTGGATCTCTAACAATGATGTAAAGCATCTTGCCACTTTTGTTTTTCTGAAAGCGGGGGAGGGGAGATTTTTTCTGTTTCGCAGGAACTGTAACGTTATCAGTTAATTCATTATTTATTTTTTTAAAAATACTCATATTATTATCTTTTTATTATTATATTTATTATTGTTATATTTTAATCGTATCATTTAAATTTATAATATCAATCATAATGTAAGTATTTATATTAAGCATTTTTGTTTGGTTTGGTAACCTTAAATAATAAACTATTTGTTATTTATATTTTTAAAATAAAAAGAGAGCTTCAGCCCTCTTTTTTTAAATTAATATGTATTTTCAGCGATATCTTTTGATTTCTTTCTGATATTGCGTCTTCTGTTCTGCTTTTTGTTGTCAGCAAAGACACCTTCGTTTCCATATGTTTTTTCTATATTTTCAATAGCTTGGTTAATTGCTGGCTCTTGGTCTTCGTGTTTCGCAACTGGGGTGATTTTTAATTCCCAGTGATTTTTCTTGTCCATTTCGAAGAGAATTAGCAGTAGGTGATAGAAGAATTTACTAAGCGTTTTAGATGCAGAGTAAATGCCCTTTTCTTGTTCGTAAATTGTGTGAACGAAAGCTTTGTCGCGTTTGTTGATGCGCTTGCCGTGATACAACCAAAAATCGATAGCATCCTCTACCTCTCTTTGATGCTGCTTTTTGCATGAGATAATGAAGCAGTTAAACATGTGCTTATCCCATTCTTCTGCTTGTTTTTTGACTTTAGTAGCATGTGCCTCAGCATCTCTTCTCGTTGCTAAAAATCTTCGTTCTGCGTCTTCTTTTTGCGATTCAAACATTTCTCTAATGTCGAAATTTTCAACTTGTGAATTGTCGTAACTACTTATCATGTTTGCATCACTTGTTAGAACACCTGATTTTATCAATCCGCCAAGCGTGAACTTATTCCCGCTTCTGAGTTTTGATGCGGGTATGATGAAGTCATTGTATTTGTAAACAAGACCAACGAATTTTTCGTTGTTTCTGTCTTCTTTAAGTATTACTTCGACGCCATTCCTTAGTAGTGCTATTTGATAAAGAGCTAAGCTTGCTTTAGTTGTGTGCTCATCGCTTACATCTAGTTTCTTGAGCATGTTTGCTCTGGATTGCACGAGCATCGGTAGCTCCTTAATGCTTGATTCAACTAAGCGTCTCATCATCAACTTAACTGAGTGAGAGTACTTGTCAGAAGTGACGGCTTCGCCTTTGGCTAATATCTCTGATGAGTTTTCTAGTTGTCGTAACCCAAACTCTTTTTCTTGTTCGCGCATGATTTCTTGTGCAGTTTCAACAGACATCCAATTTGATATCACTTTGTTTGTTTCCAAATCTTGCGTTGATGCTGTTATGTGTACGTGCTGAGAATCAGTATCTTCGTGTCTAAATGCGATGTAGCGTGCGTTTTTGTAACCCAAGCGGTTCATAGTCTTTCTAACTGTTTTACGCCATTGCTTGTCTGTGAGGTACTCTCCTTCGTCTATAGAGATGACAAAGTGGCGAAAAGGGTGTTTGACGTGGGGATTATGTTTGTAGCTGCTTTGTAGTTCAGTGATAGCATCGTGCCAGTCCGCACCTGTAGCTAGCTCACCCATCTCAACAGGGATAGAGTCTATTTCGTTGGCACAGATAAAGAAGGAATGTCCCTCAGATGCAGGAGCATGTTTTGTTTTACCCGCGCCATATTTCACCAAGTTATCTGCGTCTTTTTGTTTAGCGCCATACTCGACAAGATTCTGAGCGTCCTTGGCGGTTTGTTGACTTCTTGTGCATTCTAATTCTGTAAATATCATTTTATTGTCTCTTTATTATTATCGTTAGTGAGAAAGGATAGGAAAGGTAGATAAAACCTCCTTAAAAATAAGGAGGGAATTTAGGCTTTATAATTCAGCTTCTTCTAGTATCTTTTGTTTGCATATCTCATCTAATTGACGCGAAGATAAGTATTTAAAAGCTAGTATTTTAGCTGTTGCTGATGAGTGAGAATCTATTGCTAGCTTGCGTATAATATCAACGATCTTCTCAAGTTCTTTAATGCATTTACTCAGTTCAGCTATCTCAGCGCTGTCAGCATCTTCAATGTTCTCTGCAAGCACTTGAAGTGCTTTTGATAGCTCTTTGGTTTCTTTAAAGTACTGTAAATACGCTTCGTCATTGTTCGGTCGCGGCTCGATTTGGTTTGAGATAATATCTCTCAGAAAAGCAGAATCAGATCGGTAGTTGTAACTATTTCTGCACGCTGTGAAGTGTTTTTTTGTTTCTTTAGTTACATGTGTTTTTATTGCTACATTGCATAAGTCTTTAGTTTCTTTACGCTCTTCTTTGAAGCCGTTTTCTACTGCATCCAGGATGTGACGCGAGTCATCAACAGCATTTTCATCAAAGTTACCTGCATTATTTTTAACGTAAATACTTTTTACTATGAAGTTGCAAAAATGCGCATGAGAACTAAATGTAATTTTTGATGTGTTTGAAAATTGCGGAAGTAAAGACGGTACAATAAATTGTAATTCTTCTAAGCTGTAATCTGTCTGCTCGATAAGCGCTCTTAGTTTGTCTTTATTTTCTCTTTTTGTGTTAACTACTACTTCTCTTATTATTTTATTTAAGTCTTCTTTTTCTGAAATCTTCATTTTATTATTTATCTTTTTATTATTATTTTATTTTTATTATCTATAGAGCAACAGCGTGCGACTTAGCGATAACTGCGAAGCATGTTAGCGCAACCGACTAAAGGGAGGCTAAAGCTACGAACGACCTATTTGGTACAAATAGGGAAGAGCAGTATCCGCTTGTTACCTTCTATATATTTATATTATAAACTTATTAATGTTATAATGTCCATTGAAATATTATTATAAAATATATTATTTTAATCAAAAATGGTCTTCGTGCATCGTGTTTTGTTCGCACTGCATGTAAGCAGTAAAAGTGCGATGCACGAAAAGTCATTCTTCGTGCATGCACATTTTCTACTTAAATATGCAATTTCAATGCATGTATACCGTTTATTTTAAGAAAGAAACTAATGTGGTGTGGATTTGTTTTTATAAAATAAATGAATGGGGTGCGTTTTCTTTTTATTTCTAAATAAATTGAGGTTGGGTTATTTATATTCTTAAAATAGAATGTGCTCACCACGCGCAGGTTTTGTAAATAATTTACATGGTGATTGCTGATTATTTTTAAATGAGTACTTTATTTACTCTTTGATTTGCTTTAAATTATACATAATGAAGTTCAAAAGTAGACACCAAAACAATGAGTAAAGAGCTAACAAACGAGCAATTGCAAGCGCTTCTACAGTCACCAGATCTAGCTGAAAAGCTGGCTTCACTTGGAGGCGATGCTGTTCAAGCATTCACCAAAGCAGCGACAGAAGCTGTCCAGGTGCAGAAAGAGAAGCAAGAGGCTGAGCGCAAGCAAAAGATCGAAGACTTGATTGATAGCATTGAGCGCGATTTAGAAGAAGAGTCTATCTCGAAAGAAGAGTTTGCATTAGCAATTGCTGCTCGCTTTAAAGTTAGTGTTGTAGCTCGTACTAGAAGCGCAAGGACTAGCAGTAACAAAGAGAGAAAGAACGCACCGACACGTCCTCAGTATCGCATTGTTTTAGATGGTGAGCCTCATGTCTGGTCGGGCAAAGGACGCTCTCCTGAAGCGTTCAAAGCTGCGAAAGAGAGCGGCGAGCTAGATAACTACAGAATGAGCGAAGAAGAAGTTGAAGCGTACATGCTAGCTCATCCCGAAAAGTACGGTTTATAATCACCATACAAAAAAGCCAGCGCGATGAGCTGGCTTTTTTAATGTCTTGCATCTTACATATACATCTCTAGAATCGGCTTAAACGTATCTTCTCGTTTCTTTAAGATTTTTTGTACTGTCTCTTTCTCATCTTTCTCAAGAATTTTACTAGCTAAGTAAAACTCAAGCTCTGATTTGATGAATACAATAGTGTTACCACCCATGCGAATCTGCGGTGGAAATTCGCCTTTCTTAATCTTATCGTAAATCGCAGTTTTCTTTAGTGTAACAAGTTCAATTACTTCTTTTAGCGACATAAATTGTAGTTCGTTCATTCTTTACTAAGCCTTTTCAAACAAACAAAAGCATTCGTTTTAAATAATTAGTTAGTGAATCAGTTGTACTGAGTGCTGATACGCTGTCTGCACTTCTAGTTACGATAGACTCTTTGTTGTTATATTATTTTAAAGTTATTTTGCTTATTATTTGTTTGCAACTTTCTAAAAAAGTAGTTACTACACTTTTTAATGCTTTTGCTTCGCAGTTGTGCGAGTGGATAAAGGTATGATCGATATGGTGGTTTGTAAAGTGTTTTTTAAGGTTTTTGTATTAATAATTTTAATCTGATTAACTTAATGAAGTGGCTATGTATAATTAAAATTATTTTATTGCACTCGTTATGTATAATAAAAGGCGTGGTTTTTTAAGTGCGCCATGTATAATAAAGCGCAGGGCTGTTAAGTGTGTTATGCATAATAAAATGCAGGATTGTTTTAAAGAGGGTGGTGATGGAAGGGGGAGATTCAGCCCTCTCATGCGCAGAGGGCTGTGGTGTAGATTAATTGAAGCGAGCGGCGATTGAGTGATAGTTAGCTGTTTGTTCGACGATATAATCGCCCCAAAATGTAAGTACTTCTCTGCGCTTCTTGAGGTACTTAGCGTTGTTATACTTATCCATGATTGCTGTTCCGACCATGTGAGCAAGACAAGCTTCAATTACATCAGAGTTAAAGTGAATATCATCTTCTGTGTACTCTGCTGCGTCATTCAAAAGCGTACTACCGAGCGACCTAAAACCGTGCGACACTAATTCATTGTGAAATCCTGCTCTCTTGATTGCTGTATTGACTGTTTGAGTGCAAATGTATGGAGTTTTAGAGCGTGAATCCGCAGGGAATATATACTCATCATTTCCGCTGATGGGTCTCATATATTCAATAATGCCGCGACTGTATTTTGTTAAAGGAATATAGTGATCGCGTCCATTTTTTGTTCTGTATCCTGGTATAATGATGCAGTCTTTCTTTTCATCGATCTCATCCCAGCGCAACATTGCAGTCTCGGCAGCACGTCCGAGCGAGTGCATCTGCATTTCCATTGCAGCTCGCGTTGTATTTGTCATATTGTAATCACCCATCGTGAGCATGAAATGATCAAGCTTGTCTGGCTCGATTGTCGGTTGTCGCTTCTCTTCTTTTTTCACGAAAGTACGACTCATACGTGCAAGTTTGTTTGATTCAATTAAGTTCGAATCTACCGCGTGATACATGATTGAGTTGATATTCTGACAAATCTTGCTCATGTCGATACCTTTTGCTGAGCTGGGCTTTAACTTTTCCTTAGCGATATACGTTGTTAAATTAGCAATCGGAATATCGCCAAGCGCTGGCAGAATGTGAAGATTAATGCGACCAAGAATATCTTTTTTGTAACGCATGCGATCAAGCAGAGACGCTATCTCTTGTTCAGATGCTTTCTCTTTACCAAGTTTTCTTGCGCGTTCGTTAGCGCTGTTGATTTTCTTTTGAGCTTTTTTTTCATGTTCTGGAATGACTATTTCATCAACCCACAGTTGAGCCGCATCTCTGAAGAGGATCTTTGTTGTGTCTATCGCATTGACCCCGCCCGTGCGCTCGTACTCTTTAGGGTCGATGTTTTTAGCTAGTAGTTCATGATACTCAAGAGACTTTTTGCGAGCTTCTTTAAGTGAGATGGCGGGATAGTCGCCCATGCTTAATTTAATGCGTTTTTTGGAGGCGGGATGGTGATAGTTAAATTGCCAAGATTTTTTCACTCCATTTTTTCCATCGCGCAAGCGCAGATAAAGGTTATCACCATCGCTGATGAGCTGTTCCTTCTTGCCATGAGGAAGAGATGCTTTGCTATAAGTTTTGTCAGAGTTTCTAGCCATCGATTAGATCCTTTTAGTGCTCCCCAAAATGCTTGGGGACGCCAACTGTTCCCAAGTAATATAAGATGGCTTTTTGGGGAACGCAATGGGGAACAAAAGCGTGCGGATTGCACCGATTTCAACCGAACGCTTCCGAACGATTTGGATTTCTAAAAGTGTGATGAGCGCCCGTTCCATAAGGGTTTGGGCGAAAAAAAAAGCGCTCTTCCGAGCGCTTCTGTTTTGATGTTTGGTGGAGCTGGCGGGAGTTGAACCCGCGTCCGAAAACCTTTCATCATTGGTACTACATGCTTAGTCGATCTTTAAATTCACCATCCACCTGCGAACCGACACGCTAATGAATGACTATCCTGAATTATAATTCGCCGTTCATCTCTCAGGCGGGAGAATCCGGGCTAGCGCGTTTGGGTTTGATCTCTCGTTATTCCCCGTCTTACGTGCGGAAGCTAGGGCGAGAGAGCTCTGAGCAGGGTATTAAGCTGCTAGTGCGTAGTTTTCGTCGTTTGCGACTATTTTTTTGCGGTTTGTTAACGAGGCCTACCGCACCTCGGCATGCACCTCAGACTTCTGAATTCCCGTCGAATCCTAAATCAGCCCCAAGGTATGATTCGCATAGTAACAGAAAAGACTTAGCTGTCCAGCACTATGCGTTTAAGTGGTCAAGATTAACGCAGTGCGCTCTTCATTACGCGTGCTTTTTCTCTTGCCCAGTCTTTTTCTTTAAGATCTGTACGTTTATCGTGAAGCTTTTTACCTTTTGCTACACCTATTTTTATCTTCACCCAAGAGCGAGACCAGTACAGAGAGAGTGCCGTAAGTGTCATACCTTCACGGTTAATGCGACCGAGTAGGTTGTCAAGTTCACGACGACTCATAAGTAGTTTGCGCACACGAGTAGGGTTCGCCACTACGTGTGTCGATGCCTGATTTAAAGGAGTGATTGTCATGCCACTCACAAAGGCTTCACCGTCACGCATGAATACGTAACTTTCAGAAATATTGGCTTTACCTTGGCGAAGGGCTTTCACTTCCCAACCTTGGAGCTCCAAGCCAGCTTCGATTTCATCTTCAATGAAATACTCGTGGCGAGCTTTTTTGTTCAGCGCGATAGTGTTACTACCCGCTTTTTGTTTTGATTTTTTCTTTGCCATAATGGCGTCATTATACGGGTTGGATATCGGATAGGAAATCCTTTTATTTGCGCAATCGTGGAATAAAAGTAAAATTGTCGCGAGCTTTAAATCTGTACATGTATCGATAGGAGTATGTATGAAGCAAGTCAGCCGTTCTGCGTTGGTGTCTTTTAGTGCAGAACAGATGTTTAATCTGGTCAATGATGTTGCTAAATACCCTGAATTTTTGCCTGGTTGTTCGGGCTCTCGAATTATTGAGTCTTCGGGTAACGGCATGGTCGCTTCTGTCGATGTTGCGAAAGCGGGCATCAGTAAAACGTTCACTACGTCCAATGAGCTTATTCCTGGCCAAGCTATTATGATGAACTTGGTTGATGGTCCGTTTAAAACGCTCCGAGGTGGTTGGATTTTTACTGCGTTGGATGAGCAGGCATGTAAGGTTGAACTTAAGCTTGAGTTTGAGTTTTCGAGCAAAATGATTGAAATGGCGTTCGGCAAGATTTTTAACGAGCTAACTAGCAATATGGTTAATGCATTTACCAAACGCGCGAAACAGGTGTACGAGTGTTATGAGTATTGAGTCAGACATGATTCACGTTGAGGTCGTGTATGCATTGCCTCATGAGCAACGCGTGTTTAACTTAGTTGTGAATAACCACGCGACGGTTGAAGAGATCATTCGTCAGTCGGGTGTCTTGGAATTGTATCCAGAAATTGATTTAGCGAAAAACAAAGTAGGTGTGTTTAGTCGTAATGTAAAACTAGACGCGACCGTACGTGATAAAGACCGCATTGAAATCTATCGCCCTTTATTGGCAGATCCAAAAGAGATTCGTCGTAAGCGAGCAGAGCAAGCAAAAGCGGCTGGGAATGCCGATCCAGTGACTGGTGGCAAGCCAAATGCTCTGCGCAAGTAAGCAGAGTAAGCAATATTTTAGATGATAAAAAACCTCCCAAGTGGGAGGTTTTTTTGCATAAAGGTTTTATGATGCCAATCGATGTAATGACAGGATTGGTTTATTGGATCTGTTCGTAAAACGCGTCACTTTTCGGGAAGTCACCGCTGATATCGGCCAGCGTTCCTTGGTCATTAAAGTTTACGACAAGATCTTTCTGTACTGGGTCACCGTGGCCTGGCGTGTGATGGTAGATATAATACCAAGTGTTAGGATAGCCATTTTCGATAAGCATTGGCGATCCAAGTACGAAGCGAACCTGTGCTTTAGTCATCCCAAACTTTAATTTATCAACCGCACTTTGTTCTACATAGTTGCCTTGGTTGATATCAATACGATAAACCAGTTTTTCCAATACCGAACATCCTGTCAGCAATGTCATTGCTAATGGTACGGCAACTAACCACTTCTTTAATTGCATAATAATTTCTTAGTAACCTTTAAAATACTGCGCTGATAATAAACAAGCTCGACGCAGATGTAAAAAGCTATGCGTCGCATGGTAGGGAATCTGACAACGAATTTTGAGTTGAGTTGCATTTATTAGCAGATATTAAGGGGTGATAGGGGGCCTAATGGCGTTTTCGTTAGCCGAGTCACTGAAGCGATTAATACGAAAAGAGTCATCAACTGGATTGCCGATGACTCTGTGTCATAGGGTTAGGCGGCGATAAGGAGTTCTTTCGCGTTAGCTAATGTTGAATCAGTGATTTGGCTACCACCGAGTAAACGAGCCAGTTCTGCCACACGTTGTTCTTCATCTAGTGCGCGCATTTGTGTTTCCGTTTGACCACCTTTGGTGTGTTTTGCGACAAACATTTGTTGGTGGCCACAACCGGCTACTTGCGGTAAGTGTGTGACACACATGACTTGAGTCGATTCTCCAAGCTTGCGTAGCATTTTGCCTACTACCGCAGCTGTTGGGCCACTAATACCCACGTCCACCTCATCGAAGATCAAACTTGGCGTATCTACTTTTTGAGCAGTGATCACTTGGATCGCTAGCGAGATTCGGGATAACTCACCACCTGACGCAACTTTCGCAATTGGTTGTAAAGGTTGACCCGGGTTAGTGGAAACCAAGAAGCACACACTGTCCATACCCAGTGGCGACGGATGTGTGTTTTCGTTGTTTACTTCAATGCTGAAGACGGCTTTTTCCATGCTCAGTTCGTGCATGCTTTGCGTGATCAGCTTGTTCAGTTCTTTTGCGTAACGGCTGCGTGATTTATGCAGCTTTTCCGCTTGAGTCAGGAAGCTTTGGTATTTCTGTTCCACTTCTTGAGCCAATTCATCCAGACGTTCATCAGAGCAATCCAATGCTTCGATTTGTGCTAGAAGGTCTTGGTGATGTTGGTATAACTCATCAGGCATAACATGATGCTTACGAGCCATCGACATCACTTTAGAAAAACGCTCTTCGACATAAGCCATACGACCTGGATCAACATCGATGCCATCCAAGTAGCTACGAAGTTCGTTTTTGGTTTCTTCTAGCTGGATCATCGCGTCAGCCAGCATATTTGGTAGCTCGGCTAATTTTTCATCTAATTCCGCTAATTGAATTAGGGAGTGATTGGCCGATTGCAAAATACCAAGCGCATTGACTTCTTCACCTTCGTAAATAAGTTCGAGGGCTTGCTGACAGGTAGCGGCGAGTTCACCGCTATTGGACAGTCGTTTGTGCTCTTGCTCGAGTTCTGCGAATTCTTCTTCACCTAGCGATAGCTCATTCAGTTCTTTGATTTGGTATTCAAGCAACTGTTTTTGCGCCTGATTCTGCTGGCTGTTTTCCTTGAGTTGCTTGAGGTTATTGTCTGCCTGACGCCAATGTTGGTACGCACTGCGTGTACTCTTTAATAGATTTAAGTGTCCGGCATATTGATCCAACATCGCCATTTGGTATTCGCTTTTCATCAGTTGGTGATGCGCGTGTTGTCCATGGATGTTGATTAACAGCTGCCCAAGAGATTTTAATTGTGAAAGTGGTACTGGGCTGCCGTTGATGAAGGCTCTTGAACGGCCTTCTTTAGTTATGATGCGACGCAAGATACATTCAGTGCCATCCAGCAGATCGTTATCTTCTAGCCAACGCGTTGCATGTAGGTTGTTGTCCAGTAAAAAGGCGGCACTGACTTCTGTTTTCTCTTCACCTTGACGCACCATACCTGCATCGGCACGTCCGCCTAGGCACAGACCTAACGCATCAATCGCAATAGATTTACCAGCGCCTGTTTCACCTGTAATGGTGGTCATGCCCTTAGAAAGCTCGAGTTGTAAAGACTTAACAATCGCAAAATTATTAACACTTAGATGAGCCAGCATTTTTATTTACCTGTATAACTGAACAATACTGTATATGAGAACAGTATATACTGTTTCTTTATACAGTAAAGATGAGCGGGAATATTTTTATCTAACAGGTTATTTTTTGTGATGAGGTGGGAAAAATGAGTCGAAGTCTCGACAACGACTCATTGAAATTGAAAGGGTTATGGTCGAGTAGGATTGATCGTCAGTGGCTCTAGTGTCACGACAGCATTAACACTTGCTCCTGGGTGATCGACATACGACGTGTCTTGCATCAACGTGTAGAAAACGTCAACAAAGTCATCATCGTTGGTAAGCACACCATCTGGAATTGCATCGATGATCTTGTTTGTGATTTGTGGGATGACTGCGTATGCCTGAACTTGCGGATCTGGGATGGCTTTCAGAACTTCTTCAGCGACTTGCACCAATAGTTTAGCCAGCTGTTTGTAGTCTGTGCCGTCATCTTGCTCCATCAGAACAATATCTGCAGCGCCCCAGCGGTAGCGAGACCAGTGAATGATGATTTGATTTGGGTAGTAATCTTGGTTGTCGTAATCCAAGTAAGGAAGTTCTACCAGATCAATTGTCGGCTCGTCGCGGCTTGGATTGACACCTGTCACGATAGCGTAAACCTCTGCTTTGCCAGAGATCCACGGTTCTTTGTCATCCGCTAAGCGAATTTTCTTCAGTTGAGTTGTTTGAATCGGAGCGACATCGCTTGTCGCTGCGCTTTGTAGCGTTGGAGAAGATTGTTTTTGACTCTCTGAATAATAAGGCTGAATTAGAGCTGGCTGACCCAGCTTTTTCATTTCTGCCTGCATCGCCTGTAAGCCTGCTTTGAGCTCTGCAGAGCTGTTGTTATCGACAACTAGAACGGGAACGTCAGGAAGCTGATACACATCAAGTTGATGAATTTGCCCGTAAACGTCAAACGCTTCGATGTATTGCCAGCTTTCATCATCACCGCTTGGTTCAAAGGCAAAGAGTGGTGCAACGTCGCCATTGAGCCATGCTCCTAGCATTTTTTCGTTGGCTAAGCGCACTTCTAGCAATTGATCTGAGAATTCAGTAATGCCTTTCCAGCTACGAATTTGAGCGTCGGCTTCAACGAGTTGTTGGCTAAATTCTGCAGTAGGGTTTTGCTCAATGAAAGAGGAGACAGGAACATTGGTTTGTTGAGCAGTAATATCTCTTCTCAACATAGGCTCAATTGCCGTATAGTTTTCGCTCAGTTGTTGAGCAAGTTCCCGTTTGGTTTGTGTAATGTCGTCCGCACGCGCATTAGATACGTTTGTCACTTTAGTATCTTCAGATTGGCAGCCAATCAGTGCTAATGTACTGAGAACAGACAGAATGATAGTTTTTTTCATAGTATGTCCTTTATTGATTTTATGAAATAGAGTTAATACTCTATTCATAGTGAGAATATCACCCGACATACTCCATTCAATTTGCTTTTCTGGAATAAGTTAAACTTTGCACACAGGATCAAAGTTTATAAATTTCGTTTTAACGGCAGGATATATTGCGTCGCCTTATTAGTAAGTCTTTACGTGTTATCCCAAAAAAGAAAAAAGCCAGCAGCAATCAGCAACTGGCTTAAATTCGTGTTCATGAAAGCTAGAATAACTTACTAGACCAACCGAGTTTGTTCCGTAATACGTGATAGTAGCTGTAGTCTTTTGGATGGATGAGTTTGAGCACATTTGGGCTTTGATAAATGTGGATCTCATCGCCGGGAGAAACTGGCAGCGATACTTGTCCATCACAACTTACTTCTTGTGTACCGCGATTTTCTGGTGACACAATCAGTTTGATTCTACGTTTGCCATCAACCACCAACGGTCGGCTAGATAAGGTATGAGGGAACATAGGCACCAGTGAAATGGCATTCAGGCTTGGTGACAGAATAGGGCCACCACCAGAAAGTGAGTATGCTGTCGAGCCTGTTGGTGTGGAGACAATCAACCCATCGGCGCGTAAAGAGAAGGCAAAGCTTTCATCAATGTACACCTCAAACTCAATCATATGTGCGATTTGCCCAGGATGGAGTACGGCTTCGTTTAAAGCGGCGTTATGACTTTTTATTTGACCATGACGATGCACTTCTGCCTCAAGTAAGAAACGCTCTTCTTCAATGTACTCTCCTGCAAGTACGGCTTTGAGTGCCGCTTGGAAATCGTCTGGGTTTAAATCAGTTAAAAAGCCTAGATTGCCACGGTTTACGCCAATCACAGGCACGTCAAAACGCGATAAAATTCTCGCTGCGCCCAGCATGTTGCCATCACCACCGACAACTATCGCAAGATCTGCGTTTTTGCCCAACTCAACTAAGCTGGCGAAGTGGTTTTGCGGGATCTCGTCCAAAATCGCTGCAAGGCGATCGTCAATAAACACTTTGTAACCTTCTGAGGTCAGCCATTCGTAAAGCTCTTTATGAGTCTGAATCGCTTGTTGATCTCTTGGTTTTCCGATAATCGCGATCACGTTACATGGATTTTTCATAGCATTTCCGCATTAAAGAGGCTTGAATCAGGAATCTTCATCCCCATAATAATGGCAAGTTACCTAAATATGCGAATTTTTATGTGGTTAAAGCCCGCAAAACGAGCATGGCTTTAAGGGCATTACGTTGAATTCTGGAGATATCATGAGCAACGAAGAAAACAAAGTTACAGAAGAAGAGCTTGATCAAATCATCGAAGAGGCTGAAAAAGTAGAAGCTGCGGCTCAAGAAGCTGAAGCAGAACTTGAAGAAATTGGTGACGAGAAAGACGCTAAGATTGCTCAACTAGAAGCGGCATTATTGTCTAGCGAAACCAAAGTAAAAGATCAGCAAGACGCAGTGCTTCGTGCAAAAGCTGAAGTTGAAAATATGCGTCGTCGTACTGAACAGGAAATCGACAAAGCGCGTAAATACGCTCTTAACAAGTTCGCTGAAGAACTGCTTCCTGTTATCGATAACCTAGAGCGTGCGATTCAAGCTGCAGATACAGAAAACGAAGTGATTAAGCCGATCCTTGAAGGTGTTGAGCTGACTCACAAGACGTTTGTTGATGTGGTTGCTAAGTTTGGTTTGAAAGAAATCAACCCTGAAGGCGAAACGTTCAACCCTGAATTCCACCAAGCAATGTCTATTCAAGAAAGCCCAGATCATGAATCAAACACCGTGATGTTTGTTATGCAGAAGGGTTATGAGTTAAACGGCCGTGTGATTCGTCCTGCAATGGTCATGGTTGCTAAATAACGACGCAAGTCACTGCAAAGTAAATACAAAATGCCTGTCACGTTTGTGATGGGCATTTTTGTTTTAAACAAAGGTGTACTCCCTCCGTCTCGCTGAACCATCGATATCTAAAATTTGATCCCTTTCAAAGTTTTTCCTATTGAGGATATTTTTTCTTATAGGGAATTTTCTTTCTATCAACTGCGTAGTTATACAACCCTAAACCGATAACTGGTTGTTATCATTTAACTAAGTGAACTTTGTTCTGAATATGAATGTATTCATAGTTTGTTTTGCTGAATTTTATTGTTAACAAAAATGTAAATTATCGCTTTATTTTGTAACTTTGATATGTATTATTTGCGACCACTGCTTTAGAAATAAGCAGATATAACTACAAAAATGTAAATAGTAAACACAACATATCGGAGATTTATAATGGATAAATCGCTTTCTAGTAAGATTTTCATAGGCTTGTTTGCCGGCCTTGTGCTGGGCACAGCTATTCAGTACTTATTTAGTGGTATTGCGATTTTTGATACTTACCTACTTGGAACGGCAGAAGGGGTTGGCGGCATGTTTGTCTCGCTGATCAAGCTTTTGGTTGTGCCTCTTGTGTATGTTTCAATCGTGTGCGGCATTGTCGATTTGAAAGACATTAGTGCTTTTGGTCGTCTTGGTGGGAAAACTTTTACTCTCTACATTCTCAATACCATCATTGCGATCGCAGCAGCGTTGACCGTAGGTTTAATTTTCCAACCGGGTGCTGGTGCAAACTTAGCGGGTACGGTTTCTGAAACCGTCAAGCTGACGACAACTGAAACACCAGATATTTTCTCGCTCGTGGTAAACATTGTACCAAGCAATCCAGTACAAGCTTTTGCTAACGGCGACATGCTACAAATTATCTTTATGGCTATTTTGACAGGTCTAGCCATTCAAGCTCTGGATTCTCGAGGTGGCCCTGCTATCCGCACGTTTAAGATGGCCAATGAGATCATGATGAAGCTGGTTGGTTTGGTCATGAGTCTAGCACCTTACGGTGTGTTTGCTCTGATGATTCAACTAGGTGCAACCTTAAATGCTAATACATTGATGTCTGTTGCAGGTTACGTTGCGCTTGTCGTGGCTATGCTTGTGTTCTGGATTTTCATCTTCTATCCAATGGCAGTTGGCATTACGACTGGAACTTCTCCAAAGGCGTTTCTCCGTGCAACTCGTGAACAAATCCTATTTTCCCTATCTACGGCAAGTTCAAATGCAACCATCCCTGTAACCATGCGTACTCTGACAGAGAAACTGCAAGTTTCTAAATCAGTTGCGGGTTTTGGTGTACCGCTAGGCGCGACGATGAACATGTCAGGTGTATCTATTTACATCGCGCTTGCAACAATCTTCGTTGCTAACGCGTTTGGCCAGCCAATTAACACCGCTGATGTGTTTACACTCGGTCTGACGATTCTTCTTCTTTCTATTGGTGCTGGTGGCGTACCAGGTGGTGGTGTAGTGATGGTTGGTGTGCTTCTTCACCAATTGGGTCTTCCACCAGAAGGTTTAGCTATCATTGCAGCGGTTGACCGTATCAACGATATGTTCTGTACCTCTTCGAACGTGGTAGGGGATACCGCAGTGAACACTATTGTCGCCAAAACAGAAGGTGAGATTGGCAATCAAGAAGAAGTAGAGGCGCAGCCTGCACAAGCTAATGCCTAGTCTTGAACAATAGAGTTGAATCTATATATAGAAAGCGAGCGGAATGAGCTCGCTTTCTTGTTTTTTTATGTCACAGAAAAATAACCGCTTTTCATCATGTTTACTTTGGAAGTTGTCTCTGGAATGTGATGCATTCCCAACAAGCTTGAAAGAAATCAATTAATTCATAAAAAATACGCTTTTTTTCAATTCTGCCCTTGAAAAGCGTTTTGACGCCCTTATCTATGTGGCATAGAGAAGCAAACATTGATTATTTTTGTTTGTGAGCAAGGGTTGAAACCCGATTCTCCTCCCCCCACATTGGGGTTATAACCAAACGAAAATAGAATTTATTCGGAGATAGCCAGATGGGTAAAATCATTGGTATTGACTTAGGTACTACTAACTCATGTGTTGCTGTACTAGACGGCGACAAACCACGTGTAATTGAAAACGCAGAGGGTGAACGTACTACTGCATCGGTTATTGCTTACACTGACGGTGAGACGCTAGTAGGTCAACCTGCGAAACGTCAAGCAGTAACTAACCCAACTAACACGCTATTTGCAATTAAGCGTCTAATTGGTCGTCGTTTTGAAGACGAAGAAGTTCAGCGTGACATCGAAATCATGCCTTACAAAATCGTTAAGGCTGACAACGGTGACGCTTGGGTAGAAGCGAAAGGCCAAAAAATGGCAGCTCCTCAGGTTTCTGCTGAAGTTCTTAAGAAAATGAAGAAAACTGCTGAAGACTTCCTAGGTGAGGAAGTAACTGGCGCAGTTATCACAGTACCTGCTTACTTTAACGATGCACAGCGTCAAGCAACGAAAGATGCTGGCCGTATCGCAGGTCTAGAAGTTAAACGTATCATCAACGAACCAACAGCAGCTGCGCTAGCTTACGGCCTAGACAAGAAAGGCGGTGACCGCACTATCGCTGTATACGACCTTGGTGGTGGTACATTCGATATTTCAATCATCGAAATCGATGAAGTTGAAGGCGAAAAAACATTCGAAGTTCTAGCAACTAATGGTGACACTCACCTAGGTGGTGAAGACTTTGATAACCGTCTAATCAACTACTTAGTAGACGAGTTTAAGAAAGAGCAAGGTATCGATCTTAAAAACGATCCACTAGCAATGCAGCGTGTTAAAGAAGCAGCAGAAAAAGCGAAAATTGAGCTTTCTTCTACTTCTCAAACAGACGTAAACCTACCTTACGTTACTGCTGATGCAACTGGTCCTAAGCACATGAACATCAAAGTGACTCGTGCGAAACTAGAATCTCTAGTTGAAGACCTAGTACAACGCTCTCTTGAGCCACTAAAAGTAGCTCTAGCTGACGCTGACCTATCAGTAAACGATATCACTGACGTAATCCTAGTTGGTGGTCAGACTCGTATGCCAATGGTTCAAGCGAAAGTTGCTGAGTTCTTCGGTAAAGAAGCGCGTCGTGACGTGAACCCTGACGAAGCAGTAGCAATGGGTGCTGCAGTTCAAGGTGGTGTACTTGCTGGTGAAGTTAAAGATGTTCTACTACTAGACGTAACTCCACTGTCTCTAGGTATCGAGACTATGGGTGGCGTAATGACTAAGCTAGTTGAGAAGAACACAACTATCCCAACTAAAGCGAACCAAGTTTTCTCTACTGCAGAAGACAACCAGAGCGCGGTAACTATCCACGTTCTACAAGGTGAGCGTAAGCAAGCGATGTACAACAAGTCTCTAGGTCAATTTAACCTAGAGGGCATCCAGCCTGCACCACGTGGCATGCCACAAATCGAAGTAACTTTCGACCTTGATGCGGATGGTATTCTGCACGTATCAGCGAAAGACAAGCAGACTGGTAAAGAGCAGAAGATCACAATCCAAGCTTCTGGCGGTCTAAGCGACGACGAAATCGAGAAAATGGTTCAAGAAGCAGAAGCTAACAAAGAAGCGGACAAAAAGTTCGAAGAGCTAGCAACTGCACGTAACCAAGCAGACCAAATGATTCACGGTACTCGTAAGCAAATGGAAGAAGCGGGTGACGCACTTCCAGCTGAAGAGAAAGAGAAGATTGAAACTGCTATCTCTGAGCTAGAAGAAGCACGTAAAGGCGAAGACAAAGAAGCAATTGACGCAAAAGTTCAAGCTCTTATGACTGCTGCTCAAAAACTAATGGAAATCGCTCAACAACAAGCTCAAGCGCAACAAGCACAAGGTGCTGACGCTGGCGCACAGTCAAAAGATGACGACGTTGTAGATGCGGAGTTCGAAGAAGTTAAAGACGACAAGAAATAATCTTTCTTAACCAGATGGCTGCAAAGCCATCTGGAGTCGATACGACTTCGGTGTGCGGGCGTTTGGGGTGACTCTTACGCCCGTCTGTTTGTAAACGCTGTCTTTCTAGTTAAGTATTTTGCAATAAGTGCACTTACCTAGAACGATACAAACACCAAGCGGTGAATCGATGCCGTTTGTAGTAATTAACTGGTGACGAAGAACATGTCAAAACGTGATTTTTACGAAGTATTAGGCGTAAGCCGTGATGCCTCAGAGCGTGATATCAAAAAGGCGTACAAGCGCCTAGCGATGAAATTCCACCCAGACAGAAACCAGGGTGATGAGTCTGCGGCGGACAAGTTTAAAGAAGTAAAAGAAGCGTACGAAGTTCTAACCGACTCTCAGAAAAAAGCGGCTTATGACCAATATGGCCATGCTGCTTTTGAACAAGGTGGCGGTGGTTTCGGCGGCGGCTTTGGTGGAGGCGGTGCTGACTTCGGCGACATCTTTGGTGATGTGTTTGGCGATATCTTCGGTGGCGGTCGCCGTGGAGGCGGTGGTCATCGTGCGCAACGTGGTGCCGACTTACGTTACAACATGGAGCTAACGCTAGAAGAAGCCGTTCGTGGTGTAACTAAAGAGATTGAAGTTCCGACACTGGTTCACTGTGACTCTTGTGACGGTAGCGGTGCGAAGAAAGGCTCATCGGCGGAAACATGTGGTACCTGTCATGGCCATGGCCAAGTGCAAATGCGTCAAGGTTTCTTCGCTGTTCAGCAAACCTGTCCTACCTGTCATGGTAAAGGTAAGATCATTAAAGACCCTTGTAATGAGTGTCATGGTCAAGGTCGCAAGCAAAAAACGAAAACACTTAACGTTAAAATCCCAGCTGGCGTGGATACTGGCGATCGCATTCGTCTATCTGGCGAAGGCGAAGCGGGAGAAATGGGTGCACCATCAGGTGATCTATACGTACAAGTACACGTGAAAGAGCACCACATTTTCGAGCGTGACGGCAACAACCTCTATTGTGAAGTGCCAGTAAGCTTTGCTATGGCTGCACTCGGCGGCGAAGTTGAAGTTCCAACTCTTGATGGACGAGTAAGCCTAAAAGTGCCGTCAGAAACACAAACTGGCCGTATGTTCCGTATGCGCGGTAAAGGTGTGAAAGGCGTCCGTGGCGGTGGTATTGGTGACTTGATCGTTAAATTGGTTGTAGAAACGCCAGTTAACTTAAGCTCTCGCCAAAAAGAATTGTTGAAAGAGTTTGAAGAGTCTTGTGGCGGTGAAGCTGCAACTAAACACAAACCAAAATCTGAAGGCTTCTTCAATGGTGTGAAGAAGTTCTTTGATGATTTAACCAGCTAAGATAAGTTCACTAAAAGCTCAAAAACAAAGGCCTGCTGAAACGCAGGCCTTTTTGCATTTGTAGTTTTTTAGTTCCAGCAAGCACTTGGTGATTCAACATTTGTTGACGTTAAAGTGATAGTTGTAGTGCCATTCAAGCACTCGTCGTCGTCCTGCCCAAGATCCGATTTTGCTGTTGCTGTAATGATGTAGGCTGTGCTTGCAGAGCTCGCAATATCGAACGAAAATCGATCTGTGTCGGAATCACATAGAGTACAGGCGCCACCAGAAATAATATGACTCCAGTCATACCCACCATCATAAGATGTCTCTAGTTCCAGTTGAATTCGACTAAGATCGCTCAAGGCAACCGTTCTATGGGACTTGATCACATGATTGGTATAAGAAGGGTAGGCGATTGCTGCAATGATTCCGACGATCGTTACGGCTATCAGTAATTCGATCAATGTCATCCCTCTCAATCTTTTTTTGTAGCTGTTACAACGAGAAATTCGAATCATCACGAGTAGTTTCCTTTTCACTTTTCCGCCTATTTTTGGCAGGTGATAGCATCTGTGCAAGATGAATTACGGTCGACTAGCCGTTTGCATGGGAATTTGGGAAATGCCTCGCGGGTTTACGTTGTTGGAACTTATGATCACTGTTGCTGTACTGAGTGCTTTATTGGCTACAGCTGCACCATCTTTCAAGAATGTCTTTGAAACCAATAAAATGCAGCGTTTAGCTAATGAATTACATGGCTTTGTTATTGAAGGTAAGTCTGAAGCAGTATTACGGCGCGAAAGACTCTGGGCGCACATCATCATGTCTGGGAGTTCATCCAGTGACGGAAACTGGCGTATTGATTTGACAGACAATGCGGCTGAGGGGGCTGGAACTGTGTTGTTCTCTTTATCAGGTAAGCCGTATGACGGTATTGTCGTTACCCCGAGCTATGCTTCCGATCAAATCAGCTTCGACGATGTCCATGGTCGACCATCATCAGGAAACTTGAAGTTTTATCCTGTTGGTGAATCATCAAAAGCCTTAAAGCTCATTTCTCATACTTTATCAGCCCGCGTAAGAGTATGTAGTGATAACAGCGGCACAGAATATTACGGTTATTCAACTTGCTCTTAAGGATGGCTATGTTTAAACAAAAAGGGGCGAGCCTTGTTGAGTTTATGATCGCATCTGCGCTTGGGCTTATTTCTCTAGCGACAGTGGGGTCAATCTATGTGAGTGGTCAACGAGTGATAATGGAACGTTCGAAAGAGTTAATGTTGTTACAGAATTCTGAAAGTGTCGTGCAGATGCTCAAGAGTGACATTCAGCGTGCTGGTTTTGACGGTAACGATGGTCATTCTATAAAAATATCGGGCTCAGCGAACACAATTTACACTCTTGATGATGTTGATAGAGGGCTAATTGCTTACGCCTATTACATAGGTGTTTCTGGCTCTGCTCCTTTGTATAAAAACGTGGCTTATGAGCAACGAGTTAACACGCCAGAGTCGCTATTTGTGTGTGAAAAAAAGCAAATAACGATATGGGATGTTAATGACGTGGTCAACCTTGCAGGCACAGGCTCATGTAACACTCTCTTTGATAAAAAAGTTATTCACGTTAATAGATTTGACCTGGCTAGTGAATTGCTAGAAAGCACTGATGCAAAAAGTGCACTGGTGACCATTACATTGGGAACCGAATTGAAAGACGCGACTGATATTCGCACGCAGCAGTCGTTTACTACGATGCAAAGGAACTGGCAGTAATGAAGAAACAACAAGGTGCAGCTGCGTTATTAGTTGTGAGCGTATTGCTAGTTGCGGCATTAATGATGTCTCTCGGTAGCTATAAATCCCTCTTTTACCAAATTAAACGAGCCAACAATCAAATTGAAGCACGACAAGAGCATTGGCGTGCAGAGGGGGGATTGGAGTGTTTCTATTCCTTAGTTCAAAGTACCGGTGATGTGTCTTCTGCAACTTCACTAATTTCAAGCCGATGTGAAGCGCCTTTAGGTTTACATCAATTAGCATTGGAACCCGACAACAAGCTGTTAAGTAAGCCAGTTCCAAACTCCAGCCGGACCGTTGAAAAACAACTTGTCCTTTCAAGAGGAAGAGCGTCCGGAGCAATAAAAAGTAGTACAGATTTATACGTTAATGGTAGCTCTGCATTTTCAACACCAGATCCTGGTGAATTTGTAGGAAGTGGGTGGGAGTGTGTTGCTATTCGCTATAAGAATGCATTTCACTCACGTGCTGGAGCGACAAACCAAGGGGTTATACATGGTTCTGCCCCTTATGCTGACTTTGTTCACAACAATATAGATTGTAAATCGGAACATATGAGTGTGACCTCTACTGACTCAGGTTACGGAGAAGACTTTATTCAAGATGCAGACCTAGAGCCATTTTACGACATTTTTAGAGAGCAACGCAGTGACTGGAACTCAGTGAAATCAGGCTGGGGGTTTACTACGATTGATTACGACGACTTAACTAACCAAGTCGTTACTGATTGTGGAAAGAAAGTTGGGGAGCAAATTTCAGCAGGGAAAACTCATATTTGGGTTACTGGGTCCTGTGAGTTTACTTCCTCGAAAAAGAATGGCTCTGGAGAGTATGAGAATGATTCTGATGGGATACCAATCAAAGGGGGCATTGATTATCTTAATGAAGCTTTTTCCGCTACTGGAGAAGCTCCAATATTACTTGTGGTTCAAGATGGTATTTTTGCTGTACATGGTTCAATGACATTCCCTGGTATGCTCTATCAACTTACGACTAATTCACTTACAGATTTAGATACACATTGGAACTTGTTCGAGGCCAAAGATCATTTTGGGGATGCGGCTAACTTTCCCACGCTTGCTCTAGATAAAGTCGTTTATCTGCAGCGTGGCTCATTTAGTTTTTCGGGGGGACAAGTGTTAGATAGTCCAGGTTATAGTGCTTATTTTGTTAACTCTCTAAATTTTGCATACAACCGAGATAACATCGATGAGGTCGTTGATCCGATTATTAATTTCCGCTGGAAAAAGGGCTCTTGGAATGATCTCTAAACAAAAAGGTTTTAACCTTCTTGAGATTCTAATTTCTTTTTTGCTTATCGGTGTCGGGGCTCTAGGTTTAACAAAGCTGAACGTGTATCTCGAACAAGAATCCGACTATGCGATAGAAAGTATTGAAGCGTTGCGTCTTGCTGAAAATAAATTGGAATGGTTCCGTACGCGTGGAGCATCCGATGCGCTTTCGACGATCTCTACGGCTAGCTTTGCCTCTATTACAACAGGATCTTCCGCTACTGGTGCGTATACAGTGGAGTGGGTTGTGCCGTCGGCTACTGTGTCTGGATCTCTTAAAACCATTACTATTACGACCAGTTGGAAAGATAGAATGGGACAAACGCAATCAGTTCAGTTGAAAACTATGATTTCACAGTACAGTGAATTCGAAAACTAAGTTCAATTGCATACATAGCTTGAGACAAAGTCGCGGATAATTTCTTTTTGATACTGGGTTTGTCTCGGTTAATGAATGGTTTTCGAACTGTTAATGCGGTTGATGTGCTACTGTTTTTATTATGTTTAATTGGAGTGGCGTTTTTGCAAAATATGTCTCCAATTATGGAAAAAATCATAGAACCTTGTGCTTTCCCTATCCTTATTTACTAGAATGCTGTGTTGATAATAGGCCGTTATAATTATTCAAATAGGCCTTGGCACCAACATCATTCATATGGAGTTACCATGAGTAACCAAGCTGTAAATAAGGCACCATCATCGAAGCCGAGCGGGATGGATCGCTTTCTAAACTTTATCGAGCGTGCAGGTAATAAAATTCCTGATCCTGCGATTTTGTTTTTCTGGGCACTGATCATTACTTGGGCTGCGTCTGCACTTTTGTCGAATGTGACTTTCGACCTTCCAAACCCTCGAACGGGCGAAGCTCTTACCATTACTAACTTACTTACGGGTGAAGCTCTAGCAAGTTTCCTTGCTAACATGGTCACTACGTTTACTGGTTTTGCACCTCTAGGCATCGTATTAGTTGCAATGTTGGGTGTAGGTGTTGCGGATTCTTCTGGTTTTATCACGACGGGCCTTAAGAAGATGCTGAACTTCACTCCAGCGAAGCTACTTACACCAATGCTTATTCTTGTCGCAATCATCTCGCATACCGCGGCTGATGCGGGCTACGTTTTGGTTATTCCTCTAGGTGGTATCATTTTCCATGCCGCTGGTCGTCACCCTCTAGCTGGTATCGCAGCGGCATTTGCTGGTGTGTCTGGTGGTTTCTCCGCAAACTTCATTCCTTCAGGTATTGACCCATTGCTCGCTGGTTTCACACAAACGGCAGCACAGGTTCTTGATCCTGAATACGTGGTTAACCCTCTAGCAAACATCTTCTTCACTGGTCTATCTTCAGTGATCATCGTTGCTATCGGTTGGTACGTGACTGAGAAAATCATCGAGCCACGTCTTGCAAAGATGCCAATTGATGAAGATGCAGAAACGGCACCAAACTTAGGCTCTTTCACTGAGTTGGAATCAAAAGCATTCCGCTACGCTGGCTGGGCTATGATGGCGGGTATCGCACTTCTTGTTGCCGCGTTATTGCCTGAGAACTCGGCACTTCGTTCTCCTGAAGGCGAAATTACGGCGTTTTCTGCGCCTATCATGAAGTCGATTGTTCCACTGATCTTCATTCTATTTATCATCCCTGGTTACGTTTACGGCAAAGTATCTGGCACCTTTAAGACAAGTAACGACATCATCAAAGCGATGGCGGACACCATGTCGACCATGGGCGCATACATTGTCATGTCGTTCTTCTGTGCTCAGTTCCTATCTGCATTTGCTCAGTCAAACATCGGTACGATGCTAGCGTTGTATGGTGCTGAAGGCTTAAAAGCGATGAACCTACCAGGTGAAGCAACCATCATTGGTATGATCTTGCTAACAGCGGCTGTAAACCTACTTATCGGTTCCGCTTCTGCGAAATGGGCTTTGATTGGTCCAATCCTAGTTCCAATGCTAATGGCGGTAGGTATTTCTCCTGAACTATCTCAGGCGGCTTACCGTGTGGGTGACTCAGTATCGAACATCATTTCGCCTCTGATGGTATTCTTCCCTCTTGTAGTGGTTTACTGTCAACGTTACGTGAAGTCGACAGGCATTGGTACACTTGCGTCACTGATGATGCCATTCTCGATTGCTATGTTGATTGGTTGGTCAATCTTCCTAGTTCTTTACTGGATGGTAGGTATCCCACTAGGTATTCAAGCTCCGTACACATACACGATGTAAATGATCGAATATTAGAGAAGCGCAGGTCGAAAGGTCTGCGCTTTTTTGTTTTGAGGTGCTATTACGAAAGAGGCACATCTCCAAAACTTATGTCCTGCTGTAGTGAAAGCGATGTTGGTGGTAATATTTCTCTATTCATAGTTACCTTCCTTTCTGGAGCCCTTTTGTCTGAGCATCAATTTACCCCACAAGACGAAATTTTTATGCGCCGTGCACTTGCATTAGCTGAACAAGCTGAATTGGAAGGAGAGGTGCCTGTGGGAGCGGTATTAGTTAAAGATGGAGAAGTGATTGCAGAAGGCTGGAACCGCTCTATCTGCTCTCATGATGCAACAGCACATGCGGAGATTCAGACTCTACGTAACGCTGGGGCTGTGTTAGAAAACTATCGACTTTTAGACACCACTCTCTATGTCACACTAGAGCCTTGCCCGATGTGCGCAGGAGCACTGTTGCACAGCAGAGTGAAACGCGTGGTATTTGGCGCGCCAGATCTTAAAGCGGGCGCGGCTGGTACGGTATTGAACTTGTTTGAGAGCCAAGCGGCTTACCATTACGCAACGGTCGAAAGAGGGCTGTTAGAGGATGAGTGCCGTGAGCAGTTGCAGGCCTTTTTCAAGCGTCGTCGCAAAGAAATTAAGGCCAAGAAACAAGAGAAAAAAGCGTCAGAAGGTAAGCAAGAAGATTAAGTTGGTGAGTTGTGTTCAGCAAACATCTACGGGTGTGTAGATGTTTGCTTTAAGTTCTTAGTGATTTACTAAGTGAACAAATACACGATTGCGTGAGCTGACTTTCTTTTTCATCGTTGTCAGCTTTCGCTTGCGGCGAATCGCAGCCACTGTCTTATTCAAACGCTTTGACTGCACTCTACGTCTTCTCATATCCGAACCTCCTGCAGACAAGACTACAAACACCCTCTCGCGATACAGCGCACGCTGCATCTACTTTGCATTGTGGATGACATTCTAGTGATGGAGTCACTTCAAATTAGGAGAGAGGGAAACCAACCGAACCGATTTATTCCGCAAGCATCAATTAACGGGTATGGACGCTGCAGTAAGGTGTTGACCAATCACGTTTGTATGCACTTACTATGATGACTGGTCTGGATCGGAACATCGGATTTTAGATAAGTTCTACCTTGGACTCAACAAAAAAGACGAGCTTCACACTCGTCTTTTTTGCGTGTTTATTCTTCTTCTTGGTCTAAATCTTCATCGACTTCATTGGTGACATCAGAGGCACCAGACACTTCTTTTGCAATGGTTTCCACCGCACCAGAAATAAGCAACTCTGGATTTAGTGGTGGGATAACCTGTAGATCATCCGTATCTTCATCAATGGAAGGCTTTTGACTGACATGCCCAATGATTGATTGGTAGTAGCGTCGAATATTTTCAACGTAATTTCGTGCCTCGTCTCCACGAGCGTAGCCATAACGGGTTTGGCTGTAGTAACGCTTTTGTCGTAACAGCGGCAGTCGGTCTTTTACATCCGCCCATGCGTTTGGATCGCCACCTTGTGCCTTGGTTAATCGACGCGCGTCCATCATGTGGCCATAACCAATATTGTACGATGCCAATGCAAACCAAATTTTTTCATGTTCGTTAATCGTATCAGGTACGCGAGCGACAATGCGACGCAGGTATTCCACACCACCACGAACAGATTGTTCTGGGTTTAGACGATCGGTTACACCAACACTTTTCGCAGTTGGTAAAGTCAGCATCATCATGCCACGAACACCCGTAGGCGATTTTGCTTTTGGTTTCCAATGAGATTCTTGGTAGGCCAAAGCCGCGATTAAACGCCAATCAAACTCTTCGCTGTATTTTTGGAACAGCGGAGCCCATCTCGGCAACTTATCATCAAGAGCACGAATAAAGGCACGCGTGTCCACGTAGTCAAACGCTTCAATATGGCCAATGTACTTCTCTTCAAGAGAAGCTAGCTCGCCAGATTGTTTGATATTGCCGAAAAACTCAATCAGCATCGCATACAAGCTCTCATCCTCTGAGCGGCGAGTAAACCATGATACTGGTTGATCTTCGGTGAGCTCAAAAGCAAGTGCTAAATCTGGATACAGGCGTTGCGCGAGAGACAGCTCTACGGAATCAGTGACGGTGAAACGCAGTTCTCCAGTCGATACATGTTTCAGTAAATCGCGAGTGTCAGCATCGCCCACGATTTCAAACTGCAATTCAGGATACTGCTTTTTCAATGCCGTCAGTGTCGGAACATATTGTGACTGTTCGACAATTTTCAATGTTTGTGCGCCAGCATTCACGTCTTCTTCTGATTGACTGTCTTTGGACGCTTGATACTCGATAAGCTGCTCAATATCACGAGGACGAAGCTGGCCCTTTTTGTAGACCACTTGCTGGCTTACATAATAATAAGCAGGGCCAGGTCTAAAACGTTTGACGGCTTGTGAGGTTTGATTAAGCCCCGTAGCAATAATATCGATGTCGCCCTTCTTTAAGGCAGGGAAAAGGTCGGCTTGTCTGAAAGCGGGTTTGATTTCTAGCTTTACGCCCAACTCTTCTGCAAATTTACGCGCCAGCTCATAATCCAAACCCGCAGGGCCATCAGGACCAATGTAGTACGAGAGTTGGTTGTTGAGCGTGCCAACGCGTAGAACTCCGCGCTCTTGGATTTTCTCGAATTCACTTTTCGGCTGCGACTCAATTTGGCAGGCAGAAAGTAGTAGCACAGAAGCAAAAAGTAGGACGCTGCGCTTGAGTCGGTTGAAGTGGCGTATTTGCATTGATCGGTACATCTCAGAAAATTTCTAGTGGTCTTTATATCAAAGCGTGGAGATGGGGCAAAGCGAATCGGACAGATAGAGTGCGACATTGTGTGTTTTATCGACATTTCGGCTACAACTCAAATTTGACAAAAAAAATGACGCAAACGGTTGCTTTTGATGTTACATCACAAAAACAATTGCTATATAATGCGCTCGCAATGACGAGGTGGAATCGGCATAGGTTCGATAGGGCTCAAGTTAAGTGTCTGAATTTATTCCAATATCACCTTAATCAATTGCATAAGAGACCTAAGCACATGAGAATTTTGCGTGGCTCCCCAGCTCTTTCTGAGTTTCGTGTTAATAAACTACTGGAACTTTGTCGTGAACAAGATCTGCCTGTAACTGGCATCTATGCCGAGTTTATGCATTTTGCAGATCTAAAGTCTGACCTTGATGACCAAGAGTTAGAAAAACTTGAAAAGTTACTAACTTACGGCCCAACAATTGAAGAGCATGAGCCAGAAGGTCTTCTACTTCTTGTTACGCCTCGTCCAGGCACTATCTCGCCTTGGTCTTCTAAATCTACCGATATCGCTATTAACTGTGGTCTGGACACTGTTAAGCGTCTGGAGCGCGGTACGGCTTACTACGTAGAATCTTCAGTTGTTCTATCAGAAGCTCAAGTTGACGCTGTCAAAGCGTTAATTCACGACCGCATGATGGAAACGGTGTTCACAGAACTTGAAGCCGCGTCAGCGCTGTTTACAGTCGCAGAGCCAAAGCCTGTGGCGCATGTTGATATCTTAGCGGGCGGTCGTCTTGCGCTTGAAGAAGCAAACGTTTCCCTTGGTTTGGCACTCGCAGAAGATGAAATTGATTACTTGGTGGAGAATTTCACTAAGTTAGGTCGTAACCCTAACGACATCGAGCTGATGATGTTTGCTCAGGCGAACTCAGAGCACTGTCGTCATAAGATCTTTAATGCAGACTGGACTATCGATGGCGTAGACCAAGAGAAGTCTCTGTTTAAGATGATCAAAAACACATTCGAAACGACACCAGACCATGTTCTGTCTGCTTACAAAGATAATGCAGCGGTAATGACTGGTTCTAAAGTGGGGCGTTTCTTCCCAGATCCTAAAACTCGTCAATACACTTACCACCATGAAGATGCACACATCTTAATGAAGGTAGAGACGCACAACCACCCAACGGCTATCTCTCCATGGCCGGGTGCATCAACGGGTTCTGGTGGTGAAATCCGTGACGAAGGCGCGACGGGTATCGGTGGTAAGCCAAAAGCGGGTCTGGTTGGTTTCACAACCTCTAACTTGCGTATTCCTGGTTTTGAACAGCCATGGGAAACGGACTTCGGTAAGCCGGGTCGTATCGTAAACGCACTAGACATCATGCTTGAAGGCCCTCTAGGCGGCGCGGCGTTCAACAATGAATTTGGTCGTCCAAACCTATTAGGTTACTTCCGTACCTACGAAGAAAAAGTGACTTCTCACGCGGGTGAAGAAGTGCGTGGTTACCACAAGCCAATCATGATTGCTGGTGGTATGGGTAACATCCGTGACGAGCACGTACAGAAGAAAGAGATCCCAGTAGGTGCAAGCCTGATCGTACTTGGTGGCCCTGCAATGAACATCGGTCTTGGTGGCGGTGCGGCGTCTTCAATGGCATCTGGTCAGTCAGCGGAAGATCTGGACTTTGCTTCAGTACAACGTGAAAACCCAGAGATGGAGCGTCGTTGTCAGGAAGTGATCGACCGCTGTTGGCAGCTAGGTGAAGCGAACCCAATCGCATTTATCCACGATGTGGGTGCGGGCGGTATCTCTAACGCACTTCCTGAGCTTTGTGACGACGGTGAGCGTGGCGGTAAGTTCCAGCTACGTGATGTACCAAATGATGAATTGAGCATGAGCCCTCTGGAAATCTGGTGTAACGAATCTCAGGAGCGTTATGTTCTTGCGGTAGCGCCAGAAAACATGGAGGCGTTCGATGCGATTTGTAAGCGCGAGCGTGCACCTTACGCAGTGGTTGGTGTGGCAACAGAAGAGCGTCATCTGACGCTAGAAGATTCTCACTTCGATAACACGCCAATTGATATGCCAATGGATATCTTGCTTGGTAAAACACCGAAGATGCACCGTGAAGCAACGACTTTGAAAGTAGATAGCCCAGCGATCGTACGCGACGGTATCGAAATCAACGAAGCGGTAGATCGCGTACTTCGTCTTCCTACGGTTGCTGAGAAAACATTCCTGATCACGATCGGTGACCGCTCAGTTACTGGTTTAGTTGCTCGTGACCAAATGGTTGGTCCTTGGCAGGTGCCTGTGGCGAACTGTGCAGTTACGGCGGCAAGTTACGACACATACCACGGTGAAGCGATGTCGATGGGTGAGCGTACTCCGGTTGCTCTACTAGACTTTGGCGCGTCTGCTCGTCTGGCTGTTGGTGAGTCACTAACTAACATCGCGGCGACTGACATCGGTGATATCAAGCGCATTAAACTGTCTGCGAACTGGATGTCTCCAGCGGGTCACCCAGGTGAAGATGCGGGTCTTTACGAAGCAGTGAAAGCGGTTGGTGAAGAGCTATGTCCGGCGCTAGGTCTGACTATCCCAGTTGGTAAAGACTCAATGTCAATGAAGACTAAGTGGGAAGAGAATGGCGAAAGCAAAGAAGTGACTTCGCCACTATCGCTAGTTATCACTGCGTTTGGTCGTGTTGAAGACGTGCGTAAGACACTAACGCCTCAGCTTCGCACACCTGATACTTTGGAAGGACTAGGTGACACTTCACTTGTTCTTGTTGACCTAGGTAACGGCAAAAACCGTTTGGGTGCAACAGCACTAGCACAGGTATACAAACAGCTAGGTGATAAGCCTGCTGACGTAGACAACGCAGAGCAGCTAAAAGGCTTCTTTGATGCAATGCAAACACTGGTTCGTGACGACAAGCTGCTTGCTTACCACGATAAAGGTGACGGTGGTCTATTTGTAACGCTGGCTGAGATGGCGTTCGCGGGTCACTGTGGTGTGAAAGCGGACATCGCAAAGCTTGGTGACGATGTGCTGGCGGTTCTGTTTAACGAAGAATTAGGTGCGGTTGTTCAGGTTAAGAACGACGATCTGGATTCAGTTCTATCTACACTAGCGGCAAACGGCTTAGAAGCATGTTCACACGTAATTGGCTCTGTTGAAGCTTCAGACGATTTCGAGATCACTTCAGGTGATGCAGTTGTGCTTAAGCGCTCACGTACCGAACTACGTGTTATCTGGGCTGAAACTACGCATAAAATGCAGGCGCTACGTGATAACCCAGCATGTGCAGACCAAGAATTTGAAGCGAAGAAAGACAACACTGACCCAGGTCTGAACGTATCTCTAAGCTTTGATGTGAATGAAGATATCGCAGCACCTTACATTGCGAAAGGCGCGAAACCTAAGATGGCGATTCTTCGTGAACAAGGTGTTAACTCTCACGTTGAAATGGCAGCAGCCTTTGACCGTGCTGGCTTTGAAGCAACCGACATCCACATGAGCGACATTCTGACAGGCCAAGCGGTACTTGATGAATACCAAGGTCTGGTAGCTTGTGGTGGTTTCTCTTACGGTGACGTGCTAGGTGCGGGTGAAGGTTGGGCGAAGTCTATCCTGTTTAACGCACAAGCTCGTGAGCAGTTCCAAGCGTTCTTTAATCGTGAAGATACATTCTCTCTCGGAGTATGTAACGGCTGTCAGATGCTTTCTAACCTGAAAGAGCTTATCCCGGGTGCAGACTTGTGGCCACGTTTTGTTCGCAACGAATCTGAGCGTTTTGAAGCACGCTTTAGCTTGGTTGAAGTACAGAAGTCTGATTCTGTGTTCTTCGATGGCATGGCGGGCTCACGTATGCCTATCGCGGTTTCTCACGGTGAAGGTCGTGTCGAAGTACGTGACGGTGAGCACCTAAACGCAATTGAAGCGTCAGGTACTGTAGCGCTACGTTACGTTGATAATAACGGTAACCCAACGCAACAATACCCGAACAACCCGAATGGTTCGCCAAATGCGATTACCGGTCTGACTACCGCAGATGGCCGTGTAACCATCATGATGCCTCACCCAGAGCGTGTATTCCGCACAGTTGCAAACTCTTGGGCTCCGGAAGGTTGGGGTGAAAATGGCGCTTGGATGCGTATGTTCCAAAACGCGCGCAAGAACATCGGTTAAGTCTTAATACTTTACAAACGCAAAGCGCAGATCGAAAGATCTGCGCTTTTCTTTTTTGGGATTGTGGAAGTGCGAAGTCGAAAACGGGCTAGTACACTTATTGCTAACAACCAATGTGGTTTAAGTGTGGAAAATAAAATTTTTGCAGCCAATCATAATGATTTATGCTCTAATACCGCGCTTACCAAGGGATGGTGTTAAACAGCTCAGCTTAGATGGAGTTATCAAGTTGACCGAATCCCTGATTAATCCCTTAGGAACTGAAATAGATGTCTAAAAATCCAAAATTTGCTATCCGCGTAACTGAAAAACGTAACGGTTGGAGCGCAGAAATCACTCGTCAAGTAACGTCTCGCAAAACAATGGTTTCAAAACGTGAAACTGGGTTTGACAGCGAAGAAAAAGCACAAGCTTGGGCTGAACAAGAACTTGCGGGCTTCATTGAAAACCAAGTTGTTCGTAATGAGCGTAAAGCTGTACAGCGTCAAGAACGTGAAGCAGAGCAACTTGCGGCAAAAGTTCGCAAAGAAGAAGCTCGTAAAGCACGCGAAGCTGAAGCTGACGAAGAATAATGGCATATATTCCGATTGATGTTTCGATCTGTCGGTAATGCTAAAAAGCCCTGAAGTTTTCTTCAGGGCTTTTTTGTTGGCTCATTTTCATAAGCAGTCAGAAGAAACCGAGAAGCCAAAAGAGCCTTCGGAAGGTGCGGCAAACTGTTGGTTGCCAGGCAGTAAGTGAGGATTGTTTGCGTAAACACGATGAGATGATTTGTTATTACGTGTATGCACAGGCGGTAAATCAATATGATGTAAGCCATCCGAAAGATCGTTGGCCTCACCGTAGTCAAAGTCTGTTGTGACCTCGGCGTTATTTTTTGTGTGGTAACAATGATCTGGCTTGCCTTCCTCTCGCCATTTGAGTTCTGAGCGTTGCGCGTCCAAGTTGAGTTCATCTGGAACAGATGAAGCATAATGATCTTCTAGTGAATGTTGTTGACTTTGTTCTTGTAAGTATTGAGCGATGTTTTCAGATTCTTGAGCGAGGAGATTTGCAGAAAGTCCAAGTCCCAACAAACAGCTAATGAGTTGTGTTTTATTCATAGATGTGTGCAAGCAAAAAGAAAACATAATACGAATAAATAAAACGCTGTGCAATTGTGCGGTGAACAAGATGAATTGAAATAAGCTAAACACGAAGCACAAACGTTAAGTTTTCATGTTTAAGTGTTTGTAATAAATAATATTGGTGAGTAAACATAACAAAAAAAGCCCGGCAACAGGTACTGGGCTTTGAGATCATAGAGCATGCAATTATGACTGAGTGTCGAGTGGGATTTGTCCCGTCGTTACCTGTTCGACGTCAAACTCAGTTAATCCTTCAATGTAGCTTTCTACCGCTTGTTCTACTTCATCGTCGCTTTGGCTGAAGTATGCGAGGTGGAAAATGGCATCGCCTTCGTTCACTAATGGCAGCGTTTGCTGACCGATCACTAAGCCACTTTTAGGTGCTTTTAGCTCTATTTCATCGTGACCGAGGGGGGAGCTGATGTAAGCTAAGGTTTCCCCTTTTTCTACTTTATCGCCTAGGTTCACCACCGTGCGCAAAATACCGTTGCCTGGCGCTCTAACCCAGCTGGTCGATTTCGCGATAACAGGTTCAGGCAGTTTTTTACGGCTGGCTCTTAACATACCGATCGCTTGCATAACGCGTTGAACGCCTAAAACACCAGCACTGATAGATAGCGGATCAAAGCGAAGTGCTTCACCAGCTTCGTAAGTCAATACTGGGATATCACACTTCTCGGCTTCGCTACGTAGCGAGCCATCACGCAATGCTGAGTCAACGATCACTGGCGTGGCAAATGCTTTAGCAATGCGCAGTGTTTCCGGATTGCTCAGGTTAGCGCGTATTTGGGGTAGGTTAGTACGATGAATCGCACCTGTGTGTAAATCTAAAATGTAATCACAACGTTTCGCTATATTATTGAAGAATCCATACGCCATACGCGAAGCGAGTGCGCCTTTTTCGCTGCCAGGGAAACAACGGTTTAGATCGCGGCGATCGGGTAAGTAACGAGACTTATGGATAAAGCCAAATACGTTTACGATTGGCACCGCAATAACCGTACCTTTTAGCTTTAATGGGTTTAACTGGTTGATCATCTGACGAACGATCTCTACGCCATTAAGCTCATCACCATGGATTGCGGCGTTCACCATCAGCACTGGACCTTCTTGTTTCCCGTGAATGATTTCCACAGGGATAGAAAGTGGAGAGTGCGTGTATAGCTGAGCAGCTTCGAATTCTACTTCTAAACGCTGTCCTGGTTGTATTTTATGCCCGAGCAGCTCAAATACTTTGCTTGTTTTACTTCTGGCCATAAACCATCTCTGTCAAATAAGTTAGCAACAATGTAACAATCGCGTCAAAATCACACTAATCATTCTAATTAAGGATACGACAAATTATTTTAATCAAGGAGAGCAAATAATAACCTTTTGTGGAAAGTTTGTTGTAAATGTGACGTTTATTATTTGCTGAATATCTCGTCACCCTTATCTTAAATTGGTTATTTATTGTTTAGATAAATGTCCACGTATTAAAAATAATAAAGATGCTTTCTTCGGAAAATTCTGTCTTTTATCCCTAGTTTTTATAAGCTAATATCCGCGCCGAATTTTCGACCTAATACTTTCTAACTAGAGGTTTTGATGAAAAAGGCAATTGCTAAAATTGGCGCATTGACTGCTGTGGCAGTTTCACTTTCAGGTTGTGTTGGCAGCAACGCGGTAACTGGCTATGTTATGGGCTTCAACTTGAAAGCGGTAGATAACCGTTACGCTCGTGGTGGTCTAAACATGCTTATGGCACCAGTTTACGGTGTGGCAATCGCAGCTGACTACATCGTATTTAACTCTCTAGAGTTCTGGACTGGTAAAAACCCGCTAAACGGCAAACCACACATCTTCGATACTAAGATGGACACTTACATTGATGTAAACCACCAGCTAGATAAGTCGCTTACAACAGCGCCGATTGGCCCACTTACAAACAACCGCGTTATCGAGCAAGGCCAAATGCACCAAATCAATGAAAATACGGTTCAGATGAACATCACATACAACAACGGCGAAAAAGCGACGTTAATGGGTGTACGTGAGGGTGAGTTTGTTACTTACTACATCAATGGTGAAGTGGTCGCGAAGACTTCTATGGATGAGCTAGCAGCGTACGCGCAAACTCGTGCATAATTCGCGATACTCTCGTGATAAATAGCAATAAAAAAGGGTGCCTCGGCACCCTTTTTGTTTTGTTGTCACGTTTGGATTACGCTTTCTCAGGAATTGCTTCTAGAAGCGCAACCATTTGATCCCAGAACAGTTGAACGGTATCAATCTTCACTTTTTCATCAGGAGAGTGAGGGAACTTGATCGTTGGGCCGAAAGAAACCATGTCCATGTTCGGGTACGGCTCTTTAAATAGACCACATTCCAGACCAGCGTGAATAACCATGATGTTTGGTTTGTGACCGTAAATGCCTTCATACATATCACGGAAAATCGCCATGATTTCTGAATCAGCGTCTGGTTTCCAACCAGGGTAAGCGCCTGAGAACTCAACTTGTGCCCCTGCGAGTTCAGCAACAGAGCGTAACATGCTCTCTACTTGGCTGCGGCCAGAGTCAATCAAAGAGCGAATCAGACACAGAACCGTGACTTTATTTTCTTCAGTAGTGATCACGCCAACGTTCAGTGACGTTTCAACCACACCTTCAATTTCGTCGCTCATGCGCATCACGCCATTTGGACATGCGTTGAGAGCAGCAATAAAGCGTTGTTGGTCCGCCGCGGTGAAAGCTTGTGATTCGGTTACGATCTCTTCATTGAACGTCACAATACCCGTTTCTACTTTGCCAAGCTCTGCTTTTAATAGCTCAGTGTAGTAGTTGAAAAGCTCTGCAAGTTTCTCTTGGTTTTCAGCAGGAACAGCAACTGTTACGAAAGCTTCGCGAGGAATAGCATTACGCAAACTACCACCACGGAATTCAACCAAGCGAAGATCCAACTCTTGTGCATGGCCCGCTAGGAATCGGCCAAGCAGTTTGTTGGCATTACCACGACCAGTGTGGATATCACAACCAGAGTGACCGCCTTTTAAACCCTTCAAGGTTAGCTGACGAGTCACAAAGCCAGTAGGGATCGCGTCGCGTTTGATGTCAAAAGTCATCGCACCATCGATACCACCAGCGCAGCCCATGTACACTTCGCCTTCTTGCTCTGAGTCGGTGTTTAGAAGAATATCACCTTCCAACCAACCTGCTTCAAGCCCGAATGCACCTGTCATGCCTGCTTCTTCATCAATTGTTAGTAGAACTTCAATTGGCCCATGCTTGATATCTTTAGATGCTAATACAGCAAGACAAGAAGCCATACCAATACCGTTGTCTGCACCAAGCGTCGTGCCTTTCGCTGTTACCCACTCACCATCGATGTACGGTTGAATTGGATCTTTTGTGAAGTCGTGGTCAGTGTCTTCATTCTTCTGTGGCACCATGTCAATGTGTGCTTGAAGAACCACGCCCTTTTTGTTTTCCATCCCAGGCGTTGCTGGCTTTTTGATGAATACGTTGCCCGTTGGGTCTCGGCGAACATCGAAGCCTTGCTCTGTTGCCCAGTTGATAATGTACTGTGCTAATGCTTCTTCATGCTTAGATGGATGAGGGATGGAACAAATCTTATCGAAAAACTGCCAAAGTGGAGCAGGTGACAAGGTACTGATTTCAGAATGGAATTCAGACACGGAAGACTCCTTTTGATGTGCTTTGCCAAATATATACCGTATAAATAATGTGTGATTAGCAGGAAATGCTAATGATATTTGGCATGAATTAGCTCAAGGATACCACCAGACGAAGGCTACTAGTAGTCGAGAACAAAAGGATTTCCTTCCTCACTGTCACACTTTATGAACATGGTATAAGTCGTAAATGCGCTTATGTTTATATGAACTGAAAGTAGAATAATTTTTAATTCACAAAAATGTAATTTAATTACAGTTAAAATTTGATTGACGTCAATTTATGGATTTTTTGTGACTTTTATCACTAAAATGCTTGTAATTAAATTTCTTGGTGGTATATTTGTAACCAGCTTCTGAGATGAAGAATGAAATGCTCAAAGGATGAGTCCGTTTATCGCCTCCAAGGAACCGAGAAATCAACGACTGTTTTAATTGATTTAGAAGGTGATATTTATGAAAGGTTTACCAAGTGCAATGTTCTGGAATAGCAAATCTGTATATACCGGTAACTTTGTATACCCAACAAGCTTTGGCTACTAAGTGAAGTCAACGCATGTGACTCGAACAGTTTGTTCACCCCTATAAATTGGAATTTTTTTTCAGTGATAGTGCTGACATGATTCACCGCCACTCAAATTGAGTGGCGTTTTTTTATCTCTTTTTTCTACTTCCGACCAAATTTCCACCACTAAGCCTCCATTCTCTTATTGCTGCTAAAAGGAATCCCACTTACGCAGTAAATTGTGAGTGAATATTGCCCTTTAACGTCCATTTCTGTTTGAAAGTTTAGAACATTGCTCAATTTGCACGCATTGAAGGCAAAGTGAACATGAGCGGTTAGTCATTGTTTAATAAGCGCTATATTCAATCTTGATTTTAAATACTAACGGATGGGTTTCATATCCTGCGAAAAAAATCGCTTTAGAGTGATGATTCTATCTAGAATTTGCTATTTGATAACTTTATAATTCCTGCCAATCGATTACGCAACCGTTTACTTTTTACCTTTACAGGATTCGATCATGCTCGAAAGGCTCTTTAAACTTAGTGAAAACGGCACAAATGTGCGCACTGAGATCATTGCAGGTATTACGACCTTCCTTACCATGGCTTACATTATTTTTGTAAACCCAGCGATTTTGTCTGATACCGGTATGGATCGTGGTGCGATCTTTGTTGCAACGTGTCTTGCCGCCGCGATTGGCTGTTTCATTATGGGCTTAGTCGCAAACTACCCAATTGCTCAGGCTCCGGGCATGGGTCTAAACGCATTCTTCACATATTCCGTTGTGTTAGGCATGGGTTACACATGGCAAGTCGCGCTGGCTGCAGTGTTTGTTTCTGGTGTTTTGTTTATTCTGCTGAGCATTTTTAAGATTCGTGAGTGGATCATTAACTCGATCCCGCATTCGCTTCGCACCGGCATTTCTGCAGGTATTGGCCTTTTCTTGGCGTTTATCGCCCTTAAAAACGCAGGTATTGTGGTTGATAACCCAGCGACATTGGTTTCAATGGGCGATATCACGTCATTGCCATCAGTGTTGGCGGCGATTGGTTTCTTCCTTACTATCGCGCTTGTTCACCGTGGTGTGAAAGGTGCGGTGATGATCGCGATTTTGGGTGTGACGGCGCTTGGTCTTCTATTTGGTGATGTGCAATGGAACGGTGTCATGTCAACACCACCAAGTATCGCACCAACATTCTTGCAATTGGATTTCTCAGGTCTATTTGAAGTCGGCATGATCTCTGTTGTGTTCGCTTTCTTATTCGTCGACTTATTTGATACGGCTGGTACGCTCGTTGGCGTTTCTCAAAAAGCCGGTCTAACGGATGAGAATGGCAACATTCCTCGTCTAAACAAAGCACTACTTGCTGACTCAACAGCGACTTCTGTTGGTGCGTTGCTAGGTACGTCAAACACGACTTCATACATTGAAAGTGTTTCGGGCGTAGCTGCTGGTGGTCGTACTGGCCTAACCGCAGTGGTTGTTGGTGTACTCTTCCTGCTTGCACTATTGTTCTCGCCACTAGCGGGTATGATCCCTGCGTATGCAACGTCAGGTGCATTGTTCTATGTAGCAATTTTGATGCTTTCTGGCTTGGTGAGCATTGATTGGCGTGACCTAACTGAAGCATCTCCAGTCGTTGTAACTTGTCTTGTGATGCCGCTTACTTTCTCTATTGCAGAAGGTATCACCCTAGGCTTTATTGCGTATGCTGCAATCAAATTGTTTAGTGGCAAAGGCCGCGATGTATCGATGAGTGTTTGGGTTATGTCTGCCATCTTCATCGTTAAATACCTAGCCGGGTAATTACTTTTAAAAAGCCAGCGCGAGCAGCAAAAGCTGTTCGTGCTGGCTTTTTGCTTTTAGCGTTGTTCACTGAATTCGATTTTTCTGCGTAATAGGCGGAGAATTTTGATATCACCGTTGGTATTAACGGTGTGTTTCGGTAGAATAATCGTTTGCGCAGCTTGAAATCCTCGTCTCCTGACCTCTGGAGAGCATAGTGAATATTCCGCTTTAAAGCCGTTTCGCTAGATTTTGAGGATGCATATTTTCAAATTATTAGGTTATTACAATGAGTAAAAAATTCATTATCACTTGGGATGCGATGCAGACTTACTGCCGTGAACTGGCTGAGAAACAGATGCCAGCTGAGCAATGGAAAGGTATTTGGGCGGTAAGCCGTGGCGGTCTAGTACCGGGTGCTATCTTGGCTCGTGAACTGGGTATTCGCTACGTTGATACAATTTGTATCTCAAGCTACGACCATGATCATCAACGTGATATGACAGTGCTTAAAGCACCTGAAGGCGATGGTGAAGGCTACCTAATCGTTGAAGACCTAGTAGATAGCGGTGATACAGCGCGCAAACTGCGTGAAATGTACCCGAAAGCAAAAATGATTGCAGTATGTGCAAAACCGTCGGGTAAAGAATTGTTAGATGACTACGTAGTAGACATCGCGCAAGACACTTGGATCGAGCAACCTTGGGATATGTCTATCCAGTACGCAGAGCCAGTAAACCGCAAGCAAAAGTAATCGCTAGCGAAGAATATTGAGAAATGCCCCTTTATAGGGGCATTTTTTTTATTATCATTACAGCTAATGCTAATAGCCAAAGGTTCTTCCTATGTCTGAAGACGTCAGTAAAAATCTTTCCGAGACTTTGTTCGTAAAACATAAGCAAGCGAAAGAAACCTCCGCGCTCACTCAATACATGCCAACCAGCAAAAAGATTCTTGATGATCGAGAACAGCAAGAAGATCGTGCTTGGTATCGTCATTTGCGTCGCTTGCAGTGGGCGTGGCAAGGCTTATCTCCAATTGAAATGGAAGGAGTGTTGTCGCGCATTGCTTCGTCAACGCATTCTCGTACTCACGATGATTGGTTAGATACTGTGATGGGGTATCACAGTGGTAACTGGACGTTTGAGTGGATCAAGTTAGGTATGGAACACCAACGACGTGCCAATGACCTTAAAGGTGAGGATGCTGCCGACGAGTTGTTTACCGCATCGTTGTGTTTCAGCATTGCGGGCTATCCTCATTTAAAAAACGACAACTTGGCGCTTCAGGCTCAGGTGTTAGCAAACAAAGCCTATTCTGAAGGGGCTGAGAAAACTCAATACACCATCAAGCAAATTGAGGTGCCTTACCAAAAACGCAAAATTATCGCTAACTTGCATTTGCCAAGAACCGATAAGCAGCTGCCAGTTGTGATGGTGAGTGCAGGACTCGACAGTTTACAAACCGACATGTGGCGCTTGTTCCGCAATCACTTTGCTCCTAAAGATATTGCAATGTTAACCGTCGATATGCCATCAGTCGGACACAGTTCTCATTGGCCTTTGACGGAAGATTCAAGCTGTCTTCATCAAGCCGTGTTGAATGAGCTTTATTCCATTCCTTACGTTGATCATCACAAAGTTGGTTTGGTCGGTTTCCGTTTTGGTGGCAATGCCATGGTTCGTCTGTCTTTTCTTGAGCAAGAAAAGATCAAAGCGTGTGTGGCACTAGGCGCACCGGTGCATGATCTGTTTACCTCACCGAAAAAGCTGCAAAAAATGCCGAAGATGTATCTGGATATGCTGGCTTCTCGTTTGGGTAAAAGCGCAGTTGATATCAACAGCATGGCTGGGCAGATGATGGCTTGGTCATTGAAAGTCCAAGGCTTCTTGAGCAGTCGTAAAACTAAGGTGCCAATTTTAGCGCTGAGCTTAGAAGGTGACCCCGTTTCTCCATACAGTGACAACCAGTTAGTCGCGCTATTTAGCCACTATGGGCAGGCGAAGAAGATCAGTTCCAAGACAATTACAAAAGGATATGAGCAATCCCTCGATTTGGCGATAAAGTGGTTGGAAGATGAATTATTAAGATGACAAATCTCCTAATTTAGTTAAGAGTGATATACCTGAGCAAAAAATAAGCTCATGATAATAAAAAATAATAATCATTATTGGGTGTTTACTTTAACTATATGGAAACGGAGATTCATATGTCAGAGACGACTCAGGGTCCAACACACTTTCGCTTGATGTCAAAGCTGAAGGCCATTGGGCCTTACCTGCGTGAACCGCAATCACAAGAAGGGCGCTACTATTTTGATTGTCTATCTGTTTGTGTAGATGACAAAAAGTCACCTGAGAAACGCGAGTTCTGGGGCTGGTGGATGGATTTAGAATCCATCGAAGGGGGCTTTACCGCTAAGTACCATATTGGGAAATACAACAAAGAAGGGAAATGGGTGTCTGAAGCTCTGCCGCAAAAAGTGGTAGAGGAAGTGTACTTTACACAAAGTACCTTTCATCAGAAGCTCATTGATACCTTGGCTGAACACTTCAAACTCGAAGTGGAATATCATACCGAGTCATTTGATTTCGCCTGATTTGGCGGTTTTCTTTTTCGACTGAACAAAAAGGTGCGTTTTCGCACCTTTTCTCTTGTTAAATCCCTATTTGATTGTTAAAACATCCTCTCTTTATTTGTTTTTCACTTCAGAAGACATCATGACAACGAATCAACAAAACGCAGTTGTTTCGCAACCACAAACCGTCGTTGTGAAACTGGGTACAAGTGTGCTGACAGGCGGCACATTGGCATTAGATCGCGCTCACATGGTTGAGCTAGCGCGTCAGTGTGCTGAGCTTAAGAAACAAGGCCATTCAGTGGTAATGGTTTCGTCTGGTGCAATTGCAGCAGGCCGTGAGCATCTTGGATACCCCGCACTGCCCAACGAGATGGCGAGCAAACAGTTGCTTGCTGCAGTGGGTCAGAGTCGTTTGATTCAAACATGGGAGTCTTTGTTTGGTATTTACGGTATCAAGATTGGTCAAATGCTACTGACTCGTGCTGACTTGGATGATCGTGAGCGTTTTCTTAATGCGCGTGACACCATCAATGCGCTTGTAGCGAACGATATTATTCCAATCGTGAACGAAAATGATGCAGTAGCCACCAGTGAAATCAAAGTCGGCGACAATGACAACCTATCGGCTTTAGTGGGTATTTTATGTGGTGCAGATAAGTTATTGCTACTGACAGACCAAAAAGGTCTGTTTACTGCTGACCCACGAAAAGATCCGAATGCAGAGCTGATCAAAGAAGTTAAAACCATTGATGACACGTTGCGCAAAATTGCTGGCGGCAGCGGTACAACACTCGGTACGGGTGGTATGGCGACAAAACTTCAAGCTGCTGACATCGCACGTCGCGCGGGTATTGAAGTTATTATCGCAGCAGGTAGCGCGCCAAACGTAATTTTTGACTCGTTGAGCACGGAGCCTCAAGGTACGCGTTTCCTACCTTGTTCAGAAGCATTGGAAAACCGTAAGCGTTGGATCCTCGCAGGTCCTGCAGCATCGGGTGACATTATCATCGATGATGGTGCGGTGAATGCGGTTGTTGGTAAAGGCAGCAGCTTGCTAGCAAAAGGGGTCATCAAGGTGAGCGGTGATTTTGCCCGTGGTGAAGTTGCTCGCGTAACAAATTCTCATGGCAAACTGGTTGCGCGTGGTATTAGCGCCTACTCAAGTGAAGACTTGGCAAAAATTACTGGCAAACACAGTAAAGACATCATCTCTATTTTGGGTCATGACTACGGCTCAGAAGTGATTCATCGCGATGATCTTGTCGTCATTCAAGAATAGAAATTGAGGGAAGCAACGTGGATTTAACGAATATGGGTAAAGCTGCTAAAGATGCAGCTTTCGAATTGGCGACAGCGTCAACTGCTCAAAAGAACCAAGCTCTAGCGATCATCGCAGATGAGCTAGAAGCAAACTCAGCTGCGATTTTGGCAGCAAACGCAAAAGACATCGAACTTGGTCGCGAAGCTGGTCTGACCGATGCGCTGTTAGACCGTCTACTGTTGAATGAAGAACGCTTAACGGGCATTGCAAATGATGTTCGCAATGTGATCAGCCTAAACGATCCTGTGGGCAGCGAAATCGACAGTAAAGTGCTAGAAAACGGCATGTCTCTCTCTCGCCGCCGTGTACCACTTGGTGTTGTGGGTGTGATTTATGAAGCGCGTCCAAATGTGACCATCGACATTGCCGCACTGTGCATGAAAACGGGTAACGCCAGCATCCTACGCGGTGGTAAAGAGACGTTTTTCTCTAACATGGAACTTGTGAAAGTTATCCAATCAGCCCTTGCAAAAGCAAACTTGCCAGCCGCTTCAGTACAGTACATTGAAAAGCCAGATCGCGAACTGGTTTCTCAACTGCTTAAACTGGATGACTACGTTGATATGATCATCCCACGTGGTGGAGCTGGTCTGCACAAAATGTGTAAAGAGAACAGCACAATTCCAGTGATCATCGGCGGTTTTGGTATCAGTCACATTTTTGTTGATGAATCCGCAGACCTAGAGAAATCTCTAAACGTGGTTGAAAACTCGAAAGTTCAACGTCCTTCGGCATGTAACTCGCTAGACACACTGCTTGTTCACGAGAAAGTGGCGGCGAAATTCTTGCCAATGATTGTCGAGCGAATGAGTGACAAAGTGACGTTTGTAGCAGAACCAAAAGCGAAAGCGCTAATGACTCAAGCTACGCAAATTCGCGATGCCGCAGAAGGTGATTTTGATACCGAATGGCTAAGCTACACGTTAGGTGTAAAAGTTGTCGCAGACGTGAAAGATGCGATTGATCACATGCGAGTTCACAATGCGAGTCACTCAGATGCAATCATGACCAACAGCTTGATTAACTCAGAGTTGTTCATCAATTCGGTGGGCTCGGCTGCAGTTTATGTGAATGCGGCAACGCGCTTTACTGACGGTGCTCAGTTTGGCTTGGGGGCTGAAGTGGCCGTCTCAACTCAAAAGCTACATGCACGTGGCCCGATGGGTTTGGAAGAATTAACAAGCTACAAATGGGTCGGCAAAGCGAACTACTTAGCACGCAGTTAACAGATTCGACTCGATATTGATTGAAAAAGGGGCACTAGTGCCCCTTTTTGTTTTCTCTCACATATCAATTCCGCTACACTAGTCTGGCTTTTGGGACGGCCCCAAAGGCACGTTATTTGGAGGTGATATGCATTGTCCTTTTTGTTCAGAGAACGATACAAAAGTAATTGATTCCCGATTGGTTGCGGATGGTCATCAAGTCCGTCGCCGCCGCCAGTGTTTAGCCTGTAGTGAACGTTTTACTACGTTTGAAACGGCAGAATTGGTCATGCCTAAAGTCATTAAGTCGAATGGCAATCGCGAACCATTCGATGAAGATAAAATGGTCGGTGGCATTCAGCGCGCATTAGAGAAACGTCCGGTAAGTGCCGACTCTATCGAGCTTGCAATCAGTATGATTAAGTCGCAACTCCGCGCAACTGGTGAGCGTGAAGTACCGAGCCAAATGATTGGTAACTTGGTTATGGATCAGCTTAAAGAACTCGACAAAGTGGCTTACATCCGTTTTGCATCGGTTTATCGTAGCTTTGAAGATATTCGTGAATTCGGCGAAGAAATTGCCCGCCTTGAAGACTGATTAAATCATGCCTCAACACACTTCTGCATCTCCATTTTCTCCTCAAGATTTTTCAATGATGTCGCGTGCGCTCAAGTTAGCTCGACGCGGCATTTATACGACGGCTCCAAACCCGAACGTCGGTTGCGTAATTGTTCGTGATGGCGTGATCATTGGTGAAGGTTATCATCATCGCGCTGGAGAGCCCCATGCTGAAGTGCACGCGATGCGCATGGCTGGTGATAAAGCTGAAGGTGCAACGGCATACGTTACCCTTGAACCGTGCTCCCACTATGGACGCACGCCACCTTGCGCTGAAGGGTTGATAAAAGCCAAAGTGGCGCGAGTAGTGTGTGCGATGGAAGATCCGAATCCAAAAGTGGCTGGACGTGGCATCCAAATGCTACGTGAAGCCGGGGTTGAGGTTCAGGTTGGATTGTTAGAAAACGATGCGATTGAGCTCAATCGTGGCTTCATTAAATTCATGCAAACAGGCATGCCATTTATCCAATTAAAAATGGCAGCAAGCTTAGATGGACAGAGTGCGCTAAGTAATGGCAAGAGCCAATGGATCACCTCCCCACAGGCTCGCCAAGACGTGCAGTGTTATCGAGCGCAAAGCGGTGGCATTCTGTCTACAAGCAAAACAGTGATGGATGATAACGCTTCTCTCAATGTTCGTTGGGATGATTTGCCGCAGAGTGTTCAAGCGCACTATGAGCTGACGGAAGTTCGCCAACCTGCAAGGGTAATACTCGACCGTCAACAGAAACTGAGTGATGACCTTAAACTGTTCAGTACCGAAGGTGAGCGAATTATTGTCAGCAGCGAAGGCGATGTTTGCCCACAACTCGATCAAAACGGAAAAATTGATTTAGCTGCCACCCTAAAAGCGGTCGCGACTCAGCATAATATCAACCATTTATGGGTGGAAGCTGGAGCGACGCTCGCGAGTTCTCTAATCAAAGCTAACCTTGTAGATGAGTTGATTGTCTATCTCGCTCCGAAACTAATGGGAAGCGATGGACGTGGTTTAATTGGCGCGCTGGGATTGACGGAGATGGCGCAGGTCATCGATTTAAATATTACTGATGTGCGAATGGTGGGCAGAGATATCCGTATTACCGCCACCGTTGTACGTAAAGAAATTTAGAAAAGAAGCACTATGTTTACAGGAATTGTAGAAGCAGTTGGTAAATTAACTGCGATTACGCCAAAAGGCGAAGACATTACCGTTACGGTAGAAGTAGGTAAGTTAGACATGTCTGACGTGAAGTTAGGCGACAGCATCGCAACTAACGGTGTGTGCTTAACGGTGATTGACTTTGGAAGCAATTACTACAGCGCGGATTTGTCTCTCGAGACCTTGAAAAAAACCGGTTTTGCAAACTACCAAGTCGGAGAAAAGGTTAACTTAGAAAAAGCCATGCTGCCGACGACACGTTTTGGCGGACACATTGTATCTGGACACGTGGACGGCGTGGGTGAAATTGTGGAGCGCAATCAAGTTGGTCGTGCGATAGAGTTTTGGGTCGCGATGCCTGCTGAGATCAGCAAGTACGTGGCAGAAAAAGGCTCTATCACCGTTGATGGCATCAGCTTAACGGTGAATGATTTGCGTAAAAACGCATTCAAACTGACGATTGTGCCTCACACCAGTGAAGAAACCACCATCGACCAGTTCCAAGTGGGCCGCAAAGTGAATTTAGAAGTGGATGTGTTGGCGCGTTACATGGAACGCTTGCTGCAAGGTCAGCAAGAAGAGCAGCCTGAATCTCGCATCACCATGGATTTCTTACAACAAAATGGCTTTGCGTAAGCGCTCAGCCACGTTGCGATAATTGCCATAACAGACCGGATTCACAGAACATCGTTAGGGCAATTGACTTGCATTGTGCAAGGCTCAAACTGTTGATGTCATTACCATTGCAATAAGATTTCACGCATTGCTGTCGGAAAATAAATTTTAGAATAACGGGAAACAGAATATGCCAATCAGTACACCACAAGAAATTATTGATGATATTCGTGCAGGAAAAATGGTCATCCTAATGGATGATGAAGACCGTGAGAATGAAGGTGACTTGATCATGGCTGCCGAGCATATTACGCCGGAAGCGATCAACTTTATGGCGACTTACGGTCGTGGCTTGATCTGTCTGACCATGACTAAAGCGCGTTGTGAAAATCTCGGCTTGCCGCCAATGGTGCAAGACAACAACGCGCAGTACACCACTAACTTTACCGTTTCTATTGAAGCTGCTGAAGGCGTCACCACGGGTATTTCAGCGGCTGACCGCGCACGCACCGTTCAAGCTGCGGTTGCGCCAAACGCAAAAGCGGCGGACTTGGTTCAACCGGGTCATATTTTCCCTCTTGCTGCGCAAGATGGTGGTGTATTGACTCGCGCTGGTCACACTGAAGCAGGTTGTGATTTAGCTCGCCTTGCGGGGCTTGAGCCTGCTTCTGTGATTGTTGAGATTCTAAACGACGACGGCACCATGGCTCGCCGCCCTGATCTTGAAATCTTTGCTGAAAAACACGGCTTGAAGTTAGGCACTATTGCGGACCTTATCGAATACCGCAACAACACAGAAACGACCATTGAGCGTGTAGCAGAATGCAAACTGCCAACTGAGCACGGTGAGTTCACTTTGGTTACTTACAAAGACACCATCGACAATCAAGTGCATTACGCGATGTGTAAAGGTGATTTGGCTGGCGAGGCGCCGCTGGTTCGTGTGCATCTACAAGACGTATTCACCGATGTATTACGCAGTGACCGCAATGCAGAGCGCAGCTGGACACTGGATAAAGCGATGAAGCGTATCGGTGAAGACGGTGGTGTTCTGGTTGTTCTTGGCAATGAAGAATCAACCGAGTTGCTCATCCACCGCGTGAAGATGTTCGAAGCGCAAGATAAAGGCGAAGCACCGACTTTAGCGAAAAAGCAGGGCACGTCTCGCCGCGTGGGAGTGGGGTCGCAAATTCTCGCTGACCTTGGTGTTCACGATATGCGTCTTCTGTCTTCGACCAACAAAAAATACCATGCATTGGGCGGTTTCGGCCTGAACGTGGTTGAATACGTTTGCGAATAAGAAGTGAACGATAATTTCCTAGTCCCATGCACACCTATTTTGGTGTGGACTAGGAACTCGTGACACGCGGCCAATTTCCATTAGATATTGCTCACAAATTTGTGCTAGAATCCGGCGATTCTCACTTGATGAACAAATTTCACTTATAAATAGAGTTAAAGGAAAGCTTATGAAAGTGATCGAGGGTGGCTTCCCAGCGCCAAATGCAAAAATTGCTATCGTTATTTCTCGCTTCAACAGTTTTATTAACGAAAGCTTACTTTCTGGTGCGATCGATACACTAAAGCGTCACGGACAAGTAAGCGAAGACAACATCACTGTTGTTCGTTGTCCAGGTGCCGTAGAACTACCTCTAGTAGCTCAACGTGTTGCTAAAACTGGTAAATACGATGCGATCGTATCTCTAGGTACAGTAATCCGTGGCGGTACACCACACTTTGATTATGTTTGTAGTGAATGTAACAAGGGCCTAGCACAAGTGTCTCTGGAATACAGTCTTCCAGTCGCATTCGGTGTGCTGACTGTTGATACTATCGATCAAGCGATTGAACGCGCAGGAACCAAGGCTGGTAATAAAGGTGCAGAGGCTGCACTAAGCGCACTTGAAATGATTAATGTACTATCTGAAATTGATTCCTAATGGGGGCCAGTGTGAAACCAGCCGCACGTCGTAACGCACGTCAATTCGCTCTACAGGCGATCTACTCATGGCAAATTACTAAAGAGAATGTTGCCACGATTGAAGAACAGTTTTTGTCTGGCGACAAATACGATGAAGAAGAACTTCGTGCATCTGAGCCAGCACTTGCTGCTCCAGAAACAGACGTTGCTTACTTCCGTGAACTATTAAGCGGTGTTGTACTTAGCCACGCTGAGCTAGATAGCAAAATTCGTCCTTACGTATCTCGTCCTATGCAGGATCTAGATATGATGGAACTTGCTCTTCTTCGCCTTGCTATGTACGAGATGACTCGTCGCGAAGATGTTCCTTACAAAGTGGTAATCAACGAAGCGATTGAACTTGCTAAAGTATTCGCTGCAGAAGACAGCCACAAATTCGTGAACGGTGTGCTAGATAAAGCCGCACCACACGTACGTAAGAAATAACGATTTCTTCAATAAAAAGGTCAGCACATGCTGACCTTTTTTGTATGATATCAATGCCATTGGCATGAAAAGATAAATGAATTATGTCTGGTGAATTTAACCTGATTGATAAGTATTTTGTTGGCCGACAAAACCAGCGCAAAGACGTACACCTCGCCGCAGGGGACGATTGCGCTCTCGTTAAGGCGCCAGCAAATGTACAGATTGCTATCAGCACCGATACCTTGGTTGCTGGAACCCATTTCCTTCCTCACGCGAACCCTGCTTGGGTTGCTCACAAGGCGCTTGCATCCAACATCAGCGACTTAGCTGCGATGGGCGCAACACCTGCTTGGGTAAGCTTTGCATTGACCATGCCTGAAGCGGATGAAGAATGGCTCGCACCATTCTGTGATGCGTTTTTCGAACTGGCGGATTACTTTGGTATTCAGTTAATCGGCGGTGATACAACGAAAGGCCCATTAAGTTTAACACTGACAGTGCAAGGTTTTGTGCCTGAGGGCAAAGCGCTGACTCGCTCTGGAGCGAAAGTGGGGGATTGGGTGTATGTCACGGGGAATTTGGGTGACGCAAAAGCAGGGCTGGATGTCATCTTAGATGAAACACTTCGCAGTCGCATTGGTGCTGATGAACTAGAAAAAGCCCACTACCTAAGTACTCCGAGAGTGTTAGCGGGGCAAGCTTTGGTAGGATTAGCATCTTCGGCAATTGATATTTCAGACGGCCTGATTTCGGATATCAAACATATTTTAAAACGCTCACAAGTTGGTGTGAGTATCGATGTGTCTCAATTACCAATCTCTTCAGAGCTGGTACAATTTTTAGATGATAAGGTCAGCGCACAGCAGTATGCTTTATCTAGCGGTGAAGAATACGAGTTGTGTTTCACTGTATCAGAACAAAATCGAGGTTCTTTGCAGAGTGCTTTGTCTTATAGCGGGTGCAAAGTGACGTGCATTGGCCAAATTAGACCAAATGGAACGTTTGAGCTTCACGATAACAACCAACCTCTCGACTGGGATTTAAGTGGTTTCGACCACTTTAAATAAGCTCATCGAGTTAAACTAGCAGTATAGGTTTAAGGATATGACCAACCCTCTTTCTCTGATCTCATTAAAGAACCCGTGGCATTTGTTGGCGACGGGGTTTGGCAGTGGTTTGTCGCCAGTAGTTCCTGGAACAATGGGGACGCTTGCTGCGGTTCCGTTTTTTCTGTTGTTGGCGCAGCTGCCATTTACGGCTTATGTCGTTGTGGTATTACTTTCGTGCGTGATCGGCATCAAAATCTGCCAAGTCACGTCGGATGATATGAAGGTGCATGATCACGGTTCAATTGTTTGGGATGAGTTTGCGGGCTTTTGGATCACCATGAGTATTGTACCAGCCCTGAATATTCCTATCACGGAATGGAAATGGTTGTTGACAGGTTTCATTCTTTTCCGCTTTTTCGATATGGTCAAACCGTGGCCAATAGGTTGGTTAGACAAACGCATCCATGGCGGGCTTGGCATTATGCTCGATGATATTGTGGCGGGGATTATGGCGGGTATTGCTTTGTTTCTCGTTGCAAAGTATGCGGGTTGGATGAGTTAGTACATCACCTATCACTCGAAGAACAACAAGAATTAAAAAGGGATGCCACTGGCATCCCTTTTTGCTATTTAATTGCTTACTTCGCAAGGTATTCCGCAATGGATTTTTCAATCCCTTTTGCGTCTAAACCAAGTTCTTCGTGAAGCTCTTCTTGAGTACCTTGATGGATGAATTTATCAGGTAAACCAAGATTGAGTACTGGTTTGATGATTTTCTCTTTCATCATAAATTCAATAACACCTGCACCAGCACCACCTGCGATTGCGTTCTCTTCTAGCGTGACAAGAACGTCATGTTCATCAGCGAGTTGGCGAATCAATGCTTCATCAAGAGGTTTGACGAAACGCATATCAGCAACCGTTGCATTGAGGTTTTCAGCTGCTTCTAGTGCATTCGGTAAGAAAGTACCGAAGCTCAGGATTGCCACCTTTTCACCTTTGCGTACCACTCGACCTTTACCAATCTCAAGAGCGGTAAACTCTTTTTCGATCTCTGTACCCATACCACTACCACGAGGATAACGTACGGCACTTGGTCCAGTGTGCTTATGACCTGTGTACAGCATTTGGCGACATTCGTTTTCGTCGCTTGGTGCCATGATCACCATGTTAGGAATGCAGCGCATAAAGCTAAGATCAAAGGCACCTTGGTGTGTTTGACCATCTGCACCGACCAAACCTGCGCGGTCGATAGCGAACATTACTGGTAAGTCCATGATAGCGATGTCATGGATAAGTTGATCGTAACCACGTTGCAAGAAGGTTGAGTAAATAGCCACGATCGGATGATCGCCAGCAATTGCCATACCCGTTGCAAGTGTCACAGCGTGTTGCTCTGCAATTGCCACATCAAAGTATTGATCTGGGTACTCTTTCGAGAAACGCACCATGCCAGAACCTTCACGCATTGCTGGCGTAATTGCCATTAGCTTAGGATCTTGCGCTGCCATGTCACATAAGAAGTCACCAAAAATCTTTGAGAAAGTTGGTTTGCCGCCACTGCTTTTTGGTAAGCAGTTATGGCTTGGATCGAACTTAGGGACGCCGTGGTAGCCAATAGGATCTTTCTCTGCTGGCTCATAACCTTTGCCTTTCTTGGTCATGATGTGCAGGAACTGAGGGCCTTTAAGCTCACGCATGTTCTTCAGTGTTTTAACGAGCTCATTCACATCGTGCCCATCAATTGGACCAATGTAGTTAAAGCCAAACTCTTCAAACAGAGTGCCAGGGACAACCATGCCTTTTAGATGTTCTTCAGTGCGACGAACCAGTTCTTTGATTGGTGGCACACCTGATAGCACTTTTTTTCCACCTTCACGGATAGAGGTGTAAAGACTACCGGAAAGCACTTTCGCTAGGTGGTTGTTCAGAGCGCCAACGTTTTCTGAGATCGACATTTCATTGTCGTTCAGAATCACCAACATGTCAGGGTGAACATCGCCTGCGTGGTTCATGGCTTCGAATGCCATGCCGGCAGTAATCGCACCATCACCAATCACACTGATGACTTTGCGACCTTTCCCTTCTTTTTGAGCGCTGATGGCTAGGCCAAGCCCTGCACTGATGGAAGTAGAAGAGTGACCAACTGATAGCGTGTCGTACTCGCTCTCTTCGCGCCAAGGGAAAGGGTGTAAGCCGTCTTTCTGACGAATCGTTGGCATTTTATCGCGACGACCCGTCAAAATTTTATGTGGGTAAGCCTGATGACCAACATCCCAGATAAGTTTATCTACGGGTGTGTTGTAAACATAATGCAGAGCCACAGTTAGCTCTACGGTGCCTAAGCCAGACGCTAAGTGTCCGCTAGATTGGCTCACTGAATTTAGCAGATACGTTCGCAGCTCATCACACAGAGTTGGTAATGTTTCTTTTGGAAGAAGACGCAACTCTTCCGGTGTATTTGCTAACGCCAGTGTTGGGTACTTTGAAATATCAAGAGTCATATAAATGCGCGCTTATAGTGTTAGTTTTTGCGCTCGATGACGTATCGGGCGAACTCTTCGAGTAACTGAGTATTGTATGGGATAGCTTCCAATGCTTGAAGTGCTTCCTTTAATAGAGTGTGAGCTTTCTCAATGGCTCCCTCTAAACCCAGCAGGGATGGGTAAGTGCTTTTGTTCAGTTCTTGGTCTGAACCTTGAGGTTTACCCAATGTTTCTGTGTCACTAATGATATCAAGAATATCGTCTTGAACCTGAAACGCCAAACCAATTGCTTTTGAATAGCGTTCTAAATGAGGTAAAACCTCGATACCTTTTTCACCAGCGGCCAGAGCACCTAATTTTACCGCACAATCAATCAGAGCTCCGGTTTTTTTACGGTGTATCTCTTCCATTTCTGCAAGAGAAACTTGGCGATTCTCCGCACCCAAATCCAATGCTTGGCCGACACACATGCCGTTCGCACCAGAGGAGTGAGCTAACGCTTTGATCATGTTGACACGTTGGTTTTCTGCGCTTGGGCTCAACGGACCGTCAGCAATGATGGTAAAAGCAAGAGTTTGTAGGGCATCACCGGTTAAAATGGCGGTCGCTTCATCAAATTTGATATGGCAGGTTGGCTGACCGCGGCGCAGATCATCATCATCCATAGCAGGAAGATCGTCATGGATGAGCGAGTAGGCATGAATACACTCGATGGCTGAAGCTGGAGTGTCTAGATCTTCAGGTTTACAGCCGAGCATTTGACCTGTGATGTAAACAAGAAATGGGCGAACGCGTTTGCCGCCTAACAAAAGGCCGTATTTCATTGCTTGAATCAATGACTGCTCTTGATATGGAAGCTGTTCTAGCCACAAATTCAATTGCTGATTGTTTCTTTCTTGGAAAGACGTCAATGTCTGTTGCATCACATTGCTCACTACTGATGGTTATTCTGAATCTGGTTTGAAGTCGCTAAGAGGGGCTTCGTCATCTTCGCTAAGAAGAATGCTTACGCGCTGTTCTGCGTCGCTCAGTTTGGTTTGGCCAGCACGAGCTAAGGCAATGCCTCGTTCAAATTTACGTAAGGCATCATCTAGGGCAAGATCGCCGTTTTCTAATTGATCAACCAAGCTATCAAGCTCTTCAATGGTTGCTTCGAAGGTCATGTTTTCTGGTTTCTTGACCGCCATCTTTTTTCTGCCTTAATCAAGCCTTGAATAGGATGCACGAAAGTTACCTTAGCGTAGTTACTTGGTCAAATTTAACCTTACATAATTGTCACAAAATTGGCTCTAAACGAGTCTGATTAGACAAACCCCATATTTTAGTTAAGGTTGTTGGCGTTAATTTGTGATCTATTAGCTAAGATTTTCCTAAAAAATCTGTTCTAGTTGTCGATACAAGTAATAATCCGCCTAACGGCAGTATTTAAATAGCGTGAGGAGTGCTTTGTGGATTTAGCAACCCTAATAGGTTTGATCGGTGGTTTTGCCTTCGTCATCATGGCAATGGTGCTAGGTGGCAGTATCGGCATGTTCGTCGACGTTACATCGATCCTTATCGTAGTAGGTGGCTCTGCATTTGTAGTATTGATGAAGTTCACGCTCGGCCAGTTCTTTGGTGCGGCGAAAATTGCAGGCAAGGCATTCATGTTTAAAGCCGATGAGCCAGAAGACCTCATCGCAAAGATTGTTGAAATGGCCGATGCAGCGCGTAAAGGCGGTTTCCTCGCTCTGGAAGAGATGGAAATCAACAACAGCTTTATGCAGAAAGGCATTGACCTTTTGGTGGATGGTCACGATGCGGACGTGGTTCGCGCTGCGTTGCAAAAAGACATTGCCTTGACGGATGAGCGACACACGCAAGGCACGGGTGTTTTCCGGGCGTTTGGTGACGTTGCTCCAGCGATGGGGATGATCGGTACGCTGGTTGGTCTGGTTGCGATGCTTTCGAACATGGATGACCCAAAAGCGATCGGTCCTGCAATGGCGGTAGCCCTTTTAACCACACTTTACGGTGCGGTGTTGTCAAACATGCTGTTCTTCCCAATTGCCGATAAGCTTTCTTTACGCCGAGATCAAGAAACGCTTAACCGCCGTTTGATCATGGACGGCGTACTTGCCATTCAAGATGGTCAAAACCCACGAGTTATCGACAGCTACCTGAAGAACTACCTCAACGAGGGTAAACGTGCTCTTGAGATTGATGAGTAATCGCGGAGATTTGTGATGGATGATGAAGATAACAAATGCGATTGTCCGCCACCCGGTCTCCCGTTGTGGATGGGGACATTCGCGGACTTGATGTCGCTGTTGATGTGCTTCTTCGTACTGCTGCTTTCATTCTCTGAAATGGATGTTTTGAAGTTCAAACAGATTGCTGGTTCGATGAAATTTGCATTTGGTGTGCAAAACCAACTGGAAGTGAAAGACATTCCTAAAGGCACCAGCATCATCGCACAAGAATTTAGACCAGGCCGTCCTGAGCCGACACCGATTGATGTCATCATGCAACAAACCATGGACATCACTCAGCAGACGCTAGAATTCCACGAAGGTGAGTCTGACCGAGCTGGTGGTACTAAGCGTGATGAAGGCAAGCTGACGGGCGGTCAATCACCGGAAACTTCGACACAAAGCAATCAGTCCGCAGAGTCAGACATGCAACAGCAGCAGTCTGAAGAGATGTCACAAGAGATGGAAACCTTGATGGAGAGCATCAAGAAGGCGCTCGAACGTGAAATCGAACAAGGCGCGATTGAAGTGGAGAACCTCGGTCAGCAAATCGTTATACGAATGCGAGAGAAAGGCGCATTCCCAGAAGGTTCTGCATTCCTGCAACCGAAGTTCAGACCATTAGTGCGACAGATTGCTGAGCTAGTGAAAGATGTGCCAGGTATTGTCCGAATCTCTGGTCACACGGACAATCAGCGTTTGGATTCTGAGCTGTATCGCTCGAATTGGGACTTGTCATCGCAGCGTGCGGTGTCGGTCGCTCAAGAGATGGAAAAGGTCAGAGGTTTCTCGCATCAGCGTCTTCGTGTGCGAGGTATGGCGGATACCGAGCCTTTGGTGCCGAATGATTCTGATGAAAACCGCGCACTTAACCGTCGTGTTGAAATCAGTATCATGCAAGGTGAACCTTTATACAGTGAAGAAGTGCCCGTTATTCAATAACAAAGCGCGTCTATAAATAGTTCAGAAGATAAAAAGCGAGCAGAGTGCTCGCTTTTTTATTGAAGATTTTTAGTCGAGAGTCGCTTGTTCTTTAAATCGAAGCCTTGCCTGCAATCCAAGGCATTCTCGCTGCACCTAGCATCTTAAGGTTGTTTGGGTATATAATCTTGCGCCCTAAAAGTGAGCTCATTACATCGTTGAAAACGGCGTGCCTTTCACGCGGATTTCGATTTGATTCTATAGTTATGAGAGTTCACTCATTGTTGATTGCGAAACTAACCTGCGAATTAGACTATGAAATTTATTGTAAAGCCCCATCCAGAAATTTTTGTAAAAAGTGAATCTGTGCGTAAGCGCTTCACAAAGATTTTAGAGTGCAACATTCGTAATATCGTCAAGAGCCGCACGGAATCTGTCGCAGTATTTAACCGTCGTGATCACATTGAAGTGACCTCTGAGAGCAACGAATACCACGCTGAAGTTTTAGAAATCCTGACTCACACGCCAGGCATTCATCACATTCTAGAAGTGAAGCAATCAGAGTTTAAAGACCTGCACGACATCTACGAGCAGGTGCTGGAACTTAGCCGTCCGCTTATTGAAAATAAAACGTTTGTGGTGCGTGCAAAACGCCGTGGTAAGCATGACTTCACGTCTATCGAGCTTGAACGTTACGTTGGTGGTGGTCTAAACCAAGCAGTAGAAAGCGCACGCGTTAAATTGCACAACCCTGATGTGACGGTAAAAGTTGAAGTATCGGGTGACAAACTTAACCAAGTGTTGGCACGTTACAAAGGTCTAGGTGGCTTCCCTCTAGGTACTCAAGAAGACGTACTAAGCCTGATCTCAGGTGGTTTCGACTCTGGTGTATCAAGCTACTTACACATCAAACGTGGCTCTAAAGTTCACTACTGTTTCTTTAACCTAGGTGGCCCAGCTCATGAAATCGGCGTTAAGCAGGTTTCTCACTACCTATGGAACAAATACGGCTCATCAGCGAAAGTGCGTTTCATCTCTGTTGATTTCGAACCTGTGGTTGCTGAAATTCTTGAGAAAGTAGATGACGGTCAAATGGGCGTCATCTTGAAGCGTATGTTCATGCGCGCTGCTGGCATGATTGCTGAGAAGTTTAAGATTGAAGCGTTGGTAACGGGTGAAGCTCTTGGCCAGGTATCTAGCCAAACGCTAACGAACCTCCGTCACATCGATAATGTTACGGATACGCTGATTCTGCGTCCTCTTATCAACTGGGATAAAGAAGACATCATCAACTTAGCTCGTGAAATCGGTACAGAAGACTTCGCGAAAACTATGCCTGAGTACTGTGGCGTGATCTCTAAGAAGCCAACAGTAAAAGCGGTGAAAGAGAAGCTAGAAGCAGAAGAAGCGAAGTTTGACTTCAGCATTCTAGAAAAAGTGGTTTACGAAGCGCGTCAAATGGACATTCGTGATATCGCAAAAGAATCTGAGCAAGCGGCACCAGAAGTTGAGCAAGTACAAGCAGTAGAAGAACACGCGGTAGTATTGGATATTCGTAGCCCTGATGAGGAAGACGATAACCCATTAGAAATCGATGGTGTGGATGTGAAACACATTCCGTTCTACAAGCTGGGTACGCAATTCGGTGACCTAGACCAGTCGAAAACTTACCTACTGTACTGTGACCGTGGCGTAATGAGCCGTCTGCAAGCACTTTACTTGCAAGAGCAAGGCTTTAACAACGTGAAAGTTTACCGTCCATAGTCACTCAGTAAATAAACACACTTTCGGTGGCCGCCAATGGCGGTGATCTGAAGCAGACCCAAAGCGCAAATTGCTGATGTAATTTGCGCTTTTTTGTTTTTGATCGCGCAATAAAGAAGCGCAACTCGGCATAATGTTGAGGCTTATCGCAAAGCTATATTGGTTGTGTTGATATAACGATAATTAATCCGAAATGCGATAAAAAGTGATGTTGATACCAGATTTGAAAGGTGGGATTTTCTTTAGATAAAAAAACACCGCCTAAAAAGGCGGTGTAACAAATTTGACAGACAGGTCAAAAATAAATACAGGAAGTATCTGTTTTGTCACAGGGAGTGTGGACAAAACATCATGGTAGAAATCTACCTAACTCGAAATACGAGTTTGCAAACACAACATCGCAACAACGAAGCCAATTGATTTCCAAGGAAATCAAGCCGTTCAGGCTCGTGTTGCGGGGTGAAATATAGAATTTATCTGGCTGTTCGACAACGGACATTTTATAATGTTTCAGATTAAAAAAACTAATCCTATTTGAGGTCCCATATGTCTCGCAGATTGCCTCCTTTAAATTCGCTTCGAGTATTTGAAGCAGCCGCTCGTCATCTCAGTTTTACGCGTGCGGCAGAAGAGTTATTTGTGACTCAAGCCGCAGTGAGTCATCAAATTAAAGCCCTAGAAGAGTTTCTATCTCTAAAACTTTTCCGTCGCCGTAACCGTTCTTTGCTGTTAACAGAAGAAGGGCAAAGTTACTTTCTCGACATCAAAGACATCTTTACCTCGATTGCTGAAGCGACCGATAAGGTATTGGAACGTAGTGAAAAAGGTGCGTTGACCATCAGCTTGCCACCGAGTTTTGCCATTCAGTGGTTGGTGCCTCGTTTGGCGGACTTTAATGCTCAAGAGCCAGACATCGATGTGCGCATCAAAGCCGTGGATATGGATGAAGGTTCACTGACTGATGATGTAGATGTAGCGATCTACTACGGCCGTGGGAACTGGCCGGGTTTGCGAGCGGATAAACTGTACCAAGAGTTTCTGATCCCACTTTGTTCACCTTCGTTACTTTTAGGTAACAAACCATTAGAATCTCTAAGTGACCTCAAATTACACACTTTGTTACATGATACTTCGCGTAAAGATTGGAAGCAGTTCGCTCGTCATTACAACATCGAAGGCATTAACGTGAATCACGGTCCGATTTTCAGTCACTCGACTATGGTGCTGCAGGCTGCTGCACACGGACAAGGCGTAGCATTGGGCAACAACGTGTTAGCGAAACCAGAAATGGAAGCGGGACGACTGATTGCGCCGTTTGATGAGGTGCTTATCTCCAAAAATGCCTTCTATGTGGTGTGTCATGAGCAGCAGGCAGACATGGGACGCATCGCGACATTTAGAGATTGGATGCTGGCAACGGCGAGAAAAGAACAAGAGGAAGTATTGGATGAGCCAGTGGATAGTTGAGGGGCCTGAAAACGGGCCGCTGTTTGTTTTTGCTCACGGCGCTGGGGCGGGGATGGAGCATGACTTCATGACTGCTGTCGCCAAAGGATTAGTTGAGCAAGGCATTCGTGTGGTGCGTTTTAATTTCCCTTACATGGTGAAACGTTCGGAAGATGGCAAAAAGCGTCCGCCCGATCGCGCCCCAAAGTTGCTCGAAGCATACAGCGAAGTGATCGCTCACTTTGCTTCTTCTCCCGTGGTCATTGGTGGCAAGTCGATGGGGGGCAGAATGGCGAGTTTACTCGCAGAGCACGAGCTGGTGGCGGGCATTGCCTGTTTAGGCTTTCCATTTCACCCTCCGGGTAAGCCAGAAAAATTCAAAGGTGATCATCTTGCAAGCATCGACAAGCCCACTCTGATTCTTCAAGGTGAGCGAGATACTTTTGGTAAGCGTGAAGAGTTTGATGAGTTTGTCTTTTCTCAGCAAGTGAAAGTGAGCTTCTTACCTGATGGCGACCATAGCTTTAAGCCGCGCAAGAGCTCGGGACATACCGAAGCGGGCAATATTGCACTTGCAGTAGAGCAACTGTCAGCATTCATCAATGAGGTGTACAGTGAAAAGTAAGTGGTTACTCTCTTTTACGGGACTTTCGGGACTAGTTTCTGTTGCACTAGGTGCTTTCGCAGCGCACGGCCTAAAAGCCAAGCTTGCGCCTTATTTGCTTGGCGTGTTTGAGACGGGCGTGTTGTATCAGTTCATCCACACCTTAGCGGTTGCATTTTGTGCCATTTTGCTTCTGCTCAATTTGGGACAAAAAGCACAAAAATATTTTTTCATCGCGGCGATTTGCTTTATCATCGGCATCTTTTGTTTTAGCGGCAGTCTTTACGCGCTGGCGCTGACGGGCATTAAATGGTTTGGACCCATCACCCCAATGGGAGGATTCATGTTCATGATCGGCTGGTGTCTGTTCTTTTTTGCTGCGTTTAATATCAAAGAGGTCTCCAAGTGAAACAACTAATGCTCTATTGCCGTGCTGGCTTTGAGAAAGAGTGTGCTGGTGAAATTCAGGACAAAGCGACACAGTTGGAAGTGTATGGCTTCCCTCGTGTGAAGAAAAACTCAGGTTATGTTGTCTTCGAGTGTTACCAAGATGGAGACGCAGAGAAGCTAGTTAAAGGCTTAGACTTTAGCTCATTGATTTTTGCGCGTCAGATGTTTGCTGTAGCGGCTGAGTTTGAAGCGCTGCCAAGTGAAGACCGCATCAGCCCAATTCTGGCTGAGTTGTCAGAGTTTGAATCGTTCCCACGTTGTGGCGATCTACGTATCGAAACGCCAGACACGAACGAAGCAAAAGAGCTATTGAAGTTCTGCCGCAAGTTCACCGTACCAATGCGCCAAGCGTTGCGTGGTAAAGGTTTGATGTGGAATAAAGACAACGCGAAGAAGCCAGTGCTACACATCTGTTTTGTCGCACCGGGTCATTGTTCTGTGGGTTACTCACTACCAGGCAACAACTCGCAGTTCTTTATGGGTATCCCTCGCTTGAAATTCCCAGCAGACGCACCAAGCCGTTCAACGCTAAAACTGGAAGAAGCTTTCCACGTATTTATTCCGCGAGATGAGTGGGATGAGCGTTTAGCGCCAGGCATGTGGGGCGTTGACTTAGGTGCATGTCCAGGTGGTTGGACGTACCAATTAGTGAAACGTTCTATGTTCGTTCATTGTGTTGATAATGGCATGATGGCAGACAGCTTGATGGAAACCGGTCAAATTAAGCACCACATGGTGGATGGCTTTAAGTTTGAACCAGACCGCAAGAACGTGACTTGGATTGTGTGTGATATGGTTGAGAAACCAGCTCGCGTGGCACATCTTATGGGCCAATGGTTGCTTAAAGGTTGGGCGAAAGAAGCCATCTTTAACCTGAAATTGCCAATGAAAGGTCGTTACGATGAAGTACTGCAAGATCTTGAAAATCTAAAAATGTTCTTGATTGAGAACAAGGTGAAATTCAAGCTGCAAGCGAAGCATCTGTATCATGACCGTGAAGAGATTACGATTCACATTCAGTGTCTATCTAACATCTCTCCGCACTAAGCTATCGTTTCTATGTGGTTGAACATTATAAAAAAGCGCCTACTTCAGGCGCTTTTTTATTGCGGTTTAAGAATCGCGATAGTCACTCAATTACTGGTTGGTTGGCCACATCTCTTCCCATTTTACTGATTCCATGTTGTCTTCGATGCTATCTGGCGTTTGAGCAAAAAAGTCTAATCCAGTTTGACGTTCAACTTCGTCAATGGTGGTAATAAAGTTGGTTAACTCAGAGCTTGAAACATCACGATGCGGGACAATGAACGCAATGGCTTCGTCAAAGCTTGGATCAAGAATGACTTTGTAAAACGCGCTCGGGATCACCACGCCATTACCGATTGTTCCTTCGTTACCTTGGTAAATCGGTCCGGTCACCACATAAAGTTCATTGTACTCATTGGCGAGATCACGAACATGTTCCTCTAGAACGCGCCAACCAACTCGGTTAAACCCCGGCAGTTGAGGTGACATGTTGCTCATCAAAAAGCTTTGCTTCATTGACTCTTGGGTGAAATCCATTGTCGCTGACGGCGCAAGGTGCCCTCTGTCGTATCCTGAGCCTTTGTAGTCCGCTAAGGTAGAGCGCGCGTAATCCGGCATTTCAGTGTCTTCTTGGAACGCGTTACTGCGTTTGTTGGTGATGTTCACGCTTTCCGCGGTAATGTGGTAAGCAACCCAGTCTGCGTTTTTGGTGTTGTAGTTGTACCCAACCGCATAGCCATCTCGGCAAAGGAACTGATCGCTGTTGCTTGAAGGTATGCCTTTATCAAGGTGTTGACCGCAAGTTTCAGCAAGAGTAGGGAAGGATAGGAGTGTGACTAAAGATACTAAGATGATGTTTTTCATTATTTTTCTCCGTTATTAAGAGATTTAAAAATAATGAAATTACTCACTAAGACTGTGAATTAGCTTATAAATTAATCAGTATCTTGTAGGTTAATGATGAGGCAAATATCATTGCCGTGAATGTAAAGGGTTACACAACAGATTTTATAAACGTGTTGTCTAACCCAAAACTTACAGCGTAAAAGAGATGTACTTACTCGGCTTTATTTGGTCCGGTAAAGCGAATGTCTTGCAGGTTAAAGCCGAGCTCGATATCGCATTTCAACGCCGCTACTCGTTTACATAGACGTGCAGACTCAATGTGTTCATCCAGCTTCTTGCGATATTTCGGTGCAAGTTCATCGCTGGCGTAGGCTGCTTCAATGTCTTCAAATTGAGTTAGGATCTCTTTGGCGGCTTTCGGTCCAATGCCCGGAACGCCTGGCACTTGGCTTGAACTAATGCCAGTTAACCCCCAATAATCAGCGAGTTGGCTTGGCTTTACGCCAAACTCTTTCTCAATAAACGGTTCATCCAACCAACGGTGTTGAAAGTAATCGCGAATTTGCAGCGTCGGTGAAAGTAACTGGCAGTAGCCTTTGTCGGTTGAAACGATCGTTACTTTCTCGCCGTGGCTTGCCACTTTGGTCGCCAGTGTCGCAACTAAATCGTCCGCCTCATCGCCTTCTGATAGCAGTGAATCAATACCTTGCTCCCACCATGCTTGTTGGATGGCATCCAAACCTTGCATCAGCGGCTCTGGCATCGGTTTGCGATTTTGCTTGTAGTCAGGAAGGATTTCAGCGCGCCAACCTCTATCTTGTTCATGGTGATCAAACACCGCGATGATATGTGTTGGTTTCGCTTCGGAAAGAATACGCGTAAGGGTTCGCTGAGTCGTTGTGATGGTTCTTGCGATGTCAGTTGGATCCGGCTGTGCAGAGTGCACACGGCGAATTAAGTTGAGGGCATCAATAATAACAAGATGAATAGACATAATGACTTAGCAATAAAAAAGGGGCGTAATGCCCCTAGTGTAACGAATGCAAGCCAGACTATCGACCACCAATTTATGGATGGGCAATTCGATAGCATGGTTCGTAATCAGAACCGCCTGGTAATTTCATTCGATGCTGTTCAACGAAGTCTTGCAGTAGCTTGTCGAGCTTCTTCATCAGTACAGGATCGCCATGAATGGAAAATGGACCTTTGCATTCGATTTCGCGAATGCCCTCGGCTTTGACATTACCTGCCACAATACCAGAGAAGGCTTTGCGTAAGTTAGCCGCCAGAACCTGAGGTTCTTGATCCAAGTTCAAATTCAACCCTTCCATTGATGTATGCGTTGGGTCAAATGGCAGTTGGAAATCCGGTTCGATTTTCAATGACCAGTTGAAGCTGTAAGCATCGCCTTTTTCTTTACGATGAAGGCGTACATCTTCCATCGAGCGCTTCATGATACGTGCAACTTCGGCAGGATCATCAATGACGATTTGGTAGTGTTTTTGACCTTCTTCACCTAAGGTATCGCGAATAAACGCGTCGATAGAACGGAAGTATTCTTCGCTCTCTTTTGGTCCGGTTAACACAATCGGCATCGGCTGATCAGCATTGTCTGGATGCATCATGATACCAAGAATGTACAGCAACTCTTCGGCAGTACCCGGACCACCCGGGAAGATCACAATACCATGTGCCATACGAACAAACGCTTCTAAACGTTTTTCGATGTCCGGCATGATGATCAGCTCGTTAACGATTGGATTTGGCGGCTCAGCGGCAATGATTGAAGGCTCCGTCAAGCCAAGGTAGCGTTGCTCGGTGTAACGCTGTTTAGCGTGACCGATTGCCGCTCCTTTCATCGGGCCTTCCATCGCACCTGGTCCACAACCCGTACAGATATTAAGTTCACGTAAGCCAAGCTCGTTACCCACTTCGCGCGTGTATTGGTATTCAACGCCATTGATTGAATGGCCGCCCCAACAGACGACGAGATTTGGTTCAATACCGGGAGTGAGCGCGCCTGCGTTACGCAAAATACCAAACACAAGGTTGGTAATATGCGTTGGGTTAGTGAGATTGAGGCGCTGACTGTCAGCCAAGTGCATGTTCACGTAAACGATGTCACGCAGTACAGAGAATAAGTGTTCTTGAATGCCTTTAATGATCTCTCCATCGACAAACGCATGCTCTGGTGGGTCGGTCAGCTCTAGCTTAATGCCACGCTCGCGGCGCACTACATTCACATCAAACGATTGGTGTTTATCGAGAAGCTCTTTGGAGTTATCTGTGTGGCTACCAGAGTTCAATACCGCTAACGTACAGTTACGATAAAGCTGGTAAAGATCACTCGAAGCGGTTTTCTTTAAGCGTTCAACTTCCAGTTGGGATAGCAAGTCCATGCTACCTGCGGGGCTTATATGGGTAATCATAACGCCTCCTTGTGTTGCATTATTTTGAGGGATAGTTCCAACGCATCTTACTTAGTTGTACGTGTCGTTTTACTCAGATGGCTGGAGGGTTTGGTTTTATGGTTATCGAGTTCCAAGCAACCTCAAGATGCCATATTCGTCATGAATGAATACATCATCTTGAAGTGACTTGGGTTTTAACAGCTTAGCAGACTGAAAGGGGATAAATGTGATAACTCGTTGAAAATGGGAGGTTATGAGCGTTTGAGAGGGGGTGAAAGTGTTTGTTTGCTTGTTTTTTGAACGGTTTTTAGTTCCAGTTTAGCTGGTTTGTGCCCCGTTTTTTAGCGTCAGTGAGCATTTGCCCAAGGCGATCGAGCACATATTCTGGTGCGTCTGATTCCTTAAATGAAGTAGAGACGGCTGTCAGAGTAATGATGATGTTTTGCTCGCGGAACTTAAACGGCAGCTGACAGATATCGCGCTGAATATTTTTCATCAGTTCTAATGTGTATTCTTCACTTTGTTCTGGAATCAGCAGAATAAACTCTTCACCGCCAAAGCGAGCGACGGTTTCGGTATCAGACACGCGCTTATTGATGGCTCGAGCGATGATCTTCAGCGCTTTATCACCAGCGGTATAACCATAACTGTCGTTTACGGCTTTGAAGTTATCGACATCAAACAGTACCACTCGTAGATTTTGTTGAGAGCGAATCCAACGACGGTATTCGAGCTCAAGACGATCGTTAAATGCTGTTCGGTTGTAAACCTTCGTGAGTGGATCAAGCAACATTCGCTGTGTCTGGTCGTCTAAGCGGCGGCGGTAATCTTGTGTGGTTTCAAACACCGCTTCAAGCTGATTTTTGCTGTAGCTTAAACGCTCTTGCAGGGCCTGTTCTCTCTCTTCCGTCATCTTGAGGCGCTCGGTTAACGAGGCCATTTTGGCTAGCAATGGAGCGACTTCTTGTTTGAGTTCTGCTAAATCCTGAGCTTGGTCGAGAGATTGTTGGCTGAGTTCAACCAAACCATTCATTTCCGCATTCAGCTCTTGGCGATGCTCAAAATAAGTATGGTGTTGATCGACGTTTTGATGGACGGTTTTGAGGTTACTCGCCAGAGCAGAGTTTAACTGATCGAGAAATTGGCTTGATGCTTTGCGCTCAAACTTAGTCGCTTCGACGACTAACTTTAGAGTGCTTAACGTCAGCTCGATTAAGGATTCTGCATTCACGCCAAGCAACAGTTTTGCACGAATATCAAGCAGTCTCTCGCCACATTCGCCTTCAAAATCAAGTTCTGTGATCGTATGTTGCAGATCGACAGCGAGGCATTCTAGTTGAGATTTGTCTGGGTTGTTTTCGAATTCGCTGAGTTGTAAACGTGAGTTCGAAGTGATGATTTTAATCGCGCGTTCGTAGATGCTCAGTAGACGGGTAGCTTGATCGACTTTCTTCCCTGCGTGTACTTCCGAGAAGCTCATTAAGTTGCGCAGTTCGCGTTTTAACTGCGCTGGCAAACCCGTAACACGTTGGAGTGTCTCACCACTGTGTTTGATTTGTTCATCGAGGTAGCCGTTCTGTTTATCCATCGTTTTCGACTGCTGTTTGAGCATTCTTTCAAGTACCGCCAAGCGCGGGATCAGAGTGCTGATGTCTTTTTGATGTTGCAGCTCTTGCTGAATTTCAAACAGATAGTTAGCAACTTGGGTGTTTGAGCCTTGGCAAGCAGACGACAAAGATGCCACAACGCGCTTGAGAACTTGTTGTTCTCGCTTAAATTTGAGCGAAGTATCACGATGTGTCAGCCTGAGTTGGTCAAGTTGACAACTCAGCTGATGAAGCTGCGACTGAATATCGGATTCCAAGATTCCCATGAAACGACTACGGTTAAGTCCATGTACTACTGACAATTAACTGATAATAACAAAAAACTTTATAGCGTCATTAGTTATTACGCTTAACCGATGGTTAATTATCCATTTTTTAATATTTTCTTGATGTCGTCCTCATTCTTGTAAGAGGAGTGGATCTTGATCAGGCCTTGGTTGATGGCATGTTGGCAAGCGGTTCTTATGTTACCGGTTGCAAAGCTTGCTGCTGGCGCGTTGTCTATGGCTTTCAAAAATACCCAATGACTTTGTTTATCTTTGAGGCTAACTTCGCGTGCAATGTGCGTCGCAAGTAGCAGTAAATCGAGCAGCTCTTCGTCATTGATAGCGGTGTAAGCTCGAGGCAAGAACGGGTAGTCGCTGATGCCCATACGAATGATGCGATTGACGTTATGCTGAGTCGCAAATTCGTCTACCCACGCTTGGAATTTTTCAAACATGACTTCGGCAGAGGCGTCGCGGTCGGCGTTAGGTTCGATGTAGAGTAAGTTTGCATCCGAGAAGTGGTACAAACGTGCCGGTTTTTCGATGCGCTCTGCTAGGTATTCACCGAATGCGCGTTCTAATTCTAAGCCCGCTTTGTAACCATTTTGAACGTACATGCTGCGTAAGAACGGTAGGTCGATCATCACAAAACGTAGTCGGTCGTTGAGCGGTTCATGGATCAGTTCACCCATTTGCCACTGTTCAAAAGTGTCACGCGATTTTTTCAGTGAGCGAGACAGCTTCACGTTCAGCATGCGCAGATTACGTAAGCGAGAGCGGGAATGGGTAAAGAGGTCGTTACGAAGTTTTTCGATTTCACCCGCTTGGCGCTGCATGATCACGCCACGGCGCATAATGAACAAAAACATAACCAGAACGGTGATGAATAGGGCAAAGGAAATTTTCTGGAACTTACGATGTTCCATTTCCACTTGCTCTAGACGCTCTGATTGACCGACATAGTGAATGGTCTGTTCCGCAAACTCTTTTTGCTGACGGAACGCATCTTCACTAATTTGGTTGAGTTGTTTTTGCTCCAAACGCACTAAGCTGGTGTATTTTTTGTACGCTTGCAGTGACAGTTGATATTCGCCCGCCTGTTCGTAACCCAAGCCTAACAAACGGTAAGATTGCTGCTTGATGAAGTTTTTGTTTTCCGGCGCTTTTTCGACAAGCTCTAAGGCTTTCTTCGCGTTTTCAATTACTTTTTTGCTGTCGTTCTGATGATAAGCGAGACCAGACTGAAGTAGGGCGGCTTTCGCTTCAAGCTGAGGGATATCCGCGTATTCCAGTAACTCTGTCGCACGTTCCAGATATTGCTCTGCAAGTGCGTAGTTGTAGAGTTGCAGGTAAGTCGCAGCCAAGCTTAACCTAATCTTAATGGTGCGATTGATATTACGACTGGTGCTTTCGTGATCCAGTACGTTGAAGTAGTGCACCAAAGCAAGATTGAACTTGCCTTGATAAAAATAGATGTCGCCCATTTGTTCAAGCACATCGGCCAAAATAGGGGAGCTTGGGTAAGAGTCGTAGAAATCCGCAGCCTGAGACAGATATTCAATGGCTTTGTCGTACACACGACGTTCTTGGAAAAGTCTCGCCAGCAAGCGGTTTACTTTGGCAAGGCGAGTACCGCTGTCACTTTCTATGGACTGCCAATAACCGTAAAGCAGTTCTGAAAGCGCAAGGTTGTATTTCTTACTGTTAAGGTAAAACTCACCAACAGAAGTGTAGTAATCAATTAAGGCCAAATCGGAACGACTGTCCTCAAGCATGCTTTTCGCTTGAGCATACAAACGCTCTGCGCCAACGTTATCGCCACGATGAGCCGCTAGCAGGGCTCGTTGCATCACTAGACGATAACGGACGCTGTCTGTACGTTGAAGTACAGAGTCGGCTTCGTCTAGCTGTTTTTCAATTTGATTGAGGGCGTCTTCGGCTGCTGAATAGTTGTGGTCGTACATCCAAATCATTTGGTTGCGCATGAGTTGCACATCCAAAGTCATGTAAGGCAGTTGATATTCTTTCGCGAGCTTTTCTGCTTCATTGAGGTTATCGATCGCTGAGCGGACATTGCCCATCGTATAGTCGGCTTGCGCAATGATCTTGTGTGCTTCGATGGTGCTGGCTGGGGTACGAATGCTGCGGTCGGTCTCTTCTCGAGACATCGCAGAAGGGCTGCCGCTTTCTTTACGTTCGGTCAGTTCGCGTTGCGATAAGTAGTTTTTGGCTGCTTGCTTTGCTTGAGCTGGTTCTATCTCAGCCAGTTGTTGTGCTTCGTTAAGCAAAGCCGAAGATAAAATGGTCGCGTGAAGTGGCTGTGCCAAGAGTAGACAAAAAAAGCCTATTAATTTAATTAGACGCGAACTGTCCCAAAACATTCTTTTCGTTCCCTCGAACTGTTTTAGATAGCGGATAAACCCAAATGACTTCAACTTGCTTTTTATAGCCGGTTGAAGTCGTTTGGTATAGTAACATGCTTGGGCAATAAAAACGCCCGGCAATCCTTTTGATTGCCGAACTTATTTCTGCCTATCACGCTATTATTGACGAGCCATGCGATGATTATGAGCTGGCTTATCTTGTTCTGTCGAACGGTAAGGGTTGATATCCAAGCCGCCACGACGAGTGTAACGCGCAAACACAGTCAATTTGTTTGGTTGGCAGTATTTCATCAGGTCAGTGAAAATACGTTCTACACATTGCTCATGGAACTCGTTGTGTTCACGGAAAGACACCAAATAGCGCAGCAACTTCTCACGATCGATCTTGGCACCTTGGTAGCGAATTTCAACGCTGCCCCAGTCTGGCTGGTTGGTGATCAAACAGTTCGATTTCAATAAGTGGCTATGCAGCACTTCTTCTACTTGCTCTTCGCCAGCAGATCCTGCTAGCAAATCAGCATCAAAATCGTAGCTGTTGATTTCAATGTCTTGGTCGTCAATGCATTCGCCTTCCATTGTCACGATAGGTTGGCTGGTGTAGTGACCTACAGGGTTCACTTCGACCAATACCTTTTCGCCCGCGCATGCGGATAGGTCTTGCGTTAAACGCTCTGCTACTTCTTCCCAACTCGCGAAACGGGTTTGGTTGTAGCTATTTAGGTAGAGCTTAAATGACTTCGACTCAATTAAGTTTGCACTGGTTGCAGGAATGTACACTTCGCCAACGGCCACTTGAGGCAAGCCTTTGCTGTTTAGCCAAGACAGTTCGTACAGAGTCCAAATGTCATGTCCCAAGAAAGGTAAGGTGTCGCCTAGTTCAAGGTCATCACGGTTTAGGCTGCGAGGTACAGGTTGCAGTAGGCTTGCATCGTACTGGTTAGCGTACTCAGTCTTTTTGCCCAGCGTCAGGCCAGCAAGCTCTTTAGCGTCAGAATATTTGCTCATACTTTGTGGTCGTTTTCGATTAGAATGGCGAGAATTTTACTGAATCCGCTGATTAATTGCTATCCGGCAAATTCTGCTATCTGACAAATAAGGAATGAGGAGACCTTCATGACCCAAACCGTTACTCAGGCGCTACAAGACTTCAGCCTGCGCTACCAACAAGCTTGGCAAAATAAGCACAATGAATTGCCTCGCAATGAGGAGCTTGCTGATCTTGTTTCTCCATGTGTCGAAGAGAAGTGTGACGGCGCGGTATTGTGGAAAGCATTCCCGCGAGAAGAGATGGCGGATTTTACTAACGTTGAAAATGCGATTGAGTTGAAGCTGCATGAAGACATTAAAGCGTTTTATGGCTCTCAATACAGCGCAGATATGGACGCAACGTGGCAGACGAATCCTCTGACATTGCTTCAAGTTTGGAGTGATGACGATTTTGTTCGTTTACAAGAGAACATTTTGGGTCACTTGGTGACACAGCGTCGTCTAAAGCTAAAGCCGACGGTGTTTATTGCAGCGACGGATGCAGAATTGGACGTGATTTCAATTTGTAACTTAACGGGCAATGTGATTTTAGAGCGTTTAGGAACAGATAAGCGCGAAGTGCTCGCAGAGAATGTTGTGGAGTTTTTGGCCAAAATTGAGGCTGCGGTGTAAGCATGTACGTTGTTGAGTTGCAATTTGAGTGTTTTGATAACACCACCGTCAGTGCGGTAGATAAAGCCATTAACGGTTTGATGGATGCGTTACGTTACAACGGCCAAGTGCTAGGTCGTGAATTCCCGATAGTGATGGGTGACGGCGAATTTTTTGTGCGCGTGGTTTGCCCGGAGCAAGACAGTTTGCATCCGCGTTATCATTCAGATTTCGTTAAAGTGTGCATGAATCGTTTGTCGGATGCGTCTTTGCTTGCGCCGAAAATGCGTATGCTTGGTCGTGATTTAAATTCAGAACAAGCGGCCGAAGACGAAGCGCCAAATTGGCAAGTGCTCTACACGACGTATGTGCACACGTGCTCGCCACTGCGCAGTGGTGAAACTTTGTTGCCAATTCCACTGTATCGTAATGATCCGACACTCAACGGCGATCATAAAGCGGTCATCAAATGGCAGACGGAATGGCAAGCGTGCGATGAAATCCAAATGGCGGGCGGGTGCCGCGCGGAGCATGCGGCGCTGCACGAGATTTGCGACGTAGACAGTGTGTTGTTCCGCCGCGGTTGGGATTTGCGTGGTCGTATCGAATACATCACCAAGATCCCAACTTACTATTATCAGTATCGTGTGGGCGGTCAGTCGTTGGAGAGCGAGAAAGCACGTAAGTGTCCGAAGTGTGGTGGAGAATGGCTGCTTGATGAGCCATTACATGACATCTTCTATTTTAAGTGCGACTCGTGCCGAATTGTTTCGAACATCTCTTGGGATCATATTAAATAGGTTCTTACTTGGTCTAACTGATAGATTGAGAAAGACTAAAAAGGGCTGATGTTTTCACATCAGCCCTTTTGTTTTCGAATAGTTCGGTTTTAGAAAAGCGGGATTACCAACCTTTCACTACGCCGCCTTTGAATAGTTTTTTCGCTGCTTCATAAACTTCTTCAGTTTGGTAAGCTTTTACGAAGTTTTGTACGTTTTGAGCATTAACGTTCTCTTCACGCGCTACGATTAGGTTTACGTATGGAGATTCTTTATCTTCAACAAACACACCGTCACGCTCTGGAGACAGGTCGATAGAGCTTGCGTAAGTGGTGTTAATGATAGACAGCGTTACGTCATCCAGAGAACGAGGAAGTTGTGGTGCTTCTAGCTCAATGATTTCAATGTTCTTCGGGTTGCCTACGATGTCACGTACTGTAGCGAGTAGACCAACGCCATCACGTAGAGTGATCAAACCTTGTTGCTCAAGAAGCAGTAGTGAGCGACCTAGGTTGGTTGGATCGTTTGGAACCGCGATGCGTGCGCCATCTTGAATTTCATCCACAGATTTTACTTGCTTTGAGTACCCTGCGATTGGGTAAACAAACGAGTTACCTGCGATAGCCAGTTTGTAGCCGCGATCTTTAACTTGTTGATCTAGGTAAGGTTTGTGTTGGAAAGCGTTCGCGTCTACAGAGCCGTCATCTAGCGCAGCGTTTGGTGTTACGTAGTCCGTGAACGTAACCAGTTCAACGTCTAGGTTGTACTTTTCTTTCGCTACTTTTGCCGCTACTTCAGCAACTTGTGCTTCAGCACCTGCAATTACGCCAACTTTTACCTTGTTTACGTCCACTTCTTTATCGCCACAACCCGCTAGAACAAGAGCAGAAGCAGCAGTTGCTACAGTCAAAAGACCTTTAAGGCTAAATTTCATGTTTATCTCCTTATAATATGTATTTTCAATGCTTATCGGTGGTCTACACGGCGCACCACTGCGTCACCGATAGACTGAATAATTTGTACTAGAACAATCAACATCACAACGGTTACTGCCATGATAGTAATGTCGTAACGGTGGAAGCCGTATCGGATGGCTACGTCACCGAGGCCGCCGCCGCCCACCGTTCCTGCCATCGCAGAGTAGCTCACTAATGTCACTAGAGTAATCGTCACTGAGTTAACAATAGTCGGCATTGCTTCTGGTAGGAGAACTTTTGTGATGATTTGCGTTGGTGTTGCGCCCATGGATTGCGCAGCCTCAACCAAGCCAGTTGGTACTTCCAGCAATGCCCCTTCAATAAGACGAGCGACAAACGGAATCGCACCAATAGTCAGCGGAACGATTGCCGCAGTTGTACCAATGAAAGTGCCCACTAACATCTTAGTTACTGGAATGATCGCAACCATCAAAACAAGGAAAGGAACTGAGCGCCCAACGTTAACCACTGCACCAAGAATTCCGTTCAGTTTGGTGTTTTCTAGCAAGCCGCCTTTCTTAGTAATATGCAGAATCACTCCCAATGGAATGCCGACCGCAAAACCCACTACGCCAGCAACCGCGACCATGTAGATAGTTTCCCACGTAGCACCTAAAAGTAGTTTGCTGTTTAAACTTAGCCATTCAAAAATCGTATTAAAGGACATAACCAAGTACCTCTACTTTTACGTTGTGCTCGCGCAGATATTCAATTGCTGCACTGTCGTCTTGTTCATTACCAAACAGCTCTGCGACCATCATGCCGAACTTCACGCCGCCGGCGTAATCAAGATCGGAACTCAGAATGCTGACGTCGATGTTGTATTTACGCGAAATCTGCGACATCAACGGTGCATCTACGGTTGCGCCAGTAAATTCCATACGGACAAGAGGGTAGCTGCCTTCAACGCGATTTGGTTGCAAACGCGCTTGGTAATCTTCTGGAATGGAAAGATCCAATGTGGAACGAATGAACTCGTGAGCCAGTTCCGTTTTCGGGTGCGCAAAAATATCGCCAACCGTACCTTTCTCAACCAATTCACCACCACCGATGATCGCCACTTCGTGACAGATGCTTTTTACCACTTCCATTTCGTGGGTGATCAGTAGAATCGTGATGTTGAGTTTGCGGTTGATCTCTTTTAATAGCTCAAGGATGGATTGAGTCGTTGCAGGATCCAATGCGCTGGTGGCTTCGTCACACAACAGTACGCTTGGGTCGGATGCCAATGCACGAGCAATAGCCACACGTTGTTTTTGACCGCCACTTAGGTTGGACGGATAGCTTTCGTGCTTGTCCGCTAAGCCAACGAGCTTTAGCAACTCAGTCACTTTTGTTGTGATTTGCGATTTGTCTTTGCCAGCCAGTTCCAGTGGTAGAGCCACGTTATCAAACACAGTACGAGACGAAAGCAGATTGAAGTGCTGGAAGATCATGCCAATGTTGCGGCGCGTTTCAACCAACTGCTTTTTGCTGAGTGTTGTTAAATCAACGCCATCAACGATGATGGATCCAGAGCTTGGTGCTTCTAGCATGTTTACACAGCGGATCAGCGTACTTTTACCAGCGCCTGATGAACCGATAACACCGAAGATGGTGCCCTTGGCGATGTGTAGGTTAATGTCTTTCAGGGCAAGGATTTCCTTACTGCCTTGGTAGAACACTTTATTGACGTTTTTTATTTCTATCATGTTTCAACCTGCCCAGAGATAAGGGGAACTTCGCTGTCAAAAACGGCCTTTGACAGAACTTAATTTTGAGCTTTATCTCAATTCTCAGTTGATGCTATGGGTTAACCAGAATGAAGTCAATAGATATTTTTACGTCTAGACGTCTAAATGTATGGATGTTCTGTTTTGGAAAGAAAGAGGCGTAGATAACAACAAGAAGATGAGCGGAGGGGCACCCTCAGATTTACCGATTCTTGCCCAACAAATCAACCGTTTTGTCGAGGCCTAGAACGAATTAGATAGTGTTGAAGTTTATAAGGTATGTAATAATCTGATTAAACCGAGTTAATAGAGAAATACGTTTTGGCAAAACCTGCTGTTTTTATCGATCGTGACGGCGTGATCAACGTTGACCACGGCTACGTTCATGACGAACATGATTTTGAGTACATTGACGGTGTGTTTGAAGCGACAAAAGCGCTGAAAGATAAAGGTTACCTGTTGGTGCTTGTAACGAATCAATCGGGCATCGCGCGCGGTAAATTCAGTGAAGACCGTTTCTTGTCTCTGACACAATGGATGGACTGGAACTTCGTTGATAATGGCGTTGAGTTTGATGGTTTTTACTACTGTCCACATCATCCTGAGCATGGCATCGGTGACTACAAGCAAGATTGTGATTGCCGTAAACCTAAACCTGGTATGTTTATCTCTGCTCGCGACTTCTTGAAAATCGACATGGAAAAATCTGTGATGATTGGTGATAAAGCCGAAGACATGATGGCAGCAGAAGCCGCAGGTGTTGGCACTAAGATTCTGGTTCGCACAGGTAAGCCAATCACCGAGCAAGGTGAAGCATTAGCTACAGTAGTGCTCGATAGCATCGCAGATGTGCCAGCGTATTTACAAAAATAACACCACAATTTGCATGTTTAAGGGAAGCGTTTGCTTCCCTTTTCTTTTATTGCTGTTAAAGTTCAGTCACCTAAGCATTCATCCATTCTAGTTTGATCACTTATGAGCAAAAAACTCACCATTCTTGATATCGCGAAATTGGCAGGCGTTGGCAAATCAACAGTAAGCCGTGTGCTTACCAACGATCCAAAAGTGAAACCTCAAACGCGAGAGAAAGTAGAGCAAATCATTCGTGAATCTGGTTATATACCGTCCAAATCTGCGCAATCAATGCGAGGCGGTAGCCAAAAAGTCATTGGAGTTATTATCTCCCGTCTGGACTCGCCATCCGAAAATCGTGCTGTTGGTACAATGCTCAATGCATTGTATTCCGCTGGCTATGACGCAGTGATCATGGAGAGCCAATTTGATCGCGACAAAACCAACGAGCATCTAAACGTGCTTAAGCGTCGCAATGTGGATGGGGTGATTGTGTTTGGCTTTACTGGGTGCGATGAGCAAGCCTTAGCTGAATGGGGCAATCGCATTGTGGTGATTGCGATGGATACCAATAACGTCTCTTCCATCAATTATGATAACCAAGGCGTGATAGGCATGGCTTTGTCTCATCTTGAGCAGCAATCTCTCTCTCGCATTGCTTATATTGGTGTTGATCCTGAAGACAAAACCACAGGCTTGGCGCGTTTAAATGCTTATAAAGCTTGGTGTCAACGTAAACAACTCACACCTTGTTTCCAAACCGGTAAGCTTAGCCATGAAAGTGCTTATCAATTGGTGGATCACGTTCTAAAAGCAGACACGCAAGCCATTGTGTGTGCCAGCGATACCATTGCATTGGGCGTAATTAAGCGTCTTCAAGAGTTAGGCCGTGAAGACGTGGTCGTGACAGGCGTGGGTGGTAACGAGTTGCTGTCTTTCCTTTTCCCTAAAGTATTTAGTGTTGACCCGGGTTATACCCTTGCGGGTGAAAAGTCCGCTAAGATGCTGATTAATCAATTAAATGGCGATGAAGAAGTCGTGCACTTCACTCAACATCCTGTTTGCCGTTAACCCGTTCTAAAACGATCTGCTCTAAAATTATACTGTGATCATTCTCAATTAATGGGACTGTTCCCATTTTGTTTTTTGTCTTTGGGTGGCAATATTAAAATTAAGAGATGGGAATGTTCCCATTTATAAAAATAAAATGATGAATCGAATGTATCCAATACAGGGTGGACAAAGTTATGAGTAAGATTGCGCGTAAAGACGTGGAGCGTCTTATTGAGCTGGTCGGGGGGCCGGACAATATTGCCAGTGTAAGCCACTGTTTAACTCGCTTGCGTTTTGTTCTAAATGATACCGACAAAGCGGACACGAAACAGTTAGAAGCCTTGCGTATGGTGAAAGGCTGTTTTACCAACGCAGGTCAATTCCAAGTTGTCATCGGCACTGAAGTTGATGAGGTTTACAAAGTACTGATCGAGCTAAGCGGTAAAAGTGAAGCGAGCAAAGACGAATCCAAGAACGCTGCTCGTCAAAACATGAATATTGTTGAGCGCGGTATTTCCCACCTTGCAGAAATCTTTGTACCGTTGCTGCCTGCGATCATCACTGGTGGTCTGATCCTTGGTTTCCGTAATGTGATTGGCGACATCAAAATGTTTGATGGTCAAACCCTAACGGAAATCAGTCAGTTTTGGGCGACTGTTCACTCATTCCTATGGTTAATTGGTGAAGCGATTTTCTTCTTCCTACCCGTTGGTGTGTGTTGGTCGACCGTGAAAAAGCTCGGCGGTACACCGATTCTGGGTATTACACTCGGTGTGACGTTGGTTTCGCCGCAGTTAATGAACGCTTACCTGATTGGTAAGCAAGTACCTGAAGTGTGGGACTTTGGGTTGTTTGCGATTGAGAAAGTCGGTTACCAAGCGCAGGTGATTCCCGCGATGTTAGCAGGTATCGCACTGGCGTTTATCGAAACACGCTTAAAACGCATCATTCCGTCTTACCTTTACCTAGTAGTAGTACCGTTTGTTTCTATCATTGTGTCTGTGATTCTTGCGCACTCGATCATTGGTCCATTTGGTCGCATGTTGGGTGATGGCGTGGCATTCGCAGCAAAAGCGGCCATGACGGGTGACTTCGCGATGATTGGCTCAACCATCTTCGGCTTCTTATACGCGCCACTTGTGATCACAGGTATCCACCACACAACCAACGCCGTTGACTTGCAGTTGATGCAAGAATTGGGTGGCACGCCGATTTGGCCTTTGATTGCACTATCGAACATTGCTCAAGCATCGGCAGTGGTTGGCATCATTATCATCAGTAAAAAGCAGGATGAGCGTGAAATCTCAGTGCCTGCGGCGATTTCTGCCTACCTTGGCGTAACAGAGCCAGCCATGTACGGCATCAACTTGAAATACAAGTTCCCAATGTTGAGCGCGATGATCGGTAGTGCATGTGCTGCTGCTATCTGTGGTAGTGCGGGTGTAATGGCGAACGGTATCGGCGTAGGCGGCTTGCCGGGTATCTTATCTATCCAACCGCAGTTCTGGGGCATCTTTGCTCTGGCGATGCTAGTCGCGATGGTGGTACCTGCCGCATTAACATTAATTCTCTATAAGCGTGCACAAGCGAAAGGTGAGCTTGAAGCGGCAAACGCGTAATTCAATTTGAGGCAGTGACTTGGCTGCCTCCTCCTGTTTTTCTTTTCAAATTTTAAGTTTCCGATTACTGGTAAGTGAGTGTTAGAAATGGCTATGACCAAGCATGATGAGAGCTGGTGGAAAACCGCAACCATCTACCAAATTTACCCAAAAAGTTTTTGTGACAGTGGCAGTAAAGGCACGGGCGACATTAAAGGGATCATTTCTAAACTGGATTATCTAAAACACCTTGGTGTGGATGCGATTTGGCTGACGCCAGTGTATCAGTCTCCTATGGTTGATAACGGTTATGACATTTCCGATTACTACGCGATCAATCCACAGTTCGGCACTATGGAAGATTTCGATACCTTGCTGGCAGAAGCGCATCTGTTGGGTATTCGTATCATCATGGACATTGTAGTGAACCACACGTCGACTGAGCATCATTGGTTCCAATCCGCGTTAGGGGACAAAAACAGCCCATACCGTGACTACTACATCTGGAAAGATCCGGTTGAGGGCGCAGAACCTAACAACTGGCAATCGAAGTTTGGAGGCAATGCTTGGGAATTGGATGACGCGACAGGGCAGTACTACTTGCACCTTTTTGCTAAAGAGCAGGCGGATTTGAACTGGGAAAACCCAGCGGTGCGTGAAGAAGTCAAAGAAGTCATCAGTTTCTGGGCAGACAAAGGCGTGGACGGTTTCCGTCTCGACGTCATCAACCTGATTTCTAAACAGCAAGACTTCCCAAGTGATGATATTGGCGATGGCCGCCGTTTCTATACGGATGGTCCTCGCGTGCACGAATATCTGCAAGAAATCAGCGAAGCCGTGTTTCAAAAGTACGGAAGCGTGACGGTGGGGGAAATGTCTTCGACCACGCTAGATCACTGCCAGCAATACTCTTCATTAGATGGCAAAGAGCTGTCGATGGTGTTCAATTTTCACCACCTGAAAGTCGATTATCCGAATGGTGAAAAATGGACCAAAGCGCCGTTTGATTTCATTCAGTTAAAGCAGATCTTCAACCATTGGCAAACGGGCTTAAATGGCAAAGGGTGGGGCGCACTGTTCTGGTGTAACCACGATCAACCTCGTGTGGTCAGCCGCTTAGGTGATGATAAACAATACCGCGTCGAGTCAGCGAAAATGCTGGCGGCGTCTGTACATATGATGCAAGGCACACCGTATGTTTATCAAGGTGAAGAGATTGGTATGACCAACCCAGGTTACACCGAGATCAGCCAGTACCGCGACGTAGAAAGCACCAACATGTACGACATCATGGTCAACCGCGATGGCGTATCTCACGAAGATATGATGGCGATTTTGGCGCAGAAGTCGCGTGATAACTCACGTACGCCAATGCAGTGGAACAGCCAAAAGCACGCTGGTTTTACCGAAGGCACACCGTGGCTTGAGGTGGCGCAGAATTACTCTGAAATCAACGCAGAAGCAGCGGTTGCTGATTTGAACTCGGTGTTCTACTTCTACAAACGTTTGATTGAGCTACGTAAACAGGTTCCGGTGATCACCGATGGCCGTTATGAAGATTTACTGCCAGAGCATCAACGCATTTTTGCTTACGCTCGCCAGAACGACAAACAAACGCTGCTGTGTATCAATAACTACTACGCTGAAGAGGTGGAATGCGTTCTGCCAGAACGTTTTGAACTGAGTAAAGCGAAAAACTTGCTATCCAATTATCAAAACTCAGCGAGCGCAGTCGCGCCAAACCATCAAGTGTTACGACCTTACGAAACTCGTATTTTATTGATAGAAGAATAAACTCGGGTGTCATCACCCCTAGGATTGATGTTCGAGATGAAGGCTTTGGTTTGCTCCCCAAAGCCTTCTTTTATTGAGATGCCGTATCCTTATTTTGTTTCAATCGCTGTTAGCAGCACTTTCTCTTCGTTGATTTGTACTTGTTGTACTTTTAGTAGTTCGATTTGCTCAATCAGACCTAAGCTCGGGTTAAACCAACGTTCTGCCGAAGTGGCGAATTCCATTGAGTCCATATCATCGCAGTTTAGGTTGTAAGTATTCTCTTCTGTCAGGTACGCCGCTTCAATTGTCTTGCCTGAAATTGAGAACGTTTTACGTACGCCAGTCTCTCGGATTTGCTGTTGCCAAACCACTTGGCAAGATGCTGTCATTGGCAGGTTTTGTACCCACTCATGTTCTTCAAAACTGTCTAACAGGTGGTGTACTGCGTTGCCTGTAAGAGTGGTTTGCAGAGACATGGTTTCTTCACCGATATCAATATTCGGGCTTTTCTCTTTTACGTCGTTACCGTTCAGGCGGAAAATCGGGCTACTGTGCATTAGTATGGCAATAAACTGATTGCCAATAGAATAAACGTCGGTGACTTCATGAAGTGCACCATCAGAGCCTGCAAAATAAAGTGTATTGCTCTCTTCTTCGTTATTGAACTGTTCGTCAGAGTAGTAGAACTGTTGAGCGCCGTAGTTCACCAAGTCATTAACCAGCTGGATGATTGCCTCGCTGTTTGGGATTTGTGCCAATGCTGCCAATATTTGCTCGCTATCCATCGCTTGAAAGCTCAGCTTCATGTCACCTTCAGATTGGCCATCCAAGCTAAACGAGTAGCTAAGTTGTGTGTTTGTCTCGGGAGCGAAAATGGAGTTTTGAATCGCGATGTCGAAACTTTCTTGAGGCACTTTGTTTGGATTAGCACTGCCAGAAGACGAACCTCCGCCACAGCCGTAAAGAGCCAGAGTTGCTGCTGCGATAAGCGTCATTTTGTTTAGCATGGTTTACATTCCTGATTGATAAGGCCGCTTCATGTTGGGCCGTTGCTTGAATGCGAGCATGCTAAGTTCAGTGAGATAAAAAGGGCAAAAAACAAAAGCTAATAGCGCTTAACGAAAGCTTAATTTTATATTTAGGTCTTTGTTTTATTTGGGCTTATTTCGTTAGCTACGTTGGTACAATACTCATTGATGAGCGCTTTCCATCGGCTGATAATTTCTTGATCGGTCAAACTGACATGCAACGTTTTCCATGGTTGAAGGCAAGTTTCTTTCGATTCTGATTGAGAAAGACGTTCAAACAATGTCTCGGAGGGTAAAACGCGCAGCAGTGCCACCAGTGATTCCATGTAGTTGAGACGGAACTGTTCAAGTTTGTTTTGCTTATAAGCGATGTGAGACACAAACGTATAAATCAGCGCGTTTTGAATACGTGAGTCGCCATCTGGAGTGGTCAACAGAACTTTTGCTCGGTCTAGGTTACCTAGTTTGAAATGCAATACGCCCAACCAGAGGCTTAGCTCATCTGGCAAAACATCGAACGACGACTGAACTTGCGTCAAATACGCTTCCAGCTTTTGAGGTTCTTGCTCGTACAACGCGAGATGCCTTGCGGTTGTGATAGCTGCAAACTCATCAGCTTGTTGGAGAGGTTGGTTAGAAAAGATATTCTCAAACAGCATTTTTTGGTGAACGTCTGACAGCTGCCATGTGCTTGCCGAAGGTGCAGGCAAGTTGAAGTATTGTGCGACATCCGAGTGAATTTGGAATATGTCCGATTGTAGGTCGGATAAGCGCAGTGTGTATTCATTGCGAAATGCCAGCTTCCCTGTCGCAGGATAAATAAGGTTCATCTGCGCTTTCAAGGTGCCTTGTTCTGCGCCGTCTTTTAACTCTATGTTGAGTTCGTAATCACTGGTCTGCATATTTCGTGCACCAGGGAAATACGGTGTATGACCAATGGGATCCAGAAAGTAGCTTGGAGCGTCTTGGTTAGCGATGTCGGTATATGGATATTCGACTTGTTGTTGCAGTAAGACGGCTTTGACCAATGTGCGATATTTTCGCGCCTGAGAGCCGATTGCATCGACACGGTTGAGCAGCAACTCGACTTTGGGGATAAGTAACTGATGACGTGTTTGTTGTGTTGAAATCTCTTGGCGTTGCCATAACAAGCTTGCGAGCGTCACGCTACAAACCGCAAGTATGGCACACAAGCTATAAGCAAAAATTAGCTTGAAGTTCTTGTTACTCGCAACCTGAGTTGGAATAACGCGTCGATGGCTTTTCGCTGGTGGTATTAAACGGATATTGGCAGGGTTAAGAAAATAGCCTTTTCGAGGATAAGTGACCAAGAGCTTAGCCGCATCGTACTCGGGTAGGTGTTGCTGTAGCAGCGCACGTAAGGTGCTAATGCGGTTAGTGAGCACATTCTTGGAGATGAATTTGCTCTGCCAAATGGTTTCGATAATGGTGTCGGTAGAGAGCGGATGCCCCACGCTTGTTAGCAGAAGTTCTAATAACTCAATGGTACGAGGTTCGAGATCAATCGCGATAGTGTCTTGATGAAGAGTCTGTGTTTTCGGATTGTAGACCAACTCGCCAATCGCAATACAACTGTGAGTTTGTTTGGCTTGTTGTAGAAAGTCGCGCATACCGTACCGAGTTATTTGGAAATCGCGAAATATTATATAGTTATTGAAGCGCGAAATCTTATAAATCGCGCGTCAATTATCATCAAAAGTTTATGAACCGTAGGTAACGGAATATCGGTGTGGTTTGTGATTCATCGCCAATACGACATTCAGTGCAAAGGCACCCAAAATCGAAAGGCCAATCACCTCTGGAGTGACAAAGAAGAACGAAGCAAACAGGATACATGCATCGATTGCCATCTGGCTTTTGCCAACAGAAATGCCAAACTTGTCCTGAATAAACAAACACAACACGTTAAAGCCACCTAGGCTGGAGCGATGTCGGAACAAAATCAGCATACCTAATCCCATTAATAGGCCACCTGCTACCGCGCAATAAATTTCGTTAACGGATTCGAGTGAGATCAGCAAATAAAGGTGATCGGCAAAGATAGAAACCAAAGCGCCAGAAATAGCGCTATTGATTGCGAAATGACGGCCGAAGCGTTTCCATGCGAGTAAGTAAAAAGGACAGTTTGCCAAAAAGTACAGCACACCAAAGGTAAAAGGTGTAAATTGGCTTATTAGCAATGCCAATCCAGTCGTGCCTCCTGTTAGAAGGTTCGCGGATTGGAGAAAGAAAACGCCCTGAGCTACCAAAAAGGTACCAGTGAGAATTGCTATCCAGTCTTCTTTTCTTGAGTGTTTTTCCATCAAAAGTGCAGTCATCGGTGAGAAATAAGGCGTGCATAGTAGTAAAAAGATGATCTTTTCGGTAGCTAGAGGGTAAAATTTGCGGTAAACCTATGTAATTGCTGTTTTACAGGGTGTAAAGCACAAAATTGACAGGCAATAAATCGTGGTTGAACAATTGCAACATCACCATGATAACTATTGCTTGTCATCATGAAAAAACTGCATGAGAAAATTGTAAATTTCTCTTTATGACCTAGATCAAATTATGTAGAATGCGCGCCATTGATGCGACGAAAACGTTTGCGTTAGGTCGTTAACCAGTTTTTTTGCAACTTTCAGTACTAATCTGAGTCAGGAGATACAGATGCTTAAGCGTGATATGAACATCGCAGATTACGATGCGGAACTGTTCGCAGCTATCCAGGAAGAAACCCTTCGCCAGGAAGAACACATTGAACTTATCGCTTCTGAAAACTACACAAGCCCACGTGTAATGGAAGCGCAAGGTTCTCAGCTAACGAACAAATACGCTGAAGGCTACCCAGGCAAGCGTTACTACGGCGGTTGTGAGTACGTAGATAAAGCAGAACAGCTTGCTATCGATCGTGCATGCAAACTATTCGGTTGTGAGTACGCGAACGTACAACCTCACTCAGGTTCTCAAGCAAACAGCGCAGTTTACATGGCGCTTCTTAACCCAGGCGATACAGTACTAGGTATGAGCCTAGCGCACGGTGGTCACCTGACTCACGGTTCTCCAGTAAACTTCTCTGGTAAGCATTACAACGTTATCCCTTACGGTATCGATGAAGCGGGTCAAATCAATTACGACGAGATGGAACAGCTAGCGCTTGAGCACAAGCCTAAGATGATCATCGGTGGTTTCTCTGCTTACTCGCAAATCGTTGATTGGAAGCGCATGCGTGAAATCGCGGACAAAGTAGATGCTTACCTTTTCGTTGATATGGCACACGTAGCTGGTCTTATCGCAGCAGGCGAATACCCAACACCTGTTCCACACGCTCACGTAGTAACAACAACGACGCACAAAACACTAGCAGGCCCTCGCGGTGGTCTTATCTTGTCTAATGCTGGCGAAGATATGTACAAGAAGCTGAACTCAGCTGTATTCCCTGGTGGTCAAGGTGGCCCTCTAATGCACGTTATCGCTGGTAAAGCAGTAGCGTTCAAAGAAGCGATGGAGCCAGAGTTCAAAGCTTACCAAGCTCGCGTAGTGAAAAACGCAAAAGCAATGGTTGGTCAGTTCCAAGAGCGTGGTTACAAAATCGTATCTAACGGCACAGAAAACCACTTGTTCCTTGTTGATCTAATCGACAAAGACATCACTGGTAAAGATGCAGACGCGGCACTAGGTGCAGCAAACATCACAGTAAACAAGAACTCAGTACCAAATGACCCACGCAGCCCATTCGTAACGTCTGGTATTCGTGTAGGTACACCAGCGATCACTCGTCGTGGCTTTACTGAAGAAGACGCAAAAGATCTAGCAAACTGGATGTGTGACGTTCTAGATAACATCGGCAACGAAGAAGTTATCGAAGCGACTAAACAGAAAGTATTAGAAATCTGTAAGCGTCTGCCGGTTTACGCCTAATTGTTCTGCCTGATTCGCGCTATTTCTGCGTCAAAGGTGCTCATTTGCAGTTGTAAACTGCGCGCCTTTTCCCTGAACTAGAAACAAATCAATTTGAAAATACTAAAGGTCCTCAACAGAGGGCCTTTTTGTTTGTCTGGCGTCTGTGATTGCTTAATCGTGCCATCGAATAAAAAAGAGTGGTGCAGGGCATCTTTTGGTTGGCAGATACAAAAAAGGTTGGCACTAAGCCAACCTTTTCAGTTTTCTAGTTCAAGATGCTTATTTGATCTCAAGACCTTGTGCCTGCATATCGGCATGGTATGAAGAGCGAACAAATGGACCACATGCTGCGTGCGTGAAGCCTAGCTCTAGTGCGACTTCTTTTAGCTCGTCAAACTCTGATGGTGGAACGTAACGTTCTACAGGCAAGTGGTGACGGCTTGGCGCTAGGTACTGACCTAGAGTTAGCATCGTTACACCGTGTGCACGTAGATCTTTAAGCACTTCGATGATTTCTTCTTTGGTTTCACCAAGGCCCATCATCAGACCTGATTTGGTCGGTACATCTGGATGCTGCTCTTTGAACTTCTTAAGAAGCTCAAGTGACCACTTGTAGTTCGCACCTGGGCGAGCTTTACGGTAAAGACGCGGTGCAGTTTCTAGGTTATGGTTGAAGACATCAGGCGGGTTGTCTTTCATCAGGTCAAGCGCTACGTCCATACGACCACGGAAGTCAGGAACCAGTGTTTCGATTTTGATGTCTGGGTTTAACTCGCGGATCTCACGGTTACAATCGGCAAAGTGTTGTGCACCACCATCACGTAGGTCGTCACGGTCTACTGAAGTAATAACAACGTACTTCAGTTTCATGTCGGCGATAGTTCTTGCCAGTTTTTGTGGCTCTTCTGCTTCTGGTGGTAATGGACGGCCATGAGCAACGTCACAGAAAGGACAACGACGAGTACAGATTGCACCTAGGATCATGAAGGTTGCTGTACCGTGGTTAAAACATTCCGCTAGGTTAGGGCAAGACGCTTCTTCACATACGGAGTGAAGCTTGTTCTTACGCATCGCAGCTTTGATGTCTTGAATTCGTTGGCTGTCGGCTGGTAGCTTGATCTTCATCCAATCAGGCTTACGTAGCACTTCTTTCTGCTCTGTAGGCATGTTCTTTACGGGAATCAATGCCATTTTATCGGCGTCACGATATTTAACGCCTTTTTCCATCTGGATTGGTTTGCTCATGCTTTATTACCTTGAGAAGGTGCTTCTGTGCTGAATTCTACTCGCTCGTAATCGAGCAAAGTAACGAGTTCTTCTATTAATTGTTTTTCTACGGTTTCTACGTCACTCGGACCGTTAAATTGGCTCACTTGAACCATTTCCATGCCGGCATAACCACAAGGGTTGATGCGTAGGAACGGCGTTAAGTCCATATTTACATTCAGGGCTAACCCATGGAATGAGCAACCTTTACGAATACGTAGACCGAGAGAGCATATTTTCTTGCCATCGACGTAAACGCCAGGGGCGTCTGGTCTTGCGGCAGAGTCGATATTGTATGCTTTTAATGTGTTGATCACGAGGTTCTCGATGGTTGTAACGAGATCTCGTACGCCTAATTTTTTGCGACGTAGGTTGATCAAGAAGTAAGCCACGAGTTGACCAGGACCATGATAGGTTACCTGACCACCACGGTCACTTTGTACGACAGGAATATCACCAGTGTTAATTAAGTGCTCGGCTTTGCCTGCCTGCCCTTGGGTAAATACTGGGTTATGTTCTACCAACCAGACTTCATCAGGGGTTTCTTCTGTGCGTTGGTCGGTGAACTCATGCATCGCCTTCCATACAGGCTCATAGTCTTGGCGGCCAAGTCGTTTTACAACAAGTTGGTGTTGCATGGGAATTCCTGTCGCTAATATATAAAGTTTTTGGATTATAAACCGGATGACCCAGATGCTCTACCGCTGAGTAACAGATTTTTAACTGAAAGCACAAGGGTATCGAGCTATCTAGTTGATAAATAAAAAGAAAGCAGCCGAAGCTGCTTTCAAAAAAAATTTAATCTATCAAAAAATTATAGAACCATACGAACGATGTCGATTTCGCCCAATTCTTTGTATAGGGTTTCAACCTGCTCGATAGACGTTGCAGTGATGTTGATAGACACTGAGTGGTAGTTGCCTTTAGCGCTTGGTTTGACTTTTGGGCTGTAGTCACCTGGAGCATGGCGCTGGATTACTTCAAGAACGAGTTCTGGAAGCTCAGGCTTTGCATGACCCATTACCTTGTAAGTAAAAGAACAAGGGAACTCAAGCAGGTCTTTCAATTTTGCATCAGAGTTGATGGTTAGCATATCGATAACTCCAGTTGGTATTCGTTGCGGTGCGAAATAGTACAGTCAAATTAGGGTGAACTCAAGGTGAGGATCACAGACTTAAAAAGCCGCCATAATTGGCGGCTTTGCGAATAAGTTTGCTATTCTGCGACTCGTTTAGAAGAAGCTCTTGAATAACAATACGATGTAATCCCACAAACGGCTGAACAAGCTGCCTTGCTCTACGGTTTCTAGCGCCATTAGCGGGTATTCAGCAATATCTTCACCATCGATTTGATAGTATAGCTTACCGACTACATCACCTTTATTAATTGGGGCTTCTAGCTCTTTTTCAAGTACGAAGCTTGCTTTTAGGTTTTTCGCTTCACCGCGTGGCAGTGTTACGTAAGTGTCTTGATCAAGACCCAGAGCAACGGTGTCTTTGTTACCCATCCACACTTTTTCTTCTACGAAGGTTTCACCCGCTTTGTGAGGCGCTACTGTTTCGAAGAAGCGGAAGCCGTAGCTCAGTAGTTTTTTACTTTCTGATTTTCGAGCATTTGCATCTTTAGTGCCCATCACTACAGCAACCAAACGCATTTGGCCTTCTGTTGCTGAGCTTACTAGGCTGTAACCTGCGTTGCTTGTGTGTCCAGTTTTGATGCCATCAACGTTCATGCTCTTATCCCAAAGTAGACCGTTGCGGTTGTATTGGGTGATGCCGTTGTAAGTGAATTTCTTTTCAGAGTAAACACGGTACTCGTCTGGCACATCACGAATCAGAGCTTTACCAAGTAGCGCCATGTCGTAAGGTGTTGAGTACAGTTCTGAGTTATCTAGGCCGTGAACGTTGGCAAAATGAGAGTTCTTCATGCCTAGGGTATTTGCCCACGCGTTCATTAGGTCAACAAATGCATCTTCAGAACCTGCGATGTGTTCAGCCATTGCCACACACGCATCGTTACCTGATTGAATGATGATGCCACGGTTAAGATCACGTACTTTTACCGTAGTACCTACTTCAATGAACATTTTTGAAGAATCTGGGAAGTTTTTCGCCCATGCATTCTTACTGATGGTTACGTCATCATCTTCTGAGATATTACCACGCGCTAGCTCTTGGCCGATTACGTAGCTGGTCATCATTTTAGTTAGACTAGCAGGAGACAATTTTGTGTTCATTTCTTTTTCTGCTAGCACTTTACCTGAATGGTAATCCATCAGTACGTAGCCTTTTGCCGCAATTTGAGGCGCATCTGGAACAACGACTGGTGATGCAAAAGCAGATTGAGCGAAGGTTGCAGAAAGGGCAACCGAAGAAACGAGAATAGATTTCACAAACTTATTTTTATTCATGGTAATTCAAATTTTTGGGTTTAACTGCACACATCTTACCAGAATCCCCACTTATGTAAGAGGGGCTTCGTTTAGAAATTCATGACTCAAGGTCATTTCGCAGTGTTGTGTTTTTTAATAAATGCGGACGAATAGCCGAGCAACTTTACTTTATCCAGTGTGGCTTGCGTCAGGGAATAGTCAGTAAATGGACCCAATAACAAGCGATAAGACTCTTTCGCGTTTTCCAAGAAAGTTTCGGTATCCAGCTTTTGACCAAGCTCTGCGCCTAAAGTTCGTGCGCGATCTTCATTTTTTGAAGATGCGACTTGAATGACGTACTTTGGGTGAGATTCTAGCGACTTTTGATCGGTAGGTTTCTCTACGCTGATAACTTCGATTTCAACATTCGCCGTTCCTGTTTTTATGACATCCAATTTATGCGCAGCGGCGTAGCTCAAGTCGATGATACGGCCATCGTGAAACGGACCTCGATCATTTACTCGAACGACTGTGGTTTTGCCATTGTCGGTGTTGGTCACTTTCACATAGCTTGGTAACGGTAGCGTTTTATGCGCAGCCGTCATGGAGTACATGTCGTAGATTTCACCGTTAGACGTCAAATGCCCCTGGAACTTTTTACCGTACCAAGATGCACGACCTTTTTCAGTAAACCCTTTTGCGTCGCGAACGATTTTGTAATCATTACCGCGCAAGTGGTAATCGGTATTACCACCTAGGCTGTAAGGTTCGTATTTGGGATGCGCATCCTCGATGTGTTCGACTGAAAGCGGTGTATCAGGTGCTACATCGGATTCAAGTTCGTAACGGCCTTCTTGTGTCTTTTGGCTGGTGGATGAACAACCAGCCAAAATCAGTGCAGAAAAAACTAAGGAATATAAAGCGCGTTTTTGCATGTCTAGGTCGCCTTAGAGAATGCTTTTCGGTGCGTATGAATCGACATCAAAATACCAAAACCAGCCATTAGGGTCACCATCGAGGTGCCGCCGTAGCTGATCAGTGGTAACGGTACACCTACAACAGGTAGGATGCCACTCACCATGCCGATATTTACAAAAATATACACGAAGAAGCTAAGTACAATACTGCCTGCCATCATTCGTCCAAACGCGGTTTGTGCTTGGCTAGCAAGGTACAAACCTCGACCAATAATGAAGAGATAGATGGCTAATAGGCAAAGGAAGCCAATCATACCCCATTCCTCAGCAATTACTGCAAAGATAAAGTCAGTGTGTCGTTCAGGAAGAAATTCCAGTTGTGACTGCGTACCGTGCAACCAACCTTTACCGGAAATACCGCCAGAACCAATCGCAATTTTACTTTGGATTATGTGGTAACCCGCGCCAAGTGGATCAGATTCTGGATTGAACAGAGTACGAACGCGAACCTTTTGGTATTCGCGCATCAAGAAGAACCACAAAATTGGTATGAAGCCACCCAAGGCAATGGCAGCCGCAGCGATGATCTTCCAACTGATGCCTGCTAGGAAAATAACGAAAATACCTGAAGCCGCAATCAGAATCGACGTTCCCAAATCTGGTTGTTTCGCGATAAGAATCGTTGGTAAGCAAACCATGATTAGCGCAACAATCAGCGTTCGGAATGTTGGTGGTAATGGTTGGCGACCGATATAGCGCGCAACCATCAACGGTACCGCAAGTTTGAGTAATTCGGACGGTTGGAATCGAACAAAGCCTAGGTTGAGCCAGCGTTGCGCACCTTTCGAGGCCTCACCAAAGAACAGTACGCCAAATAGCAAAACTACACCAGCAATAAACATTAGTGGCGCCAGGCTTTCATACGTTCGTGGAGAAAGTTGAGCCAGAACCACCATCACGACAAGAGACAATACCATGCGCATTGCTTGGCGATCCATCATCTCCAAACTTTGTCCGCTGGCACTGTACATGATCACAAGACCAAAACCCATTAAAGCAAAGATGCCGAGTAGGAGGGGCAAGTCGATATGGAAGCGCTCAAACAAGGCGCGGTTTTTACCTGTAGAGGGATCCATCTTCATTAGCGTGTAACCTCTTTTTGCGCGTTGGTTTTGTCATCTTCTGGTTTGATTTCTTCTGGGCCAAGTACCACTCGGTCAAAGATTTTTCTCGCCATTGGACCACCGTTACTTGAGCCACCGCCTGCGTTTTCTAGCACGAGAGTAACGATAACTTTTGGATCGTCAAACGGAGCAAAGCCCGTAAACAAGGCGTGGTCACGCAAGTGTTCCGCGATTTCATCTGCGTTGTACTCTTCGTTCTCGCCCAAGCCAAAGACCTGCGCTGTACCTGATTTACCGGCTGTCTGGTAGCTCATATTGTAGAAAGAACGACGAGCCGTACCACGAGTACCATGGTTTACACGGCGCATACCTTCTTTCGCAATATCCCAGTATTTTTCTGGCACATTTTGAATCGGTGGGTAGGTTACGTATTCAGAGGTTTCTTGTTCCTCAAAATTATCACCATTATCGATGGTGGACTTTAGGAGGTGAGGAGCGGAAACCGCACCATTATTCACTAACACCGATGTTGCTTTCGCAATTTGCATTGGTGTCGCCGTCCAATAGCCTTGGCCGATACCAACAGGAATAGTGTCACCTTTGTACCAAGGCGTTTTGTGACGAGACATCTTCCAATCACGAGTTGGCATATTAGCCTTACTTTCTTCGTAGATATCGATGCCTGTGTAGTCACCAAAACCAAACATCATCATCCAGTTTGAAATTCGGTCGATCCCCAAGTCATAAGCAATTTGGTAGTAAAACGTATCAACAGACTCTTCAATGGATTTAATGACATCTACGCGGCCATGTCCCCAACGCAACCAGTCACGGAATGGACGAGTGTCTGAGTTAGGAATGCGCCAATAACCTGGGTCGTTGCGAGTAGTATTTGGCGTGATTACGCCTTCTTGCAACGCTGCGACTGCCATAAATGGCTTGATTGTTGAAGCTGGCGGATAAATACCTAGCGTCGTGCGGTTTACCAACGGGCGGTTTTTATCGTTCAACAAGTCGCGATAGGCTTTACCTGAAATGCCGTGGACAAAAGCGTTCGGGTCGTAACTTGGGCTAGACACCATAGCTAGCACCCCATTGTCACGAGGATCAAGCACGATAGCGCTGCCACGTCGACCATCCAAAAGCTGATGAACGTAAAGCTGCAAGTTGATATCGAGGTTTAAGACAATGTCTTTGCCCGGAACTGGCGGTACGTACTTTAACGTGCGAATCACGCGTCCTCGGCTGTTGACTTCCACTTCTTGGTAGCCAGCAGTGCCGTGCAGCAGATCTTCGTAGTATTTTTCGATGCCCAACTTACCGATGTCACGAGTCGCTTGGTAGTTGGCGTCTTTTTCTTCTCGAATCAAACGCTGCATGTCGCGGTCATTGATACGAGAAACGTAGCCGATTACGTGCGTTAACACTTCCCCGTAAGGGTAGTAACGTTTGAGTGTGGCACTAATTTCAACACCAGGAAAACGGTATTGGTTGACGGAAAAGACCGCGACCTGCTTTTCGTTCAGCTGGGTTAGCAATGGGACGGATTTGAATCGACGGGTACGCTTACGCTCACGATGGAAGCGTTCGATCTGTTCTGGTGTGATTTCCAGAATGGTTTGCAATTCTTGGATAGTAGCGTCGATGTCTTTGATTTTTTCTGGAGTCAGCTCCAAGTTAAAGACAGGACGATTTTCGGCTAACAGGACACCATTTCGGTCGTAGATAAGACCGCGGTTTGGCGCAATAGGAACCACTTTGATGCGGTTGTCATTTGAACGGGTTTGATAATCTTGAAACTGGTTCACCTGAATGTTGTACATATTGGCGACCAGCAAGCCCATCAATATAACGATGCCGAAAAAAGCAACGATAGCGCGGCTAGCGAACAGGCGCGCTTCGGCTTGATAATCTCGGATTTGACTGCGGCGTCTACGAATCATTAACGCTTGGCTCTAAAGTTAAACAACGATTATTCGCGATGGTAAGGGTGGTTAGCGGTAATGCTCCACGCTCGGTATAAACTCTCTGCCATGACGATACGCACAAGTGGGTGCGGTAACGTTAGCGCTGACAGTGACCAACTTTGGTCGGCTGCGGCTTTACATGCAGGTGCTAAACCTTCAGGACCACCGATCAGAATAGAAACGTCACGACCATCGAGTTTCCAAGCTTCTAGCTGCTCTGCCAGCTGTGGGGTGTCCCACTTTTTACCGGGAATATCTAGGGTCACGATACGATTGCCTTTTGGCACTGCTGCTAACATCGCTTCGCCTTCTTTTTGTAGAATTCGAGCAATATCAGCGTTTTTGCCGCGTTTTCCTGCTGAGATTTCAACCAACTCAAGTGGCATATCATGAGGGAAACGGCGACGGTATTCTTGGAAGCCTTCTTCAACCCACTTTGGCATTTTTGTGCCAACGGCAATTAGTTGAATTTTCAAAAGATTAACCCCAGAGTTTTTCTAGTTGGTACAGAGAGCGGTGTTCTTCCTGCATGACATGCAGCATCGCGTCGCCCATATCTAGGACAACCCATTCACCTTCGTTTTCTCCTTCCATACCTAAAGGTTCAAGGCCTGCTTTTTTTACTTCAGATGCAACGTGATCGGCGATGGATGAAACGTGGCGTTTAGACGTACCCGTACAAATGATCATGTAGTCTGTTACGCTGGATTTGTCTTCCACGTTTAGGATGACAATATCTTCCGCTTTCATATCGTCGGCTTTGTCTGCTAAAAAGTCTTTCAGTTCTTCGCGAAGCACTCGGTTTTCCTCGGGTTATCTCTTTTACATTTCACCTATTTTGCGTGTAGTTGGGCAAAATAGGTCGCGCACTATAGCACGCTTTGATTTTTAAATTGCCAGCTTAATATCAGGAGAGCAGGTTTCTAAGCTCAATTGATGAATAGTTGGCCAGACGGACTCGTCATACTGGGTTTTGGCTTTAATCTCAGCTTGCGCAAGCAAGGAGATTAGGGCGCAAATACGGCTTGCTGATAAGCGCATTAACGCGGCGTTATAAAGCGGACGTTTATTTTGCCAAACGCGATACTTCTCAAAGACTTGGCTAATCGACATTTGAGTCAGATCTTGATGCATGCTTAATAGTTGATTGAACTCTTTCTGCACACTTCGGATGAGAATGACCGTTTCAATGCCTTCGGCTTCTAATTGACGCAGGATGCGTTGAGCACGATTAGCTTTACCTGCAAGTAACGCATCAATCCAGTTAAACGTCGTAAAGTGGTTGTGTCGACTTAAGGCTTCCTCTAAGCGTACAACTGTCAGTTCGCCATCAGGATAGAGCAAAGCCAGTTTCTCTAGACTCTGAGAAAGTGCAAATAAGTTGCCTTCATGCCACTGTGCCAACATCTGTAAGGATTGCTGATCGGGCTTTAAACCCAATGCGCGGCAGCGCGTTTGCACAAACATAGGCAAACGCTGAAGATCCGGCGTTAAGCAGCTGACCCAGTCGCCTTTGGCATTCAGTGCTTTAAACCATTTGGCATTTTCTTGCGCTTTAGTCAGCTTCGTTCCGATGATCACTAGCATGATGTCATCATGCAACATGTCACACAGAGTCTGTAGCTCTTTGCTGATGGCTGTGGTGACACCGCTTTCTGGGATCTCAAGCTCAATGAGTTGTCGACTAGAAAATAAGCTCAGAGCTTGAAAGCAGTCATACACTTGGTTCCAATCTAAACTTGCATCGACAGCAAAACGGTGTCTTTCTTCAAAACCATGTTGTAGAGCGGTTTTTTGAATCGCTTGGCGGCTTTCTTGGATCAGTAGCGGTTCGTTTCCGAAGATCAGATAAACCTGCTTTAAGTGTTTGGCTAGATGGTCAGCTAGCTTGTCAGCATAAATTCGCATGTTGATTAAGAGTTTGTTTTCTCAGTTGGCGCTGCAATTTGCCCCGCTTCGTACTCAGCACGGATTCGGCCAAGTTGACGCATCATCTGTTTCGCTGCTTGTTGACGCATCTCGTCTTCGATTACGTCACGTTCAACCGATTTTGCCAATGCCGTTAACGGGTTGTCTAGGTAGTTGCGGTTCACGGTTGTGGTGAAATTTTTTGAGCCAAACCCTGGAATTGTGACGCGATATTGCACCACGTAAGTCAATTCTTTTTCTGCCGCACGACTGTTTTGGTAAAGCGAGAGCGTTCGCTCATCCATGGTTGCTTTGATTAAATGCAGATTTGGTACTGAAGATGACGGCTGAACTAGGTCAACTTTGTTGAGTTGCAGCTGAGAGCGTACATAGCGTGTGAGCTTGCTGTATTCATCGTAGCTAGAGAATGACATGGTGTGCAGTTCTTCCGGAACGGAATACTCGCCACGAAGGTGAAAACCACAGGCAGAAAGAAGCCCCGCTAGTACCAATACCACTGGTAGTTTAATCAAAGAGAAAAAGCGCATTGATTGTATTCATCCTAAATTGAAGGGGTTATTTACCTTAAACCACTCGCTGTGAATGGTTTGAGGTAAATAAACAGGGTAGTGAACTACCCTGTTTAAAGGCTCTTAGCGCGCGAATTAGTTCGCTCTGCGTTATTGCAAGCTGTAATTTGCTTACAGTGACCGCTTAGTTTGCAACGATGTTCAGCAGTTTACCTGGTACGTAAATTACTTTACGGATTGTTAGGCCATCTGTGAACTTAGTAACGTTTTCGTCGTTTAGACCAAGCTCTTCAACTTGTTCTTTCGTTGCGTCTGCCGCTACTGTTAACTTCGCTCGTAGCTTACCGTTAACTTGAACAACGACAGTCTTTTCGTCTTCAACTAGCGCTTTCTCATCAAACGTTGGCCATGCTGCGTTGTCGATGTTTGACTCACCAAGCGCAGTCCATAACTCGTATGAAATGTGCGGAGTGATTGGGTAAAGCATCGTTACAACCGCTTTTAGCGCTTCATCAAGAATTGCACGATCTTGCGCAGATTCTTGAGGTGCTTTCGCTAGCTTGTTCATCAGTTCCATGATTGCTGCGATTGCTGTGTTGAACGTTTGACGACGAGCGATATCGTCAGTCACTTTCGCGATAGTTTTGTGAACGTCACGACGAAGTGCTTTTTGCTCACCAGAAAGTGCTGCTGTATCCACTGCTTCTGCTGCGCCTTTCTCTGCGTGTTCTTTCACTAGTTTCCAAACACGTTTTAGGAAGCGGTTTGCACCTTCTACGCCAGACTCTTGCCACTCAAGCGTCATGTCTGCTGGAGATGCGAACATCATGAATAGACGCACTGTATCAGCACCGTACTTGTCTACCATCTCTTGAGGGTCGATACCGTTGTTTTTAGACTTAGACATTTTGATCATGCCTGAGTGTGTTACATCACGGCCTTCGTTGTCTTTAGCAGAAATGATGCGGCCTTTACCGTCACGCTCTACAGCAACATCTGTTGGTGCAACCCACTCTTTACCGCCTTTCTCGTTCTCGAAGTAGAACGCGTCAGCCAGTACCATGCCTTGACATAGTAGTTGTTTGAACGGCTCGTCAGACGTTACGTAGCCTGCATCACGTAGCAATTTGTGGAAGAAGCGTGAGTACAATAGGTGCATACAAGCGTGCTCGATACCGCCGATGTACTGGTCTACTGGTAGCCAGTAGTTTGCTTTTTCTGGATCTAGGATATCGTCAGCTTGTGGTGAACAGTAACGTGCGTAGTACCAAGAAGATTCCATGAACGTATCGAACGTATCTGTCTCACGTAGAGCCGGTTCGCCGTTGAATGTGGTCTTCGCCCATTCTTTGTCTGCTTTGATTGGGCTGGTTACGCCGTCCATTACCACGTCTTCTGGAAGAATCACTGGTAGTTGGTCAGCAGGTACTGGGTGAACTTCACCGTCTTCAGTGGTTACCATTGGGATTGGTGCGCCCCAGTAACGTTGACGAGATACACCCCAGTCACGTAGACGGAAGTTAACGGTCTTAGTGCCTTTACCTTCCGCTTCTAGCTTCGCTGCAATTGCATCGAATGCCGCTTGAAATTCTAGGCCGTCGAACTCACCTGAATCGAACAATACACCTTTTTCTGTGTACGCCGCTTCAGAGATGTCTAGCTCGCTACCATCTGCTGGTTTGATCACTGGGATGATGTCTAGACCGTACTTAGTTGCGAATTCGAAGTCGCGTTGGTCGTGTGCAGGTACTGCCATTACAGCACCTGTACCGTAGTCCATCAATACGAAGTTTGCGACGTAAACTGGTACTTCACGACCGTTCAATGGATGAATAGCAGTAAGGCCAGTTGCCATACCTTTCTTCTCCATTGTCGCCAGTTCAGCTTCAGCAACTTTGGTGTTCTTACATTCTTCGATGAATGCAGCAAGCTCTGGGTTGTTCTCTGCAGCTAGCGTTGCTAGAGGGTGACCCGCTGCGATACCTACGTAAGTCACACCCATCAGTGTGTCTGGACGCGTTGTGTAAACTTCTAGGTCTTGTTGACCTTTCACTTCAAACTTCAGTTCCACACCTTCAGAGCGACCAATCCAGTTGCGTTGCATGGTCTTAACCATTTCTGGCCAACCTTCAAGTTTGTCTAGATCGTCAAGTAGCTCTTGAGCGTATTCTGTGATCTTGATGAACCACTGAGGGATCTCTTTTTGCTCTACTGGAGTATCACAACGCCAGCAGCAGCCGTCTTCAACCTGTTCGTTTGCAAGAACGGTTTGGTCATTTGGACACCAGTTAACAGAAGACGTTTTCTTGTAAACTAGGCCTTTTTCGTAAAGCTTAGTGAAGAACTCTTGTTCCCAACGGTAGTACTCAGGCGTACAAGTTGCGAATTCACGATTCCAGTCGTAGCCAAAACCTAGCAATTTAAGCTGGTTTTTCATGTATTCGATGTTTTCGTAAGTCCATGGCGCAGGAGCTGTGTTGTTTTTCACCGCTGCGTTTTCTGCTGGTAGACCGAACGCATCCCAACCAATTGGTTGCATTACATTTTTGCCTTGTAGGCGTTGGAAGCGAGATACTACGTCACCGATGGTGTAGTTGCGCACGTGACCCATGTGCAGTCGACCACTTGGGTATGGGAACATAGATAGACAGTAGAATTTTTCTTTATTTGGGTCTTCACTTACAACAAAGGTCTTGTTGTCATCCCAGTGCTTTTGAACTTTCTGTTCAATGTCTTGTGGATTGTATTGTTCTTGCATCGATGATATCCGGTTATCTTGGAATTTGTGAGTTCGGTTAGAACAGACTTAAATAGATCGTCATAGAATACCTAAAGCTAGGGAGCACAACAATAGCCAATCTGTACCCATGCGCACTGAATGCGCCTAGGTAGGAGAAAGAATGGAGGTCAGTTATGCCTAAACGTAAAACAGGTTATGAGGAAATGCTCGAGGATGTGATTGAAACCTTGAAGCAAAGTCCGGAAGAAGTTAACAAAGCTTTAGAAACGTCGGGCAAAGTGGTGGAAGCCGCCAATGACTTGACCAAAGATGAGTTGGCCTTAATTGCCGCGTATGTGAAAGCCGACTTAAAAGAGTTTTCTGAGAGCTATGAAGATAGCAAAAGCGGTCCTTTTTACTTAACGGTAGCGGATTCCATTTGGCAGGGCTTACTAGAGATTACGGACCGTACCAAAGTGGAGTGGGTAGAGCTTTTTGATGACTTGGAGCATCAAGGCTTGTATGAAGCTGGCGAGGTTATCGGCTTAGGCACACTTGTCTGTGATGAGTGCGGACATAAAACTACCTACAACCATCCAACTATCATTATTCCTTGTATCAAATGTGGCCACAAAGGCTTTAGTCGTCAATCCTTGAAACCATAGTCATTTATACCATCTTTTTGTATTTGCTTGATAAGCAAAAAAAGAGGCCGTGTGGCCTCTTTTTCGTTATTCGTCTTATGTTAAAAAATGACGTTTTTAGTCTTTCTTTCTCGGTAACCACCAAGCCAGCATTAAACTCAGCGCAACCCAAAAATACAATGGCGAAGTGCCAAACATTCGGTATGGTGTTGTTCCATCTGTTGGGGTGAGCTCTGCACGTAGTACAGCTGTTTCAAATTGAGGAACTTGCTCTACAATCTTGCCTTTATAATCGGTTACTGCTGTTAAGCCGTTGTTTGTTGAACGGATCAGCGGCTTGCCCAGTTCCAGAGCACGCATGCGAGCGATTTCCATATGTTGAAGTGGTCCAATCGAATGTCCAAACCATGCATCGTTCGAAAGCGTTAGAATGAAGTCGGTTTCGTCAGTAACGTTTTGACGCACTTGTTCATTGAAAATGATCTCGTAACAGAGCGCTGGTGCCATGTGCATGCCGTTCGCAACGATATTAGGTTGCACGAACGCCCCACGGCTAAACGACGACATTGGTAAATTGAAGAATGGAGCCAGTGGGCGCAAGATATCTTCAAACGGAACAAACTCACCAAACGGTAATAGGTGATGCTTGTGGTAGCGTTCGCTCATATCAAAGCTGTAATCACCGTATGGTGTGACGCCTAGCGACAGAATGCTGTTATAGAACTGCTTGTCCTCCGATTGATTAACAATGCCTGTGATGATGGCGCTGTTGTTCATCTTCGCGGCACTATCGATGTTGCTCAAGAAGGAAGGTACTTCAACTTCAAATGCTGGGATTGCTGCTTCTGGCCAGACAATGATGTCGGCGTCCCAGTTTTCACGCGTCAGGTCGGCGTACTTCATGATGGTTGGCCAGCGTTGGCTTGGCAGCCATTTGAGGTTCTGGTCGACGTTACCTTGAATCAACGCCACTTTGGTGGTGTCTTCTGGGCGAGGTGTCACCCAATCATATTGGTGAATCCCTAAACCTGCGCTCATCAAAACAACAGGGATGATAATCATCAACCACTGTTTGTGAATCCACGCATATGCTAATGCACCTGCACTAATAAGAACAAACAGCGTGAGCAGTTCTACACCACCGATCGGTGCAAAGCTTGCTAGTGGCGCATCAATTTGACTATAGCCCAACCACAACCAAGGGAAGCCAGTCATCACCCAACCGCGTAACCAATCGGTAATTAGCCATAATGCCGGAGCAGCAAGAAGCGCTTTACTGAGGCTAAATTGAGGGAAAAACTTATTGTTTAGCCAAGCGAACAATCCGGAATAAACTGCAAGGTAGGCAATGAGCATACCCATCAAGAAGAGGTTCGCAATCAGCGGCATCCCGCCGAAGCCAGAAATGCTGACATAAACCCAGCTAACACCTGTTGCAAATTGGCCTAGCCCCCAAGCATAACCTATCCAAAGCGCGCGCTTAGGCGTTTGGTTTGCAAGAAGAATTAGCAATATTGCAGGGCTAAGAATGGCAATTGGCCACAACTGGTAAGGAGCAAATGCTAGGGTAGTGGAGGCGCCAACAACAGCGGCCACTAAGGGCCGCTTGAGGCGATGAAAGAGTAAATTCATCATTATTGTTTTTTCTGATATTCCCGGTAGTAGGGTATCGCGTTACTCTTGAGTGGCTTCAACCAGCGTTTCTTCGTCTGGAATGGTCACTTGGAGTTGAATGACACGACGGTTATCGGCAGCGGTGACTTTGAAGTTGTAGCCTTCAATTTCGACCAATTCGCCGCGAGAAGGTAAGTGACCAAAGGCAGTCATGACCATGCCACCTACCGTATCTACTTCTTCATCGCTGAAGTTGGTACCGAATGTCTCATTAAACTCTTCGATGGTTGTCAGCGCTCTGACAGCAAACGTATGCTTGCTTAGCTTACGAATGTCTGTTTCTTCGCTTTCATCGAATTCATCTTCGATATCCCCGACGATTTCTTCCAGGATATCTTCAATGGTCACAAGACCAGAAACACCACCGAATTCATCGACAACAATCGCCATATGATAGCGTTCTTCACGGAACTCTTTTAGCAGGCGGTCAACACGTTTGCTTTCCGGCACCACAACTGCAGGTCGAATTACTTCTTCAATATCAAATGGGTTACTGCCTGAGCCTAAGTATTTAAGTAAGTCCTTCGCAAGAAGAATACCTTCCACATGGTCTTTATCTTCGCTGATTACTGGGTAGCGAGAGTGCTGAGCATCGGTAATAAGTGCGATTAGAGTATCTAAATCGTCAGTGCGCTCAACGGTGACCATTTGCGAACGCGGGATCATGATGTCACGCACACGCATTTCGGAGATTTCCATAACACCTTCGAGCATGTCGCGGGTATCGTGGTCAATCAGGTCATTTACTTCTGAGTCGCGGATTACATCCACAAGCTCTTGGCGGTCTTTTGGTTCACCTTGAAATAGTTGACCTAGGCGTTCAAAGAAGGACTTTCTACTCGGACCTTCTGCCTTTTCTTTCTTACCTTCGTTAGAAGAGGGAGAATTATCTTCGTTCATTGTTTCTCAATTAAGTAACGCTATCAGACGTGTGATAGCTCACGTAGAGAGGCGAACGCGAGAACTGATTTATTGGTTCGCCTTTCCCTGTCGAGAACCCAAAGGGTTACTCTTTTTCAGCAATATAAGGGTCTTCATAACCCATACCTTGCATGATTTCTGTTTCGAGGGACTCCATCTCTTCAGCTTCATCATCCTCGATATGATCATAACCTAGCAGATGCAAGCTGCCATGTACAACCATATGCGCCCAATGTGCTAACAGAGGCTTATTCTGTTCAATTGCCTCTTTTTCAACAACTTGGCGGCAAATAATAAGATCGCCCAAAAGGTCAATCTCCATGCCAGGAGGCGCTTCAAATGGGAAAGAAAGCACATTCGTCGGCTTATCTTTACCACGATACTCATGGTTAAGAGCGTGGCTTTCTTTCTCATCGACAATTCGAATTGTCACTTCTGCTTGAGGTTGGAAAAGAGGAATAGTCTTGTCTAACCAAAGTTGGAAGTCTTGCTCAGAAGGTAAGCCATCTTCATTTTCGACTGCCAGTTGCAGATCAAGTTCAATTGCCATTTTTATTCCTTAGTTGCAGTGACTTGAGCACTAAGTTCCGCCTTGGCTGCTTCTAACAGTTTAGCATCACGCTCTTCACGGCGACGTTGTTCGAACTCTTTACGTTCTTTTTGATCTTGTGCTTCCCACTTCTCGTAGGCGTTGACGATTCGTGCAACCACCGGGTGGCGAACGACGTCGTCAGCTTGGAAGAAGTTAAAGCTGATGTCGTCGACTTCACTGAGTACTTCAATCGCATGACGAAGACCCGATTTCGCACCACGAGGTAAGTCAATCTGAGTCACGTCACCAGTAATAACTGCACGTGAGTTGAAACCAATACGAGTCAGGAACATCTTCATCTGTTCAACCGTGGTGTTCTGACTTTCATCCAGAATAATGAAAGCATCGTTCAGAGTACGACCACGCATGTACGCCAGTGGCGCAACCTCAATAACGTTACGTTCAATCAGCTTTTCAACACGCTCGAAACCTAGCATTTCGAACAGCGCGTCGTACAGTGGACGAAGGTATGGGTCAACCTTTTGGCTCAAATCACCAGGTAGGAAACCCAGTTTTTCACCCGCTTCTACCGCTGGACGAGTCAAAAGAATGCGACGAATTTCTTGGCGTTCAAGTGCATCAACTGCTGCTGCAACGGCAAGGTAAGTCTTACCTGTACCTGCAGGACCAATACCAAAAGAGATGTCGTGCGTAACCATATTGACCAAGTATTGAGCTTGGTTTGGTGTGCGCGGTTTAATGACGCCTTTTTTGGTTTTTACGAACACTTCTTTACCGTGCGCAATACTTGATTCGGTATTTTGTTCTAATACGCCAGATTCTTTGATCGCCAGATGAATTTGTTCTGGTTCGATATCTGGGATCTCGCCACGCACAGGCGCAGTATCTACATAAAGCGTTTTTAGAATGTCCAGCGCAGCCGCTGAGGTGTGAGGCTTACCAACAATGGTAAAATGGTCACTACGATGGTTGATTTCAACGCCTAGACGGCGTTCTAAATGCTTGATGTTGTCGTCGAATGGACCGCACAGGCTAGCAAGTCGGCGGTTATCTGAAGGTTCTAGGTTAATTTCTAGAGTTACGATTTTATTGCTCAATGTTGCCTCTCATTTTATGCCACTCAATGAGAGCCTGATGACGACCAGGCTCTCCATGGCGATTTATACGAGCTTATGGCGTAAAAGTAGCTACACCTAGCTCATCTTCGCGACGTGTTTTCGCCATCATTTGTGTTGGAGAAATCACACTACGAAGGTCCATGTCTTTTTCTGTACGTACTAGCTCACCACGTAGCGAGTTTGCAAATACGTCCGTAATCTTCACGTCAACGAACTGACCAATTAGGTCTGCGCTACCTTCAAAGTTTACTACACGGTTGTTTTCTGTACGAGCGCGCAGTTCCATTAGGTTTTTCTTAGAAGGGCCTTCAACCAGTACACGCTGCTCAGTACCAAGCATTAGGCGTGAGTAACGCATTGCTTGTGCATTGATGGTTTGTTGCAGCTCGTATAGACGCTCTTTCTTCACTTGCTCTGGTATATCACAAGGGTAATCTGCCGCAGGTGTACCTGGACGAGGTGAGAAGATAAAGCTGAAGCTCATGTCAAAGTCTACGTCTTTGATTAGCTTCATTGTGTCTTGGAAGTCTTTGTCTGTTTCACCAGGGAAACCAACAATAAAGTCAGAACTGATTTGGATATCAGGACGCGCTTTACGTAGTTTACGGATGATCGACTTGTACTCGATAGCTGTGTGAGGACGCTTCATCATCGTTAGAATACGGTCACTACCACTTTGTACTGGCAGGTGTAGGAAACTCACAAGCTCCGGGGTATCTTCGTAAACCGCGATGATGTCGTCTGTAAACTCTAGCGGGTGGCTAGTCGTGAAACGAATACGGTCGATACCATCGATAGATGCAACGAGACGAAGCAGTTCAGCAAAAGAGCAGATCTCGCCGTCGTGCATAGGGCCACGGTATGCGTTTACGTTTTGACCTAGTAGGTTAACTTCACGTACACCTTGTTCCGCTAGCTGTGCAATCTCGAATAACACGTCATCCATTGGACGACTAACTTCTTCACCACGAGTGTATGGTACAACGCAGTAAGTGCAGTATTTTGAACAGCCTTCCATGATAGAAACAAACGCCGTCGCGCCTTCTGCACGTGGCTCAGGTAGGCGGTCGAACTTTTCAATCTCTGGGAACGAAATGTCCATTACCGGTGCATCGTCAGTTTGAGATTGTTTGATCATCTCAGGTAGGCGGTGCAGAGTTTGAGGGCCAAAGATCACGTCAACGTATGGTGCACGCTCACGGATGTGGTCACCTTCTTGTGTTGCTACACAACCACCTACACCGATAACTACGCCAGGTTTTTTATCTTTTAGTGTTTTCCAACGGCCTAGCTGGTGGAAAACTTTCTCTTGCGCTTTTTCACGGATCGAACAGGTGTTAAGTAGAAGTACGTCTGCTTCCTCTGGCTCTTCCGTCAGCTCATAGCCGTTTGCAGCATTAAGCAGGTCGGCCATTTTTGATGAATCGTATTCGTTCATCTGGCAGCCCCAGGTTTTAATTAGCAGTTTCTTACTCATCTCACTTTCGCTCGTTCAGTTGTACTTAAATTGGAGAGCTATTGCTCAAATTATAGCCGCCATCACGGCGGTAAGCGGCGTATTGTACTGCTTTAAAAAGCACCTGACTAGTGATCTGACGAATTCTCTGCAAACCCTGATGAAATCTAGTTTTTTGCCCTATATACAGCAAGGTTTTTTGTTAAACAATTTTGTAAAAATAGCCTCGGAACGTACAATTGAAAAACGCCAAATAATCAGCATGATGAAGAGCAAAAAATGAACAAGTATGACATCGCCGTAATCGGTGGCGGCATGGTCGGGGCAGCTGTCGCGGTTGGATTTGCCAAGCAAGGTAGAAGCGTAGTGGTAGTTGAAGGAGCGGAGCCTAAAGCATTTGATGCTGCTCAAGCTCTGGACGTGCGAGTTTCTGCTATTTCACATCAATCGGTGAAGTTATTTGAATCATTAGATGCTTGGTCGGCGATCGAAGCAATGCGCGTCTGTCCCTATCGTCGTCTGGAAACGTGGGAGCATCCTGAGTGTCGTACTCGTTTTCATTCTGATGAGCTTTCATTGGATCAACTTGGCTACATCGTTGAAAACCGCCTAATCCAACTTGGCCTTTGGCAAGCTTTCGCGCAATTCGACAACTTAACGGTGAAGTGTCCTGAGCGATTAAAAGACATCGACTTCAATGATGGAAACCGTATCACGCTAGAAAGCGGCGAACAGTTTGATGCGAACTGGATCATTGGCGCTGATGGTGCCAATTCTAAAGTACGTCAGCTAGCGGGTATTGGCGTGACTGCTTGGGATTACCGTCAACATTGTATGCTCATCAATGTTAAGACTGAGTTGCCACAACAAGACATTACTTGGCAACAGTTCACCCCTAGTGGGCCTCGCTCTTTCCTACCTTTGAGTTCATTGACAGAAGATGGACAAGAAGTCGGGCAAGGATCTTTAGTTTGGTATGATTCCCCAAAACGAATCAAACAGCTTTGCGCGATGACCAAACCTCAATTAAGAGAAGAGATCGTGCGTCACTTTCCTAAAGAGCTTGGAGATATCGAAGTTCTACAGTTTGGTTCTTTTCCTTTGACGCGTCGACACGCGCAGTCCTATTCGCATAGAGGTTGTGTGCTAGTTGGTGATTCAGCGCATACAATCAATCCATTAGCGGGGCAGGGCGTGAATTTAGGCTTTAAAGACGTTGATGTATTGCTATCAGTGACACAAGGGCAAGATGAGTTAACGGATGCTCTATTAGCAAAATATGAGCGTACTCGTCGCCCGGATAATCTTCTAATGCAGACCGGTATGGATTTTTTCTACAAAGGCTTTAGCAATGATTTGGGGCCTTTGAAGTTTGCACGCAATGCAGCATTAAAGCTGGCTGAAAATTCAGGGCCGATCAAAGCACAAGTATTGAAGTACGCGTTAGGTATGTAGGCTAAGTATTACGTAGCAAACCAGATAGAAAAAAAGCGAGCCATGAGCTCGCTTTTTTAATTCGGTAAATCAAAGATCTACCGAGTCCAGAATCGGAAAAAAGAAAAAACCCAGCAAATTAATGCTGGGTTTTCAATGATGGTGCGGAAGGAGAGACTTGAACTCTCACACCTTGCGGCGCCAGAACCTAAATCTGGTGCGTC